>NZ_CP123990.1:2111666-2413333 GCF_029919115.1 Variovorax paradoxus
GAAGGCCGCCGTCGGCGCGGGCCTGCATGGCACACCGTGGACCGGCACTTCCGCCTCGCCGCACGTGCAGCGGGCGGCGGGCTTCATGCTCTTCACCGAGCTGGAGCCGTCGGTTCTTTGCCCCATTTCGATGACCTACGCCGCAACGCCCGCACTGCGCAGCAATGCGGCGGTGTATGCAGACTGGGGGGCAAAGGTCGGCAGCCTTTGGTACGACCCTGCGCTCAAGTCGTTCAAGGACAAGCCAGGCGTGACCATGGGCATGGGCATGACCGAAAAGCAGGGCGGCTCGGACGTGCGGGCCAACACCACAAGTGCCGTGCGCGAGGGCAGCGACGCCTGGGGCGAGCGCTACGCGATCACCGGCCACAAGTGGTTTTTCTCGGCGCCGATGTGTGATGCCTTCCTGGTGCTGGCGCAGGCGCCTGCCGGGCTGAGCTGCTTTTTCCTGCCCCGCGTGTTGCCGGAATGGATGGGGGATGGCGCCCGCAATGCCATCCACATCCAGCGCCTGAAGGACAAGCTCGGCAACAAGGCCAATGCGAGTTCGGAGGTCGAGTTCCATGGCGCCAGTGCGTGGCTGGTGGGCGAAGAGGGGCGCGGCATTCCGCAGATCCTCGAGATGGGCACGATGACGCGGCTCGACTGCGCACTGGGCACCAGCGGCCTCATGCGTCAGGCGCTGAGCCTGGCCATCAACCACACCGTGCAGCGCAACGCCTTCGGCAAGCCGCTTGTCGAGCAGCCGCTCATGAAGAACGTGCTGGCGGATCTCGCGCTCGAAAGCGAAGCCTCTACCGCGCTCGCCATCCGCCTTGCCCGCGCGTTCGACCGGCAGGACGATGAACATGAACGGCTGATGGCGCGCCTGCTCACGCCGGTCGCCAAGTTCTGGATCTGCAAGCGCGGCAGCCACTTTGCGCAAGAGGCCATGGAATGCCTGGGCGGCAACGGCTATGTGGAGGAGGGCGGCGAAGGCACCATGGCCCGCATCTACCGCGAGATGCCGCTCAACTCCATCTGGGAAGGCGCGGGCAACATCATGGCGCTCGACCTGCTGCGCGGCCTGCGCAAGGGCGATGCCGTAGCGGCCCTCTCCAAAGAGCTGGCGCCGGCACGCGGCCAGCACGCCGCACTCGACCGTCTGGCCGAAGCGCTGCCGTCCCGCATCGAGGCGATGGCCTCCGAAACCGAGGCGCGCCGTCTGGCACAGGACGTGGCCCTGGCGGTGCAAGCTGCGTTGCTTGCGCAGACCGCACCGCCCGCCGTTGTGGGCGCCTTCTGCGCATCGCGCCTGGGCGGCGATTGGGGCAACGCATTCGGCACGCTGGGTGCGGACACCGATTTCGATTCGATCATCGAGCGCGCCAGCCCGCGCTGATCGCATGCTCCCGAACAATTCAAAGAAAGAACACAAGGACGCCGATGGCCGAACTCATCCTCCACCACTACAACACTTCGCCGTTTTCCGAGAAGGTGCGGCTCATCCTCGGCGCCAAGAAGCTGCCGTGGAAGTCCGTCCTCATTCCGGCCATCATGCCCAAGCCCGAGGTGGGAATACTCACCGGCGGCTACCGCAAGACGCCGTTCCTGCAGATCGGCGCCGACATCTACTGCGACAGCGCACTCATCGCCGATGTGCTGGAACATCTCCAGCCCGAGGCGACGCTCTACCCGGAGCCCGAAAAGGGTATGTCGCGCATCCTCTCGCAGTGGGCCGACACCACGCTGTTCTGGGCCGCGATGGCCTGGAACCTGCAGCCACGCGGCGTGGCCGAGGTGTTTGCCAAGGCGCCGCCTGAAGCCGCCAAGGCCTTCGGCGAAGATCGCGCGAAGATGAGCACGGGCAACATGACGCGGCTGCGCCCGGCCGATGCGACCAGTGCGTACAAGTCTTATCTGCGCCGCCTGTCCGACATGCTCGACGACAAGCCCTACCTGCTGGGCGAAGCGCCGTGCATTGCCGACTTTTCGGCGTACCACCCGCTCTGGTACACGCGCCGCATCGACTCGGTGCGGGGCATTCTCGACCTCACGCCCGCGGTGGTCGACTGGATGGACCGCATGGCCGCCATTGGCCACGGTGCGCCTGAAAGATCGAATCCGGACGAGGCCATTGCCATCGCCAAGGCTGCCACGCCGCACACGCTGCTGACGGACAGCACCTTTCAGGACGACCACGGCATTCCGCTGGGAAGCGCCGTCACGGTTCGCGCCGAGAGCTTCGGCCTCGAGGAAACACCCGGTACGCTGGTGGCCGCCACGCGCACGCACTACACGCTGGAGCGCAGCCACGAGCGCGTGGGCACGGTGCACGTGCATTTTCCGCGCATCGGCTACGTGCTGAAGCAAGCCGAAGCCTGAAAGCTTCTCGCGCGGGGCACCTTCGTGACTGCGCCGCAGCGCTTTTCGTATTTCAATTGCCGCACCAACGTCAATCAGAGACAAAACTTTCAACGCAAGAAGGACACCGGCAAATGATTCAGGACTTCAAGGGCAAGACGGCCGTACTCACCGGCGCAGGCTCGGGCTTTGGGCTGGAGTGCGCACGCATCGGGGCCGCGCGCGGCATGAACCTGGTGCTGGTCGATGTGCAGCAAGACGCGCTCGACAAGGCCCAGGCCGAGATGGAAGCCGCTGGCGCGCAGGTGCTGGCCCGCAAGGTCGACGTGTCCGACGCTGCGCAGATGGAGGCACTGGCCCTTGCGGTGAAAGAGCGCTTCGGTGCGCCGCACTTCGTGTTCAACAATGCCGGCGTGGGCGCGGGCGGCCTGGTGTGGGAAAACACGGTGGCCGATTGGGAATGGGTGCTGGGCGTCGACCTGTGGGGCGTGATTCACGGCGTGCGCCTGTTCACGCCGATGATGCTCGAAGCCGCCGCCAAGGACCCGGGCTACCGCGGCCACATCACCAACACGGCCAGCATGGCGGGCCTGCTCACGCCGCCCAACATGGGCATCTACAACGCCGCCAAGGCTGCGGTGGTAAGCCTGACCGAAACGCTTTACCAAGACCTGAACCTCGTCACAGACCAGATCGGCGCGAGCCTGCTGTGTCCCTACTTCGTGCCCACCGGCATCACAAGCAGCGAGCGCAACCGCCCGAACGCGCCGAAGGAGACGGAGCTCACGAAGAGCCAGCTGATCGGCCAAGCCATGAGCAACAAGGCGGTGAGCAGCGGCAAGATCACTGCGGCCGAGGTGGCGGCGAAGGTGTTCGAGGCGATCAGAGACAACCAGTTCTACGTGTTCAGCCATCCGAAGGCGCTGGGCAATGTGCGAAGCCGCATGGAGAACATCGTCGAGGTCAAGAACCCGGCGGATCCGTTTCTCGAGCGGCCCGAGATCGGGCAGAAGCTGCGGGAGCAATTGCGGGCTGGTTGATCGTTTGCGGCTACAACCGGGGCATGAATCCTTCGACTTCTTCCTCGATTCTTCAACTCCAGGATCTGGGCTTCGCGTACCCGGGCCAGCCCCCGCTGGCGTCCGGTTGGTCCGTGGCCATCGGGGAGGGCGTCGCGCTGCTGTATGGCGACACCGGCACCGGAAAGTCCACCTTGCTTCGCCTGATGGCCGGCGCGCTGGCTGCGACCGGGCGTCTGACGGTAGTGGGCGCGCGGCTCGACCTCGCACCCGATGCCTATCGCCGGAACGTCTTCTTCTGCGATCCAACGACGGAGGCCTTCGACCAGGTCACGGCCCACGCATGCACGGCAACGCTCAGCGAAGGTGATGCGGGTTTCGATGAGGCTTCATGGCAGGCCCTCGTCGAAGGCTTCGCACTGACCCCGCATCTCGAGAAACCGATGTACATGCTCTCGACCGGTTCGAAGCGCAAGGTGTGGCTGGCGGCAGCACTGGCATCGGGACGTCCGCTGGTGCTGCTCGACGAGCCTACGGCTGCGCTCGATGCCCGATCGATTCATCACCTGTGGAATGCGCTGGCCCGGCGCGCTGCGCAGCCCGGCCGAGCTGTCGTCGTTGCGAGCAGCGAACGCGTCACCGCGGTGCCGCTTGCAGGCTGCATCGAGCTGCCGCTGCGCTGAAGCTTTCAGGCCGCCGGCGCTGAAGGAAGCTGCTTCTCCAGCAGCCGCAAGCCGAATGCCATGACCAGGAAGATCACGGCAACCACCACCGAGTTGAGCACCGCACGCCCGAACCCCAGCGCACCGACATCCATGAACGGATACGGATACCAGCTGACGAACGCACCGCGCGCGAAGGTGTAGACGATCCACGCCAGCGGCAGCAGTACCGAGAGACCGATGGTGCCGCCGTCGATGCGCGGCCGCGGGCCGACGAGCAACCAGCCGAGCACCGCGACGACCGGTGTCACGGTGTGCAGCAGAAAGTTGGCCAGCTGCCCGGACGGCGTCAGCTCGCGCAGCCCGGTGAGCACAGTGTGGAAGACGATACCCGTCACGGCAATGCTCAAGACAGCGGTCAGCCGCAGCGGACGGAACAGTCGGCCATCGTGCGCGGGACGAAAAGCGAGCAAGGCGCTCACGCCGCCGATGAGGATGTTCGCGTCGATGGTGAAGTAGCTGAAGAGCCGCACAAAGCGCTCGAGATGCGTCGGGGCGGCTCCCGCGCCGCCGGTGATTGCCGCGGCGAGTTCGAGGCCGATGCCCGCCAGCGCGGCGAGTGCGACAACGCCGTGAAGAAGGCGCGCCAGTGCGAGGTTCATGTTCTTCATCTTGGGTGCCTTAAGGGTATGTGAGGCTGCATCAGGCAGCTGCCGCGGCCTGCGACGCGATCCAGTCCCAGACGCCGCGAATCGCCGGTTCATTTTCGCGTCCCTGCGCCGTCGCGAGAAAGTAGCTTCCGGTGTCCAGCGCCGGCCCGAAGGGCTGCACCAGCGCGCCGCTGCGTAGCTCTTCGGCCGCGAGGGTAAGGCTGAGCAGCGCCACGCCATGGCCCGCGAGGGCGGCGAGGATGGCGTGGGTTTCGTCGGAGAACGAGAGGCCCGCAGCCTTCATCGATCGGCCACGGGGCGGCGCAATGCCGGCCTCGCGAAACCAACGCGGCCAGGTTGCGGGCGCAGCGGCGCCGGGCTGCCAATCGGCGTGAATCAGCTGGTGCTTCGGCAGATCGCTCACGCGCTTCAGGCCGAGCATCGGGCTGCACAGCGGTGCGTATTGCTCGGCCATCAACTCGCTCACAGTGAGACCGGGCCAGTTGCCGCTGCCGGAGCGCACGGCAATGTCGGCATCGCCACGCGCCAGGTCGACGAGCGACTCGCTGGCGTGCAGCCGCAGCTCGATGCCGGGGCACGCCTTGCCAAAGCCGGCCATGCGCGGCAGCACCCAACGGGCGGCAAAAGCGGTGTTGGTGGTGAGCGTGACGGCCTGCAGTGCGGCAGGCTGGCGCAGTCTTTCGATTCCGGCTTCAAGCGCGTCGAAGCCTGCGCGCAGGTCGTCGAAAAGCCGCTGGCCCGCGGGTGTCAAGGCCAACTGCCGCGTGAGCCGGCGAAACAGCGGCCGGCCGAGCGTGTCTTCGAGCGCGCGCACCTGATGGCTGATGGCCGATGGCGTCACGGAAAGCTCGTGCGCCGCGCGCTGAAAGCTCAAATGCGCGGCCGCCGCTTCGAATGCGCGCAGCGAGAGCAGGGGTGGCAAGCTGCGCGGTCGGCGAACAGGTGAGCTATTTTCGTTCATCGATGGAGAAATGATCGTTTGTAGGAGTCTGGTGTCGTCTCTAGATTAGAGGCCTGTGCAGTCATTTTGAACGCACCGAACAGAACAGATCAACTCACTCATTGACGACCATGAACCTTCTCCATATCGACACCAGCGCCCGCCCCGGGCTTTCAGGAATCGACCCTCACGGCTCGCACACGCGCCGGCTCTCCGCGCGCTTTGTCGAGCGTTGGCGCCAGGCCCGCCCGAGCGACCGCATCGACTACCTCGACGTGGGCCAGCACCCGCCCGCACACGTCAACGGCCGCTGGATTCATGCAGCGTTCACACCGCCCGCCGAACGCGAGCCGTGGATGGCCGAGGCACTGGCTGAGAGCGACCGGCTCGTCGACCAGTTGATTGCCGCCGACGTGATCGTGGTGGGCTTGCCGATGTACAACTTCAGCGTGCCCGCGCAGTTCAAGGCGTATATCGACAACATCGTGCGTGTGGGCCGCACTTTTGGTTTTGACCGTGCACGCGGTGCCGTGCCGTACTGGCCGCTGCTCGCGGATGCGGGCAAGCGCATGGTGCTGCTCGGCGCTCGCGGCGACCACGGCTATGGCACGGGTGGACGGATCGCACACCTGAACCATGTCGAAAGCTCTGTGCACTCCGTGGTTGGCTACATCGGCATTACCGATGTGTACGAAGCGGCGGTGGAGTCCGACGAGTTCGGCGGCGAGGAGCTCGCGCAATCGATTCGCAAGGCTGAGCAGGAAGTCGATCGGCTGGTGGACCAACTTGGTGGAGCACTGGCGAACGAGCGCTCTGTCGACGCCGCGCTGGCCTAGGCGTTCATCTACCTCGGCCGGCTCATACCGCCACGGGGCTGCGCTCGGCGAATTGCCCGTTCCAGTACGGGTAGTAAGGGTAGGGCGGCGTCACCGCGCTGGCCGCGTCGAGCCGCTTGATCTGCTCCGCGCTGAGCTGCCAGCCGAGTGCGCCAAGGTTCTGCTTGAACTGCTCTTCGTTGCGCGCACCGATCAGCACGCTCGACACGGTGGGCCGCTGCAGCAACCAGTTGAGCGCGATCTGCGGCACGGTCTTGCCGGTTTCCTCGGCCACCTGGTCCATTGCATCGACCACGCGGTACAGGCGCTCGTCGTCCACGGGCGGCGCGAAGCCGGCGGTTTCATGCAGGCGGCTGCCGGCGGGTAGCGGCTGGCCGCGCCGCACCTTGCCCGTGAGGCGGCCCCAACCCAGCGGGCTCCAGACGATGGCGCCCAGGCCTTGGTCGATGCCGAGCGGCATCAGTTCGAACTCGTAGTCGCGGCCGATCAGCGAGTAGTAGGTCTGGTTGGCCACAAAGCGCTGCAGCCCCATACGGTCGGAGGCCGCAAGTGACTTCATCAGCTGCCAGCCCGAGAAGTTGGATGCGCCAATGAGCCGCACCTTGCCCGCGCGCACCAGGTCGTCGAGCGTGTCGAGCACCATCTCGACCGGCGTCATCGCATCGAAGGCGTGCAGCTGCAGGATGTCGATGTAGTCGGTGTCCAAGCGCTTGAGCGCAGCCTCCGTTGCGGCGATCAGGTGGTGGCGCGAGGCGCCGACGTCGTTCGGTCCGTCGCCCGCACGCAGCGAGAGCTTGGTCGAGATGATCGCCTTGTCGCGCCGGCCCTTGAGCGCGGCGCCGAGAATCGATTCCGATGCACCGTTCGAATACACGTCGGCCGTGTCGAACAGCGTTACGCCGGCATCGAGCGCCAGGTCGACGATGCCGCGTGCGCCTTCGACGTCGGTGTTGCCCCAGGCGCTGAAGAGCGGGCCTTGCCCGCCGAAGGTGCCGGCGCCGAAGCCTAGTGCGGGAACCTTGAAGCCGGAGCGGCCGAGAAAGCGTTGTTCCATGATGGTGTCCTTGTTATGGTCGTTGAGTGGTTCAGGCTTGCGCCGAAGAGGCGCAGTCGGCCGGAGCGCCGTTGTTGCTCTCGCGCCAGTCGAGCGACCGGCTCCAGAGCGCGATTGCCAGGCCAACGAGCGTGAGGAGCGCAGCCACCCAGCCGAGCGCACGCAATCCCGGGCCGTGGTCGATGACTGCGCCTCCCATCCATGCGCCGAGTGCGTTGCCCAGGTTGAAGGCCGCGATGTTCAGGCTCGACGCCAGGTTCTGGCCCGCGCCCGAAGCCTTCTCGAGCACGCGCAGCTGCATGGGCGCCACCGTCGCGAAAGAAGCGATGCCGAGCAGGCCGACGAACACCACGGCGGTGAACGGCGTGGCGATGGTGAATTGCATTGCGCCGAGCACGCCGGCCAGCGCCACCAGCGTGCCGATCACGGCGGGCATCGTTGCGCGGTCGGCCAGCTTGCCGCCAAGAATGTTGCCCACGGCAAGGCCGCCGCCGAACACCAGCAATATCGGTGATACCGCCGATTCAGGCAGGCCGGTGACTTGCGTCAGCAAGGGCTGGATGTAGGTGAACACCACGAACACGCCCGCGAAGCCGAGCACCGTCATCGCAAGGCCCAGCAGCACCTGGGGCCGTGCGAGCACCGCAAGCTCATCGCGCAGCGGTGCCGGCTTGGCCTCGCCCTTGACGCGGGGCACAAAGAGCGCGAGCACTGCAAATGCCAGCACGCCAATCAGCGTCACAGCCCAGAAGGTGGCGCGCCATCCGTACTGCAGGCCGAGCCATGCACCCGCCGGCACGCCGAGCAGCGTGGCGGCCGTGAGGCCGGTGAACATGATGGCGATGGCCGAGGCGCGGCGCTCCGGCGCCACGAGGCCCGTGGCCACGACCGAGCCCACGCCGAAGAAGGTGCCATGCGCGAGCGATGTGATCACACGCGCGGCCATCAGCAGCTCGTAGTTGGGCGCGAGCGCGCAAGCCAGGTTGCCGAGCGTGAAGATTGCCATCAGCGCCAGCAGCACCGTTTTGCGCGGCAGCTTGCGGGTGGCAATGGTGAGCATGGGCGCGCCGACCGCAACACCGAGCGCATAGCCCGAAATCAGCAAGCCGGCGGCGGTGATGGAGACATGGAGATCCGCCGAGACCTGCATCAGCAGGCCCATGATGACGAATTCGGTGGTGCCTATTCCGAAGGCACCGGCGGTAAGGGCGAGTAGAGCGATTGGCATGATGGCTCTACTGTGCGGGTTATCCCCATGGATGACTAGAATGCCGGCTGTACATAGACTTGTGAATTGAAGTCACAGCTGAAAGCCGAGGAGCCGCCATGCCGCGTATCGATGTGAACCGCTCCGGTGAAATGGAGGCCTTCGTGCAGGTGGTCGAATCCGGCGGGTTTTCTGCCGCGGCACGGCTGCTCGACATGACGCCTTCCGCGGTGAGCAAGCTCGTCGCGCGGCTCGAATTGCGGCTTGGCATTCAACTGGTGCACCGCTCCACGCGCAAGCTGCAGCTTACGCCCGAAGGCCTGCATTTCTACGAGCGCAGCACGCGGGTGCTGGCCGACATGGACGAGGCCGAGCGCTGCGCCGCCGCGGGCGCCGCGCCGCGCGGGCGGGTGAGCATCAACGCGAGCGTGTCTTTCGGGCACCACAAGCTGGTGCCGCTGGTGCCCAGGCTGCTCGAGCTGCATCCGCAAATCACGCTGGACATTGCGCTGACCGACCGCATCGTCGACCTGATGGACGAGCGTGCCGACATCGCGATCCGCTGGGGGCAGTTGCCGCCTTCAGACCTGGTGGCGCGGCGCCTCGGCGAAACCAGCCAGGCGATCGTGGCCTCGCCCGATTACCTTGCCAAGTACGGCACGCCGCACACGCCGCAGGAGCTGGAGGCGCACAACAGGTTGGGCTGGAGCTACCGGCGCAATACGCCTGATTGGCCATTACGTGTCGATGGACGGATGATCTCGCTGCCCGTAGCCGGCCCGGTGCGCGCGGGCGATGGCGAAACCTTGCGGCAGCTGGCCATTGCCGGCGCGGGCGTGGCACGGCTGTCGCTGTATCACATCCAGCACGACATCGATGCGGGCCGGCTGGTGCCGCTGCTGCAGGAATTCAACCCCGCCGAGGTGGAGCCGATCCACGCGGTGTACATCGGCAAGGCCGGCACCTTGCCAGCACGCGTGCGCGCGGTGCTCGACTTTCTGGTGGCGTGCTCGGGCGTGGGGGGAGGGCGCTACACGATCAAGCGAACCGAGCCGATGCCCGCAAATTCCGCGGTTACCTGATCGCCGCGGCGGCAGGGCACGATGCCGACCCACGACCCTGTGGTGACGACGGTGCCGGCCGGCGCGCTTTGCCCATGGCGCGTGATGTGGCGCAGCCAGATGGGCAGCAGCCATGCGGGGTCGGCCAGCGGATGGGTGCCTTCGCGCACCACGGTTTCCGAATTGCCGACTTTGGTTTCGCAGCGCTGCGAAGCCCAATCGAAGGCCGCATAAGGCTGCCATTCGCCGAGAACCAGCGCGCCATGCACTTGCGAATCCGCAAGGCGCAGCAACGGGGGCGTAGCGGCCAGGTCTTGCCAGCGCGAATCGACGATTTCCACCGAGACCGCCATGGCATCGATCACCGAAGCCGCGTCCTGGTGGTCGAGCTTCGCGGCCATTTCCGGTGTCACGTCCTGTCCGAGCCGCAGGGCGATTTCAGCTTCGATGCCGGGCGCGTGAAAAACCAGGTCGCTGAAGTCCGCCGGGCTCTTGCGCACGCCGTGTGGCGGCAGCGGCGCATGCGTGAGCGTCGCGCTTCTGGAGGCGCCGCCGGATTTCCAATGTGCCGGGACGGCACGGTCACCAAACCAGCCTAGCGCGGAGGCGATTGCGTCCTGCACTTCGTAGGCTTGGGCTGCGTCTTGAAGCACATCGGTCCAGGGGGCGGCATCGAGAGTGGTGTTGCTGCGACGGGCTGCAGCGAGCGCATCGGTCAGGGCTGTCATTTGTGAGGTCATTTGGGGATTTTGTCAGTTGTGTTTGGGGCGAGTGCAAAGGCCACCGGGCACTCCCCTCCGCGAATGTCCCCCGCCTTCGGCTCCTCCTTTATTTCGCTGCGCCGGGGCTGCGCCCCTCCTCCTTTATTTCGCTGCGCGGAGCACCCGATGCCCTGTGCACTGGGGCACGTCGCTGGTGTACCGCTGATCAACGACTGCTCTTTGCATCGCACCCGCTGGCGGGGTGCCTTGCGCAGCGAAATAAAGGAGGAGGCCGCAGGCCGGGGGACATTCGGAGGGGCGCAGCCCCGGGGGACATTCGCGGAGAAAGGTACCCCGTCGGCGGGTGCGCCGCCCTGAATCCCTAAGCCCCGGGAACCCCGAAGAGGCACCACGTCAAGTGTCCACATGCACCTTGCCATCCTTCACCACCTTGGCCCACTTGGCGATTTCGGTGGCAATGAACTGCTTGAACTTGTCTTGTGAACCGCCACCGTCTTCCGCGCCATAGGTGTCGAGCTTTTCCTGCACGTCGGGCATTGCGAGCACCGTGTTGACGTCGCGGTTGACCTTGTCGGCCACCGGCTGCGGCAGCTTGCCCGGGCCTGCCAGGCCGTACCAGGTGGTGGCCTCGAAACCGGCGAAGCCCTGCTCCTGCATGGTGGGAACGTTGGGGTGGCCCTTGGCTCGTTTGGCTCGGGTCTGCGCCACGGCCAGGACGCGGCCGCTTTTTACGTGCGGCGTGGCTGCGGTCATGGTTTCGAAGCTGTATTGAATCTGGCCGCCCATCAGGTCGGCCAAGAGCGGGCCGCTGCCCTTGTACGGCACATGCAGCGCATCCACCTTGGCCTGCAGCTTGAACATTTCCAGTGCCAGGTGCTGTGCCGAACCGGCGCCCGCGGAGCCGAAGCTCACCGTGCCTGGAGCGCCCTTGCAAGCGGTCACGATGTCGTTCACCGTGAGTGCCTTCTGCGCCGGGCTCGCAATCAGCAGGTTGGGCGTGACACCCACCAGCACGATCGGCACGAAGTCGCGCTCCACGCTGTAGCGCAGCTTGGGCTGCAGGCTGGGCGCGAGCGCGTGGCTGTTGATGTGCGCCATGAGCAGCGTGCTGCCGTCGCTGGGCTGCTGCGACACGTATTCGGCCGCCAGCACGCCCGCCACGCCGCCCTTGTTCTCGACGATGACCTGCTGGTTCCACATCGTCGTGAGCTTTTGCGCCACCACGCGCGCAAGCGCATCGGTGCCCCCGCCCGGCGGAAACCCCACCACGATGCGCACCGGCCCGCTGGGCCACTCCTGCGCAAAGAGCCGGGGCACGCCCAGCGTGGCGGCCGCGGCACCCGCGGCTTGAATCAGCGAACGTCTCTGCATCATCTTTGTCTCCAGTGTGTGGTGGGTCCGATGCGTGCCTGACTGGATGCCAGGCAAGGGTGTCGGCCGCCGCGCCGTTCGAGCGACGTGTTGCGGCCGGGCGTGAACGGGTTCGTGCGCTACGCGGCCTTTTGCAGTGCCGGGGATGCGGCGTGGCTCGCGAAATGGTCCATGGCCGCGTGCACACCGCTGCCCGCCAGCTTGATGCCCGCGAGCTTCATGCCCATTTCGACGCCCGCCACCATCGCGACCAGCGTCAGGTCGTTGCTGTCACCCAGGTGGCCCATGCGGAACATGCGGCCCTTGAGTTTGCCGAGGCCGGTGCCCAGCGACAGATCGAAGCGCTGGTGAATCAGGCGGCGCAGCGCATCGGCATCGACGCCCTCCGGGGTGATCACGCCGGTGAGCACGGGCGAGTACACGGCAGGGTCTGCGCACTGGATCGGCAGGCCCCAGGCGTTGACCGCCGCGCGCACGCCGGCGGCCCAGCGCTGGTGGCGCGCAAATACGTTGTCGAGCCCTTCGCCGAGCAGCATGTCGAGCGATTCGGAAAGGCCGTAGAGCAGGTTGGTGTTGGGCGTGTAGGGCCAGTAGCCGTCCCTGTTCATCTCCACGATCTCGTCCCAGGCCCAGAACGCGCGTGGCAGCCTGGCGGTTTTCGAGGCTTCGAGCGCACGCGGCGAAAGCGCGTTGAAGCTGATGCCGGGCGGCAGCATCAAACCCTTTTGCGAGCCGCTGATGGTGACGTCCACACCCCATTCGTCATGCCGGAAATCGGCGCTTGCGAGGCCGGAGATGCTGTCGACCATCAAGAGGGCCGGGTGGCCCGCCGCATCGATGGCCTTGCGCACCGAGGCGATGTCCGAGGTGACGCCTGTGGAGGTTTCGTTGTGCACCACGCACACGGCCTTGATCTTCTTTTCGGTGTCCTTGCGAAGGCGCGCCTCGATGAGATCGGCCTGCACGCCGCGGCGCCAGCTGGGCGCGGCGGGCAGTTGGTCGTCCTTGCCCGTCCATGCGAGGAACTCGGTCGACAGGCCGAGCCGCGTGGCCATTTTTTGCCACAGCGATGCGAAGTGCCCGGTTTCGTACATCAGCACGTGGTCGCCCGGGCTCAGCGTGTTGGCCAGCGCGGCCTCCCAGGCACCGGTGCCCGAAGCGGGGTAGATCGCGACTGGATGTTTCGTCTTGAAGATCTGCTTGATGCCGCCGAGCACCTTGAGACCCAGCGTGCCGAACTCGGGCCCGCGGTGGTCGATGGTCGGCAGGCTCATGGCCCGCAGGATGCGATCGGGCACCGGGCTGGGGCCGGGAATCTGGAGGAAGTGGCGGCCGGTGGGATGGATGTCGAGTTGCAGCATGGACTGTCCTTTCGCTTTCAGTTTTGCATTCAAAATCGAATAAAGCATGATGGTTTACCCGTAGTAAGACGGATTGCGGCTAAGGTTTTTTGCATTCAAAATGCATTCGAGGGAAACAGACATGACCGCCGACATCATCGAAATCTCACGCCTTGCACTGCACGACCAGGTAGCTTCGCGCCTGCGCACGATGCTCGTCGAAGGGCACATTGCTCCGGGCGCAAAGCTCAACGAGCGCGAGCTGTGCCTGCAGCTGCGCGTGTCGCGCACGCCGCTGCGCGAGGCCATCAAGCTGCTGGCGGCCGAAGGGCTGGTCGACCTGCTGCCCAACCGCGGCGCCGTGGCGGTCAAGCTCACCGAAGCCGACGTGCTCAACACCTTCGAAGTGCTGGCCATGCTCGAAGGCATGTCGGGCGAGCTGGCGGCCAAGCGCATTACCGATGAAGAACTGGCCGAGGTGCGCGCGCTGCACTACGAAATGATGGCCTGCTTCGCGCGGCGCGATCTCTCGGGCTACTACCGCCTCAATGCGCGCATTCACACCGCCATCAACGAGGCCGCGGGAAACCCGGTGCTGGCCAGCACCTACCGTTCCATCAATGCCCGCGTGCAGTCGCTGCGCTTTCGCACCAACCAGAACGACGCCAAGTGGAAGCATGCGGTCGAAGAGCATGAGCAGATGGTCAACGCGCTGGCCACGCGCGACGCACCGGCAATGCGCAAGGTGATGGTCGCGCACCTCATGCGCAAGCGCGACACGGTGCTGGAGCTGATGCGCGCCGGCGAAATCTACCCACAGACCCACAAAGCGAGCTGACCCCACACCATGCGCGTCGATCCCGCCAGCCACATCCAGCCCGCCGGAACCGTTCTTCCGCCCAATGAAACTTGCGATGCGCTCGCACGCCGGCTGCGCGCCGAAACGCAGGGCGAGGTGCTGTTCGACGACGGCTCGCGCGGGCGCTACGCCACCGATGCGTCGATCTACCAGATCATGCCCGTGGGCGCGTTCGTGCCGACCAACGACCAGGACATTGCAACGGCCATCGACATTGCGCGCGAGCTGAAGGTGCCCGTGCTCGCGCGTGGCGGCGGCACCAGCCAGTGCGGCCAGACCACCGGCGCCGCACTGGTCATCGACAACAGCAAGCACTTCCGCCGCGTGCTCGACGTGAACGTGGAAGAGGGCACCGCCACCGTCGAGCCCGGCCTGGTGCTCGACCACCTGAACGCGCAGCTCAAGCCGCACGGCCTGTGGTACCCGGTCGATGTGTCGACCAGCGCGCAGGCCACGCTGGGCGGCATGGCCGGCAACAACTCCTGCGGCTCGCGCTCCATTGCCTACGGCAACATGGTGCACAACGTACTGGGCGCGAGCGCCTGGCTTTCGAGCGGCGAGCTGGTGGAGTTTGGCCCACAGGCCACGTTGGGCCCGCGCGCGGATGGCATTGCGCAGTTCGTGCACGGGCTGGCCGTCGAGCATCGCGAACAGATCCACGCCAACTGGCCCAAGGTGCTGCGCCGCGTGGCCGGCTACAACCTCGACATCTTCGACAACCAGAACGAGCGGCCCTATACCGCCGACGGCAGCGTGAACCTTGCGCACCTGCTGATCGGCGCGGAAGGCACGCTGGCCTATACGAAGAGCCTGAAGCTCAAGCTCGCGCCGCTGCCGCGCGCCAAGGTGCTGGGCATCGTGAATTTTCCGACCTTCCATTCGGCCATGGATGCGGCGCAGCACATCGTGAAGCTCGGCCCCACGGCGGTGGAGCTGGTCGACCGCACGATGATCGAGCTGAGCCTTGCCAACCCGGCCTTCAAGCCCACGGTGGAAACGGCGCTGATCGGCAAGCCGGCGGCCATTCTGCTGGTGGAGTTTGCGGGTGCTGAAAAGGCCGGGCTGCTGCCGCGGCTCAAGCAACTTGTCGAGCTCATGGGCGACCTGGGGCTGCCCGGCAGCGTGGTCGAAATGCCCGACGACGCGCGCCAGAAAAACCTGTGGGAAGTGCGCAAGGCCGGCCTCAACATCATGATGAGCCTGAAGGGCGACGGCAAGCCGGTGAGCTTCATCGAAGACTGCGCCGTGCCGCTCGAGCACCTGGCCGAATACACCGACGCGCTGACCGAAGTGTTCGCCCGGTACGGCAGCCGCGGCACCTGGTATGCGCATGCTTCAGTAGGCACGCTGCACGTGCGGCCGATTCTCGACATGCGCGCAGACGGCGGCGCCAAGATGCGAGCCATTGCCGAAGAAGCCGCCGCGCTGGTGCGCAAATACAAGGGCGCCTTCAGCGGTGAGCATGGCGACGGCCTGTGCCGCGGCGAATGGATCGAATGGCAGTTCGGCCCCGCCATCAACGAGGCGTTTCGCGCCATCAAGCAAAAGCTCGATCCGGCCAATCTTTTCAACCCCGGCAAGATCATCGATACGCCGCGCATGGACGACGGCGCGCTGTTCCGCTTTGCGCCGCCCACCGCGCCCAAGCCCTACAAGCGCATCGAACTCAAGCCCGTGCTCGACTGGTCGGTCTGGAACGTCAACGCCGATCCGGTGACCGAGCAGACCACCGCGCCCGGTACCGGGGGTGACAGCACGGGCGGCCTGGCCAAGGCCGCGGAAATGTGCAACAACAACGGCCACTGCAGAAAGTTCGACGCCGGCACCATGTGTCCGAGCTACCGCGTGACGCGCGACGAGCAGCACCTGACGCGCGGCCGTGCCAACACGCTGCGGCTAGCCCTCTCGGGTCAGCTCGGCGCCGACGCCTTCACCAGCGAAGAGATGCACGAGACCATGGACCTGTGCGTCGGCTGCAAGGGCTGCAAGCGCGACTGCCCGACCGGCGTGGACATGGCGAAGATGAAGATCGAGTTTCTCGACCACTACAAGAAGCGCCACGGCTACACGCTGAAGGACAAGATCGTGGCGTACATGCCCGACTACGCGCACAAGGCCAGCCGCTTGCCGTGGCTCATGAACCTGCGCAACACCTTGCCCGGCGCAGCCTGGCTGGGCGAAAAGCTGCTGGGTTTTTCCGCACGACGATCGCTGCCCGAATGGCGCTCCGACACCTTCTGGCGCACCAAGGCCGACCTGCACGGCATGTTCGCCAGCCGCGAGGCGGTGCTTTCGGTACAGGCCAGCGGCGGCAAGGCCGCGGTGCTTTTCGTCGACACCTTCAACGGCACTTTCGAAAGCGAGAACGCGCTGGCCGCAGCGCGCGTACTCAAGGCCGCGGGCTACACGCTGCACACGGTCGAGAAGAGCGGCGGGCACTACTGCTGCGGCCGCACCTTCCTGGCGAGCGGCATGGTTGCGGAAGCCAAGCGCCGCGCCGGGGCACTGATCGATGCGCTCAGGCCGCTGGCCGATGCGGGCATTCCCATCGTCGGGCTCGAGCCCTCATGCCTGCTCACGCTGCGCGACGAAACCCTGGTGATGGGCTTCGGCAAGAAGGCCGAGGTGGTCGCCAGGCAGGCGCTGCTGTTCGAAGAGTTCATTGCGCGCGAGTTGAAGGCCGGCCGCTTTGCGCTTGCGCTCACGCCCGCCACGGCACCGATCCTGCTGCACGGCCATTGCCACCAGAAGGCCTTTGGCGCCGTGAGCCCGGTGCTGGAGGTGCTGCGGCTCATTCCCGGCGCCGAGCCCGAACTGATCGAAAGCTCATGCTGCGGCATGGCGGGGAGCTTTGGCTACGAGGCGCGCCATATCGACGTATCGATGCAGATGGCAGAGGCCAGCCTGCTGCCGGCGATCCGCGCCAAGCCCGGCGCAACAGTGGTGGCCGACGGCACCAGCTGCCGCCACCAGATCGGCGACGGCGCGCAGCGCGAAGCCGTGCACGTGGCCGTGCTGCTGGAGCGGCACCTGGCACCGCAAGCCACAGTCGGTTGAACGGCCTGCGCGGCTGGCACAAAATGGCGCAATGAACGATGAAGCATCGGCGACAACACCGGCAGTTGCGGCAGACCTCGGCTTCGCGCTGTTCGACACCGCAATAGGCACCTGCGCGCTCGCGTGGGGCCCGCGCGGGCTCATCGGCGTGCAGTTGCCAGAAGAAAGCGGGGCGCCCGCAACCCGCGCACGCATGCGGCGCCGCTTTCCGGATCTTGCCGAGGCGGAGCCGCCCGAGAGCGCGCAAAAGGCTGTCGCGGCCATTCAGGCGCTGCTGCAAGGCGCGCCCGACGACTTGGCAAATGTCGAGCTCGACATGAGCCGCGTGTCGGAATTCCATCAACGCATCTATGCCATCGCCCGCCGCATTCCGCCTGGCCAGACGCGCACCTATGGCGAAATTGCGGCCGAGCTGGGCGACAAGGGCCTTTCGCGCGCGGTAGGGCAGGCCATGGGCCACAACCCCTTCGCGCCGGTGGTGCCGTGCCATCGGGTGCTGGCCGCGGGCAACAAGCCCGGCGGCTTTTCGGCGGGCGGCGGCGCGCTGACAAAGCTGCGCATGCTCGGCATCGAGGGCGCGCGGCCGAACGGCATGGCGTCGCTTTTCTAGAAAAAACGGCGAAAGATCAAATCACATTCATGACCCACGCCATCGAAACCACCGAGCAGCTCGAAGCACTTTTCGGCCAGCCCGGCGAAGCCTCGCTCAAGAAAGAAGTGCAGTACCTGCACCCGGCCTACCAGGCGTTGATTGCCGCGTCTCCGTTTGCGGTGCTCGCCACCTGCGGCCCTGGCGGCCTCGATGCTTCGCCGCGCGGCGACGCGCCGGGCTTTGTGATCGTGCAAGACGAGAAAACCTTGCTGCTGCCGGAGCGACGCGGCAACAACCGCATCGACAGCCTTCGCAATATCGTGGGTGACTCGCGTGTGGCACTGCTGTTTCTTATTCCGGGCGTTGGCGAAACCTTGCGCGTGAACGGTAACGCGCGCATCACGGTGGCGCCCGAACTCATGGCACGCTTTGCGGTGGAAGGCAAGCTGCCGCAGTGCGTGATCGAGGTTCGGGTCGAAACCGTCTTCTTTCAATGCGCGCGCGCCATACAGCGCTCGAAGCTGTGGGCACCGCTGCCGGCCGACCAGCCACGCGAGGTGCCCACGCCCGGCGCCATCCTGTCGGCGCTGACCGATGCTGCGTTCGACGGCGCAACCTACGACCGCGAGTTGCCCGCGAGGCAGCGCGCTACCTTGTACTAGCGGGGTAGGGGTTAGCGGCCAGGGGGCAGGTGCTTCGCGCGCAAGGCGGCGGTAGTCACCGGAACATGCACGTTCCAGGCCTTGTGGGGCGGCGCAACCTGCGCGCAGCTGACCATCACATTCCGTCCCGTCATGCCGTAGCTGCGGGGCGTCCATTGTGTCTTGAGAGGAACCGCGCACCTGGCGACGAGGATCTTCAAGTTGGGATCGAGCGCGACCCCCTCGCCACGCCCGGCTGCGTTCTCCCTGGCGACAAAGCCGCGGGCTTCTTCCCGTATCTCGTACAGGCCGTGAATTTCGGCGGTGGAGCGGGCGTCTTCAATGCTCCACGAAGCCAGGCAGGGCGCAGATGCAACCAGCAGCACAAGAGGCGCGAGCAAGGTCGGAAACCCGCGCCCGGCAGCAGCGTGCTTCCTCATTCCTGCTTGGACGCCGCCTGCTCCGCCCTCATGATCTGGTGCCGCTGCCAATAGCGGCCGACAACGCCCTTGAAGTTTTCCTTCTGCTTGCCGAGACCGCCCACCTTTACCTTGGTGGTGCGCGCCCCCAGCATGCCCTTGTCGTGGTGTGTCACGACCAGCACATCGCCGAAGGTGTTGTCCTGGTAGGTGAGGTCCTTGACCTCGTCCCATCCGATGGTCGAGCCGCCGTCGACGCTCTGGTGCAGGCCCTCGTAGCTCACCTGCACGCTTTCATCGTTCTTCAGCGCAAACTCTACCGGCGGAAAGTGGCGCAGCACCACGGCGCGCTCTTCTTCCGTGGCGGGTTCGTAGCGGTAGGCAAGGCTCAGCTCGTGGTTCTGCACGAAGCGCTGCTCATAGTCGCTCCACAGGCGCGCCTCGATGTCGGCGGCAGTTTCGATCTCGTCGGCCCACGAGGCCTGCGGCGCGGTCGAGACGATGGTGCCGTAGTCGCTTTCGGGCACGTGATGCCCCACGTTGCGCATGCGCTCCAAGAGCGGCGGGTGAGTGTCGTAGGGGTGCGGCACGTCGGCGGTTTTCATCGTCTCGATGAACGCCTCCGAGCCCGCATACGGCGGCAGGCCCGCGGCCACGAAGCCGGCAATGCCGAGCGCCCCGTCATGCTGGCGGTTGTGCTCGAAGAGCTTCTGCTCCACGTCGCTGCGGTAGCTGGCATAGGCCGAAATCTTGATGAGCGACTGCACGATGGCGTTCGGCGCCGTCAGGCCCGCGGAGACGCGGTCGGCCTTGAATTCGCGCTCGCGGCTGTCGCGCGCCAGGGCAAACGAAAAGATCATGCGATACAGGCGCAGCAAGAAGTGCGCAACGATGGTCAGCCCGCCGCTGCGCATTTCCCAGGTGTATTGGTCGAACTGCTGCAGCTTGGGGCCGAGTGCGGCGCTGCTTCGGGTGTCGCCGCCGCCCAGGTGGGCCAGCTCGTGCGCGAGCACCGCATCGGCTTCGGTCTGGTCGAGTACGCGCAGCAGCGGAATGCTCACGAACAGCGTGCGGCCGTGCAGGGTCTGGCCGCGAACATCGCAGGGTGTCTCGGTCACGAAAAAGTTGGTGTCGATGCCGGCAACGATGTGGTCGGGCGGCGTGGTCTTCACGCGGGCGGCCAGTTCGCGGATGCGGTTCCACAAACGCGGCGCATCGGCTTCGGCAACCACTTCGCCTTCGATCACGTTGCCGAAGGGCAGCTTCTTGAACAGCGTGTAGATCGCATAGAAAACAGCCACCGCAGCCGCAATGCCGGCAATGGCGATCAGCTTGACGTAGTAGCGCTCCATGAAGTACGCGGTGAGCCAGAAGGACAGCCACACCAGCATGGAGCTCTGCAGCACGACTTCGACCGCGCTGGATAGCGTCATGAGCCGCCAGCCCGCCACAAAGCTGGCATAGCGAAGACCGCGGTTGGCAAAGGCGAGGGCGCCCAGCACAAGCGCGGCTGCCAGCAGCGCCGCGCCGAGCGCCAGCGTCCAGATGGCGGCGCGGTCGGCCCAATGGAACTGCCATTGCATCGAATAGGGCTTGCACACCTGGTCGTGAAAGTCCTTGTCTTCAGGCGCCGTGGCGCTGCAAGCCTTGGACAGCGGGTGGCTGCGATAGAACTCGGTGGTCTGCGCCTTGTCGCCGGCGGACAGGCGGGTGTCGGAAGCGATGCGCGCTTCGATTGCCTGCAAGAACTCGGCGTCTTGCGAGCGCAGCGCATATTCGGTGAAAACCAGGGTCGCCGCCGGAATGGCGAAGAGCGACACCAGCGTCAGTAGAAACACGCGAAAAAGGTCTTTATGGATCGTGCGCGCGACGGCCATGGGTACTCCCTCCAGGAGACAGTTGTTGTGAATCGTTGTAAATATCCGGGAAGCCGATAGCGTAGCGTCCGTTTGCTTTCTTGCGAATATCGGACAGCGCCCAGGCAAGCGGCGCGAATACCAAGTTCGTACTCTTTGTTCAGAATTAGCAACGGCCCGGCGGCGACCCCACGCCTGCACCGTTCGCCGGGCTTGGCGACAATCCGTCCAATGCGTTCTTCTCCCTTCTTCAAGATGGCCCTGCTGCTGGGCCTGCTCTCCGCCATCGGCCCCTTCGCCATCGACATGTACCTGCCCGCGCTGCCGGCGATCGGGCAAAGCCTGCACGCCGACATCGGCGCGGTGCAAATGAGCCTTACGGCATTTTTTCTCTCGCTGGGTGCGGGCCAGCTGCTGTACGGGCCGGTCTCGGACATGGTCGGTCGCAAGCCGCCGCTCTATGCCGGGCTGGTGCTGTTCGCGCTTGCGAGCATCGGCTGCGCACTGGCCACCGACATCCAGGCGCTGATCGTGCTGCGCTTTGTGCAGGGCCTGGGCGCTGCCGCGGGCATGGCGATTCCGCGCGCGGTGGTGCGCGACCTGCACACCGGCACCGACGCGGCACGGCTGATGTCGCTGCTGATGCTGGTTTTCAGCGTGTCGCCCATCCTCGCGCCGCTGGCGGGCAGCGCCGTGATTGCGGTGGCGGGCTGGCGCGGCGTGTTCTGGGCCGTGACCATTGCCGCTGCCGCCGGCCTTGCAATGATGGTTGCGCAGCTGCAGGAAACGCGGCCGCCGTCAGAGCGTGTTGAAAGCAGCCTGGGCAGCGCCTTGTCGGCCTACTGGCTGCTGCTGCGCGACTGGCACTACCTCGGG
The DNA here is from genome assembly GCF_029919115.1 of Variovorax paradoxus. Lineage (NCBI taxonomy): Bacteria > Pseudomonadati > Pseudomonadota > Betaproteobacteria > Burkholderiales > Comamonadaceae > Variovorax > Variovorax paradoxus. Next base: position 2,133,193 of record NZ_CP123990.1, read on the forward strand.
CTGGTGTTCATCGGCGGCTTTGCGCTGGCCGGCTTTTTCACGTACCTGGCGAATTCGTCGTTCGTGATGATCGACCACTACGGCCTGTCGCCCACGATGTACAGCGTGGCCTTCGGCGTGAACGCGGCGGCCTTCATCGGCGCCTCCCAGTTCACCGGTTCGCTCGGCGAGCGCTTCGGGCTGGTGGGCCTCGTCAAGTTTGGCGTGGTGGCCTCGTGCACGGCCATGGTCGCCATGTTCATCTGCTTTGCGACGGGCGGCGACAGCTTTTGGGTGCTGGTCGTTCTCTACTTCATTGCCTCGGGCTTCATGGGGCTGGTGATTCCGACCACCGGCGTGCTGGCGCTCGAAATGCACGGCGCCATTGCCGGCACGGCCTCGGCGTTGCTCGGTACGTTGCAGATGCTGACCGGCGCGCTGGCCATGGCGGTGGTGGGCCTGTTTACCGACGGGCGCCCGCTGCCCATGGTGGCCGGCATGGCCGGCGGCGCGCTGATTGCGCTGGTGCTGACCTGGCTCACGCTGGGGCGCGTGCCTTCGCAGCCCACGCGTAACGCACACGGAGCGCAAGAGGCTTGAACACCACGCGCGCAGGCGCCGAGGCTCGGGCGCCAGAAAGCAACGAGCCCGCGCAGCCCGTCGACGGGCTGGAGCAACCCGCGCGCCGCCGCGCGATGCTGGTCATCATCCTTGGCATCATGGTGGCGGTGCTCGACGGCACCATCGTCAACCTTGCGTTGCCGGGCATCGCACGCGAGCTCCAGGCCAGCCCCTCGCATGCGATATGGGTGGTCAACGCCTACCAGATTGCCACGCTCGTCATGCTGCTGCCGCTGGCGTCGCTGGGCGACCTGGTGGGCTACCGGCGCGTCTACCTGGTGGGCATGGCGGTGTTCACGGTGTCGTCCATCGGCGCCACTTTTGCCGATTCGCTCGGCACCTTGATTGCCGCACGCACGTTTCAAGGGCTGGGGGCGGCGGGCATCATGAGCGTGAATGCGGCGCTGGTGCGGCTGACCTTTCCTTCGGCATTGCTGGGGCGGGGCATGGCGATCAACTCGATGGTGGTTGCCACATCTTCGGTGGCAGGCCCCTCGGTGGCGGCGGCCATCCTGTCGGTGGCTTCATGGCCGTGGCTCTTTGCCATCAATGTGCCGCTCGGATTGCTCGTCTTCACGCTGGGAATGAAGGCGCTGCCGTTCAACCGCGTGGCGCCGGCCGCGGGGCTGCGCTTCTCGCCGGTGGATGTGGCGCTGAACGTGCTGATGTTCTCGCTGGTGTTCCTGGGGGTGGACCACCTGGGGGTGCGCGAGGGCGGCGCGGCGGCAGCCGGCGGTTCGCACGCGTCCGCCTGGCTCATCCTGCTGGCCGGCCTGGCGGTCGGTTTCTTCTACCTGCGGCGGCAGCGAACGCTGGCGGTGCCGCTTTTCCCCATCGACCTGCTGCGCATTCCGGTGTTCGCGCTTTCAATGGGCACTTCGGTGGCCGCTTTCTGTGCGCAGATGCTGGCCTATATCGGCTTGCCGTTCCTGCTGCTCGACGTATATGGCCGCAGCCACATCGAGGCCGGTTTGCTCATTACCGCCTGGCCGCTGGCCATCGTGGTGATGGCGCCGCTGGCGGGCCGGCTGATCGGGCGCTATCCCGACGGACTCCTGGGCGGCATCGGGCTGGGCCTGCTTGCCGCCGGGTTGGCGCTGCTTGCGGCGCTGCCGGCGCAGCCGGGCAATGCCGACATTGCATGGCGCATGGCGCTGTGCGGCCTGGGGTTCGGCCTGTTCCAGTCGCCCAACAACCACACCATTGTGACCTCGCCGCCGGCGCACCGCAGCGGCGCGGCCAGCGGCATGCTGGGCACGGCGCGGCTCACGGGCCAGACGCTGGGCGCCGTGGTGCTGGCGGGCGTGTTCAGCGTCTGGAGCCCGCATGGCGGCCACGGGCCGGTGGTAGCCCTGGTGCTGGCGGCCTGCTGCGCCGGCGTGGCGGCGGTTTTCAGCACCCTGCGGCTAAAGACGACGGGACAGCATGGCTGAATAGGGTAGGGTACGGCCCCATGACGGAAGTACCTGAAACCGTGGTTTGCCCGGGCTGCGATGCGGTCTTCAGCCGCGCGCCCCTCGCGCCGCGCGAGGTTTCGCGCTGCGCCCGCTGCGGTACCGAGCTTTACCGCCATGCCGGCGACCAGCAGCGCCGCATCCTGCCGCTGACGGTGGCGTCGCTCATCATGTTTGCCATTGCCAACCTGTTTCCCATCGTCGAGATCGAGCTGAAGGGCCTGCGCAGCGAAACCACCCTGGTCGGCGCGGTGGTGGTGCTGAGCACGGAGGGCATGTCGCCGGTGGCGTTGCTGGTGCTGGCGACCACGCTTCTTTTTCCGCTGCTGCAGCTTTGCATATTGGGCTATCTGCTGGTTCCGCTGCAGCGCGAGCACCGGCCGGCCGGCTTTGCCATTCTGGTGCGCGCCATGCAGACGCTGCGGCCCTGGGGAATGATCGAGGTATTCCTGCTGGGCGTGCTGGTGGCCATCGTCAAGCTGTCGAGCATGGCCACCGTGGTGGCCGGGCCGGCGCTCTGGGCGTTTGTTGCGCTCACGGTCCTGCTCACGGCGGTGCTTTCGTTCAATCCCAACGCCTTCTGGGAAATGACCTTTCGCCCGCCCGGCGAGCCAAAGGAGGATGCGGCGTGATCGGCCCCTTTCTCCATCCGCATGACGACGGCGACGAAGCCCCGGTGGCCACGGCGGCCTCGCTCGGCCTTGTGGCCTGCCCGCATTGCGACGCCGTGTGGCGCAATGCCGCCGAAGGAGAACCTTGTGGCCGCTGCGGCACCCGCCTGTACACGCGCAAGCCCTACAGCCTGAGCCGTACCTGGGCCTTCCTGATTGCGGCCTGCATCATGTACATACCGGCCAACCTGCTGCCGGTGATGATCACGCGCACGCTGTTCGGCGCGCAGTACGACACCATCCTGAGCGGTGTGATCTATTTCTGGGTCTCGGGCGCCTACGGGCTGGCGGCCATCATCTTCATCGCGAGCTTCCTGGTGCCGCTGTTCAAGCTCACGGTACTGATCCTGCTCGCGGTGCTCGCACAGCGCGCGAGCGACTGGCGCAGGCCCGAGCGCGCCAAGCTCTATCACATCGTCGAGATCATCGGCCGCTGGTCGATGCTCGACGTGTTCGTGGTGTCGCTGCTCACCGGGCTGGTGCAGATCCAGGGCTTTGCGGTCATCAACGCGGGCGTGGGCATCGCGGCGTTCGGCTCGGTGGTGGTGCTCACCATGCTGGCCTCGCTGAGCTTCGACCCCAGGCTCACATGGGACAGCAAAGAGCAGCAGCAAGCCCAGCGGCAGCGAAATGAACCCGCACCCGACAACAGGGAAGAAAAGCCAGCATGAGTGAAGAAGAAGTCAAACCGAACGACAACCAGGCCCCGCCCGGCTTGCCGCCGCCGCGCGTGGTGCGGCGGCGCCAGTGGCTGCCTTCGCTGATCTGGCTGATTCCCATCGTTGCGGCGCTGGTCGGCGTGATGCTTATCGCCAAGATATTGATGGAGCGCGGGCCCGAGATCGTGCTCACCTTCGACACCGCCGAAGGCCTGGAAGCCGGAAAGACAGCCGTCAAGTACAAGGATGTGCAGATCGGCACCGTGCAGAGCCTGCGGCTTGCGCGCGATCGCTCGCACGTACGGGTGATCGTGCAGTTGAACAACGAAGCCAAGAGCTTCACCGCCGAGGATTCGCGCTTCTGGGTGGTGCGGCCGCGGCTCGACACCTCCGGCATTTCAGGCCTGGGCACGTTGCTTTCAGGCGCATACATTGGCGCCGACGCAGGCGTATCGACCGAAACCGCGAGCGAGTTCAAGGGCCTGGAAGTGCCGCCCATCGTCACGCGCGACGCCTCTGGCCAGCAGTTCTTGCTGCGCGCCACGGATATCGGTTCGCTCGATGTGGGCTCGCCCGTGTATTTCAGGCGCATCAAGGTGGGCCAGGTGGCCGCCTATGAACTCGACGGCGACGGCCGCGGGGTCACGCTGCGCATCTTCGTCAACGCGCCGTACGACAAGTTCGTGGGCGTGAACACGCGCTTCTGGCAGGCGAGCGGCATCGATGCGCAGCTGAGCGCGAGCGGCTTTACCCTGCGCACCCAATCGCTTGCCACCATCTTGCTGGGCGGCATTGCCTTCAAGGCGCCGGACGACGCCATGGGCCCGCTGGCCAAGGAAAACACGGCCTTCACGCTTGCCGAAGACGAAACCACGGCCATGAAGGAGCCCGACGGTCCGCCGCAGACGCTGCTGATGTACTTCAACCAGTCGCTGCGCGGCCTCACGCCGGGCGCGCCGGTCGACTTCCGCGGCGTGGTGATCGGCGAGGTCAAGTCTATTGGGGTGGAGTTCGATCGCGCCGAGCGGGAGTTCCGCATGCCGGTGCTGGTGCAGGTCTACCCGGACCGCCTGCGCCGCCGCGCCGGTGAAACTGGTGTCGAGTCGCGCGCCACGCAGCAGGAGCGCTTGCGCTTTTTGGCCGAGAAGGGCCTTCGCGCGCAGTTGCGCAACGGCAATCTGCTGACCGGCTCGGTGTACGTCGCGCTCGACTTTTTCCCGAAGGCGCCCCCGGCGAAGATCGACGTGACGAAGAACCCGATCGAGCTGCCCACCATGGCCAACAGCCTCGACGAGATCCAGTCGCAGGTGCAGGAGATTGCGAGCAAGCTCAACAAGGTGCCCTACGAACAGATTGCGGCCGACCTGCGAACCACGCTCACCACGCTGAACAAGACGCTCGCCAGCACCGAGCAAGCCGTGACGCGCATCAACACCGACGTAACGCCCGAGCTTGCCGCCGCCATGAAGGACGTGCGCAAGACGGTCAACAACGCCGAGCGCACGCTGGCCGACGATTCGCCGCTGCAGCAGGACATGCGCCAGACGCTGCGCGAACTGACCCGCGCCGCCGGCTCGGTGCGCGTGCTCACCGACTACCTCGAGCGCCACCCCGAGTCGCTGCTGCGCGGCAAGCCGGACGACAAGAAATGAAGAAAAGACAACCGCTACTTTCCGGTGCCGTGGCCGCAGCGCTGTTGGTGCTTGCGGGCTGCGCGAGCAAGCCCGACAACTACTACACGCTGGCAAGCACGGTGCCGGCCGCCGAAGCCGCACCGTCGACCATCGGCACCGCCGCGCCGGTCTACATTGAACTGGCGCCGCTGGCCGTGCCCGAGCGGCTGGCACGGCCCCAAATGGTGGTGGGGCGCGCCAACGGCAGCGTGCAGGTCGATGTGCTCGAGCAGCACCGCTGGGCGGCATCGTTCGAGAACGAGCTGCGCGACGCATTGGCGAGCGGCATTGCCGCCCGGCTGGGCGCGCTCGACGTAACCAAGGGCGGCCGGCAAACATCGCAACCCGTGTGGCGCATTGCGGTGCAGGTGCGCCAGTTCGACGCCGTCGATGGCGGGCGCGTTGACGCAGGCTTCAGCTGGACGCTGCGGCGCTCCGATGAAACCCGCACCATGGTGTGCCAGCTCGACGTGGGCGAGGGCGTGGCAGGCGGCATCGATGCGGTGGCGCAGGGTGCGCAACGCATCACGGCGGCGGCTGCTGCTGCCATTGCGCGCAGTGTGGGCGCGGCAAGGGCGAATCCTGCAGCGACGGCTTGCCCGGCCTGAAATTCCATAGCCAGGAGCAAACGCCATGGCGCAAATCGGCAAGGCACCCTGCGACAACGCCTTGATCCTGCATGGCGCCAAGGCCCAGGATGGCGTCTGTCCCGACGCTTCCAAACCGTGGGTGCTGGCCGCTGCCATCTTGGGCTCCAGCATGGCCTTCATCGACGGCACGGTCGTCAACGTGGCGCTGCCGGCCATCCAGGCGGACCTGCGGGCGACCGCATTCCAGGCGCAATGGGTCGTCGAGTCGTATGCCTTGCTGCTTGCGGCGCTGCTGCTGGTGGGCGGCGCGCTCGGCGACCATTTCGGGCGGCGCCGCATCTTCGCGATTGGGGTCGGCATCTTCGCCGTTGCATCGGTCGCTTGCGGGCTGGCGGCCAACGTGCAGCAGTTGATTGCCGCGCGCGCGGTTCAGGGCATTGGCGGTGCCTTGCTGGTGCCCGGCAGCCTGGCACTCATCAGCGCGGCTTTTCCTGAAAAAGAGCGCGGCAAGGCCATCGGCGTGTGGTCGGGCTTCAGCGGCATTACCGCGGCTGCAGGGCCGGTGCTCGGAGGTTTTCTGGTCGACCATTTCTCTTGGGCCTGGGCCTTTTTCATCAATGTGCCGATGGCGCTTCTGGTGCTGTGGATCGTGTGGCGGCACGTGCCCGAAAGCCGTGGGTCGTCCGCAAGCGGCGGGCTCGACTTTTTGGGTGCGCTGCTGGCTACCGCCGGGCTCGGCGGCATCGTCTACGCGTTCATCGAGGCACCTACCCAGCACTGGAACTCGCCCGCCGTGCTTGCAGCTTTGGGCATCGGCATTGCGGCCAGCGCGGGTTTCATCGCCGTGGAGCGCAGGGCGCAAACGCCCATGCTCCCGCTTGCGCTGCTGCGGATCGGCAACTTCAGCGGGGCCAACCTGCTCACCTTGCTGCTGTATGCCGCGCTCGGCGGCAGCCTGTATTTCTTTCCGCTCAACCTCATTCAGGTGCAGGGCTACTCCGCCACGGCGGCGGGCGCGGCGCTGCTGCCGTTCATCCTCATCATGTTTGCGCTCTCGGGCTGGGCGGGCCAGCTGGTCGACCGTTTCGGCCCGCGGCTGCCGCTGGTCATCGGCCCCTCGATTGCCGCCGTCGGCTTTGCGCTGTTCGCGGTGCCCGGCGTCGGAGCGAGCTATTGGAGCGGCTTTCTTCCGGCAGTGGTGGTGCTGGGCTTCGGCATGACCGTGACGGTGGCGCCGCTCACCACCACAGTGATGAACGCGGTCGGTCCCGAGCAGGCCGGCGTGGCCTCGGGCGTCAACAACGCAGTGTCGCGCGCAGCTGCGGTGCTGGCCATTGCCGTGTTCGGCCTGGTCATGGCCTGGGCTTTCGACAGCACGCTGGCCGAGAGCCTGCGCGGCATGGGTGCCTCGGCGGAAGTGTCTGCGTTTCTGGAGGGCGAGCGCAACAAGCTGGCCGGCGCCGCGCTGCCGCCGGGCGTCGATGCGGCCACCGCCGCGGCCTTGAAGCGCGCCGTGGCCGAATCCTTCGTGGCGGGCTTTCGGTGGGTGATGCTGCTGAGCGCGGGGCTGGCGGTGTTCAGTGCGTTGAGTGCCTGGCTGATGATTGGCGGGGGCGGGGCTGCGCCGGCTCCTCAGGAGCGGACCGGCGCTTCGCCGCAATGAAGACTTCGCTCTGACAGGCGCTGCACGGGTTGACAAGATCCTTGCACCGCCCCGATACTGAACCTACAGGTTCATTATCAAAAAACCAGGAGATTCCCATGCAGAAAATCGTTCCCTGCCTCTGGTTCGACCGCAACGGCGAAGACGCGTTGAAGTTCTACACCAGCATCTTCCCGAATTCGCGCCTGACCGAAAAGCAGTTCTGGGGCGACGAGAACCCCAGCCTCAAGGGCTCGCTGCTCACCGCGATGTTCGAGCTCGACGGGCAGGAGTTCATGGTGCTCAATGGCGGGCCGCAGTACAAGTTCACTCCGGCCATCTCGATGCTGGTGCGGTGCGAAACGCAGGCCGAGGTGGACAACTACTGGGACAAGCTGCTCGAAGGCGGCGGCCAGCCGGTGCAGTGCGGCTGGCTCACCGACCGCTACGGCGTGTCGTGGCAGGTGGCACCCATGCCCATCCTGCGCATGTTCCAGGACAAGGACCCGGCCAAGGCCGCGCGTGCAATGCAAGCGATGATGAAGATGATCAAGCTCGACATCGCCACTGTGCAGAAGGCATTCGACGGCGAGTGACCCCTGCCGCGGCTGCTACACCAGCCGCCGGATCGCCTTCTTGCGCCACACCAGCCGGTAGTAGGCCGTCTGCAGCAGCAGCATCGCCCCGAAAGTCACGGGGTAGGCATACCAGATGCCGTTGAGCCCGATGCGGTGGCTCATGAACCAGGCCACCGGCACCTCGATCCCGATGAGGCAGAGGATCGAGATGGCCGTGGGCACCAGCACCGAGCCGCTGGCCCGCATGATCCCCGAGATGGCCGCGGCCATGCCGAAGATCACCATGCTCCACAGCATGATGTGCAGCAGCGTCTGCGCAATTTCGATCACCGGCGCGCTGGTAATGAAAAAGCCCATGAGATGGCGCGAGAACAGGTAGCCCAGCAGCACCAGCCCGCCGGTGAGCGCAAGGTTCATGAGCAGCGCGGTCTTGGCGATGGCGCCGAGCCGGTCTGCGCGGCCCGCACCGATGGCCTGTGCGCCGAGGATCGAGGCGGTGATTGCAATGGAGATGGCCGGAAACTGCACATACGCCACCACCTGGTTCACCGCGCCATACGCCGCGGTGGCGCCGGAGCCATAGCCGTTCACCAGCGAGAGCAGGGCGATTTCAGCCAGCGCCACCACGATCATCTGCACGCCCGTGGGCACGCCCACCTTGAGCACCGCCTTCAATAGCTTGGGGTCGATGCGCAAGTGGCGGATCAACTCTGCGTCGGGTGCCAGCGGACTGTTGCGGCTGCGCAGGCGCCAGCCCAGCCACAGGGTGGCGATGACGAAGGCCACCACCGTGGCCCAGGCGCCGCTTGCAACGCCGAGCTGCGGCAAGCCGCCCCAGCCGCGAATGAGCGCCGGCGTGACGATGAGACCCGTCACGGTGGAAATGATCAGCGTGAGCAGCGGAGTGACCGTGTCGCCGACACCGCGCAGCATGGCGGTGGACAGCAGAAAGACGAACAGCCCCGGCATTGCAATCAGCATGATGCGGGCATAGCTCGTGGAATCGGCCAGCACGTCAGGCGGCGTGCCGAGCAGTGCCAGCAGCGGCGTGGTGAAGGCGCCGCCGAACACCGCCACGGCAAGCCCGAGCAGGATGCCGACCGCCAGCGTGGTGCCCGCCACGGCCTTGGCCTTGGCGACGTCTCGCGCGCCCCAGGCCTGGCCGATGAGCACCGAAGCCCCGGCCCCCAGCCCGATGACGAAAGCAATGAAGAAGAACATCACCGGAAAGAAGCTCGACACCGCCGCCAGGGCGCTGACACCGATCATCTGGCCGATGTAGATATTGTTGATGGTGCCCGACAGCGACTGCAGGATGTTGCTGAGCAGCATCGGCGCAAGGAAGAACAAGAAGGTCTTCCAGAGCGCTCGCGGCGCGCCGACGGCAGCAACGGGTGTGCCGCGCAGGCCGGTCTTGTCCGCGGGAACTTCGGTGGTGGCGGTTGGCGTGGTGCTCATGCGGCGCTCCACGCGGCTGCGGAAAGCTTCTGCAGATGCGCCCTGACGTCTTCGGGCCATGGCGCAGTCAGTTCATCGAAGCGCTCGCATTCACCCGCGAACAGCGCGCGCGTGGCTTCCTCGAAGCCGCTGAGATTGCCCGCAATGGCCGTCATGAAGCGGTAGGCAGCTTCGCGCGCGGCACGTACGGTGTCGCGGTCGGCGTGCACACGGCGCGCGTCGTCAATGAGGCGCCGCAATGCAACCGAGGCGCCGCCCGGCTGCCGGCCGAGCCAGTCCCAGTGGCGCGGCAGCAGGGTGACTTCGCGTGCCACCACGCCGAGCTTGGGGCGGCCGACAGTGCGCGGTGCTTCGTCGTGGGTCTGGGGTTCGGCGGGTGCAGCTTCTTCGCGCAGGTCGAGATCGAGCGGTGCACCGGTCGAGTCGTCGAAAAGCAGCACGGAGGCAGCGTAAGGAAGCTGGCGCAGTTGCGCGATGACTTCGCTTCTGGTGCCGCCTGCAATACGCCGGAAACCGGAAAAAGCGGTAATGGTGGTGCTGGCCAGGGCTGTTGGACTTGTTGAGGCTGGCATGGAGGTGTTCATGCCATTAATTTTATCCGGGTAAAAGATAAAAAAGCAATATACCCGGGTAAAAATATCAGAACGCTTGGCCGCGCAGCCGGCGCCAGAAGCGATGTACACGCCAGTTGAAGGCGCGCACCACGCGCCAGGGGCGGCTCTCGCGAACAAGCGTCAGCACGTGGTCTTTCCAAGCTTTCCAGCGCGGGTACCAGCGGGCGAACAGCGGAATGCGCATGAGCGCAGCTTCGACCAGCTGGAAGATCCGCGCCACGATCGCGGTGCCTACCAGCTTGGCGATGACCAGCAAGCTGACGGCGCTTGCCGAATGCCCTTGGCCGAACAGGTAGAGCGCCAGCACCTTGACCGGCAACAGCAGCAGCACGGGCAGGAAAAACGCCGGCAGCGCGCCCCATGGCGGGAGATTGCGCAGCCAGTTTTCCGCACGGGCCCAAAGCGGCAGGCGCGCCAGCCGGGCGGCAAAGGCAGCCAGCGGCACCCAACCCCATTCCTCGAACAGCAGCACCGGCACCAGCAGCACGGCCACCAGCGTGCGCAGCAGTTTTCGCAGCGCCGATGCGGGACGAGGGCCGGCCGGCGGGGGAGCGGATGGAGGAGGGGTTTGCACCGGGGCGATTGTGCGGCCTGCCGCCGGCGTCCACCGAATGGCCGCCTTCCGCCCTATGGCAAACTTCAGCGCTTTATTCGCCAAGCACCGTCGGCCCAGCCGGCCGTGCGTGACAGGGACGTCATCCAGAAATGCAGAAAATCATTCGCCAGCTTGCCGCCGAGATCAAGGTAGGCGAGCACCAGGTGAAGGCGGCCATCGAACTGCTCGATGGCGGTGCCACGGTTCCGTTCATTGCCCGATACCGCAAGGAGGTCACCGACGGCCTCGACGACATTCAGCTGCGCGAGCTTGAAGCGCGCCTGGCCTACCTGCGCGAGCTCGAAGACCGCCGCGCCGCGGTCATCAAGAGCATCGACGAGCAGGGCAAGCTCACCCCCGAACTGCGCGCCGCGATCGAATTCGCCCCGACCAAGCAGGAGCTCGAAGACCTGTACCTGCCGTTCAAGCAGAAGCGCCGCACCAAGGGCCAGATTGCGCGCGAATTCGGCATCGAGCCGCTGGCCGACAAACTGCTGGCCGATCCAACGCTCGACCCCGCAGTGGAGGCCAAGGCCTTCCTGCAGCCCGCCACCACGCTCGACGACGGCAAGCCGGGCCCCGATTTCTCGACCGTGCCGGCCGTGCTCGACGGGGTGCGCGACATTCTTTCCGAGCGCTGGGCCGAAGACGCGGCGCTGGTGCAGGGCCTGCGCGAATGGCTGTGGGCCGAGGGCCTGCTCAAGTCGACGCTGATGGCCGGCAAGGACGAGAACAACGCCGACGTCGCCAAGTTTCGCGACTACTTCGACTATGACGAGCCGATCGGCCGCGTGCCTTCGCACCGCGCGCTGGCCGTGTTTCGCGGCCGCGCGCTCGACATCCTCGATGCCAAGCTGGTGCTGCCGGTGGAGCCCGAACCGGGCAAGCCCAGCATCGCCGAAGGCCGGATCGCGCTGCACCTGGGCTGGAGCCACGCAGGCCGCCCGGCCGACGACCTGATCCGCAAGTGCGTCGCCTGGACCTGGCGCGTGAAGCTCGCGCTTTCGACCGAGCGCGACCTGTTCACCCGCCTGCGCGAAGACGCCGAGAAGGTCGCCATCAAGGTGTTTGCCGACAACCTGCGCGACCTGCTGCTGGCCGCTCCCGCCGGCCCGCGCGTGGTGATGGGCCTGGACCCGGGCATTCGCACCGGCGTAAAGGTGGCCGTGGTCGACGCGACCGGCAAGCTGGTTGAAACCGCCACCGTGTTCCCGCACGAACCGCGCAAGGACTGGGAAGGCTCGCTGCACACGCTCGGCAAGCTGTGCGCCAAGCACGGCGTGAACCTGATCGCCATTGGCAACGGCACCGCCAGCCGCGAGACCGACAAGCTGGCCGCCGACCTCATCAAGCTGCTCGCCAAGATGGCGGCCCAGGCCGGCGCACCCGAGATGAAGGTCGACAAGGTGGTGGTGAGCGAGGCCGGCGCTTCGGTTTATTCGGCCAGCGAATTCGCCTCGCAGGAAATGCCCGATGTGGACGTGAGCCTGCGCGGCGCCGCCAGCATTGCGCGCCGCCTGCAAGACCCGCTGGCCGAACTCGTGAAGATCGACCCCAAGAGCATCGGCGTGGGCCAATATCAGCACGACGTGAACCAGAGCGAACTGGCGCGCACGCTGCAGGCCGTGGTGGAAGACTGCGTGAACTCGGTGGGCGTGGACCTCAACACCGCGAGCGTGCCGCTGCTCAGCCGCGTGTCGGGCCTGTCGGCCAGCGTGGCCAAGGCCGTGGTGCGCTGGCGCGAATCGAACGGTGCGTTCTCCACGCGCAAGCAGCTGCTCGACGTGACCGGCTTCGGCCCCAAGGCCTTCGAGCAGAGCGCCGGCTTTCTGCGGATTCGCGACGGCGCAGACCCGCTCGACATTACCGGCGTGCACCCTGAGACCTATCCGGTGGTGGAACAGATCATCGTGAAGACCGGCAAGCCGATCGCCGAACTGATGGGCCGCGCCGAGATGCTCAAGACGCTCAAGCCCGAGCTGTTCGCCAACGAGAAGTTCGGCGTCATCACGGTGAAGGACATCCTCGGCGAACTCGAAAAGCCCGGCCGCGACCCGCGCCCCGACTTCAAGGTGGCGCGCTTCAACGACGGCGTGGACGACATTGCCGACCTGAAGGAAGGCATGATCCTCGAAGGCACCGTGAGCAACGTGGCGCAGTTCGGCGCCTTCATCGATCTGGGCGTGCACCAGGACGGTCTGGTGCACGTGAGCCAACTGAGCCACAAGTTCGTGAACGATGCGCGCGAAGTGGTGAAGACCGGCGACATCGTCAAGGTCAAGGTGATGGAAGTGGACGTGGCACGCAAGCGCATCGGGCTCTCCATGAAGCTCGACGCGGCCCCAGCCCGCCGCGACGGCCCGCGCGACAACCGCTTCGAAGGCGCGGGACGCGGCCAGCAGCAGGGTTCGCGCCGCGACAGCGCGCCGCAGCCCGCGGGCCAGATGGCCAGCGCGTTTGCCAAGCTGCAGGGGCTGCGCAAGTAAACCGGCCGCACGGTTCTTGCTGAGGCAGCCGGCATGACGATGAAGGCACTGCGCATCTATGCCGGCCCGGCGGCCCGCAAGCACATCGAGGCGAACGGCCTGCGCCCGCAGGACGTGCGCACCATTCCCGGCGCCGCGGGCGGCCCCAAGGGGCTGATCCTCGGCCCGCTCGACCGCTTCATCTTCGGTCGCTGGCTCACGCAGTCGAGCCAGCCCGTGCACCTGGTGGGCGCATCGATCGGTGCGTGGCGGCTTTCGACGGCCTGCCTGTCCGATCCGCAGAAGGCCTTCGAGCGCTTTGAGCACGACTATGTGCGCCAGCAGTTCGAAGTGCCGCCAGGGCAGAAGCGGCTCAGCCCCGACCAGTTGAGCGCGCGCTTTGCCGAGAGCCTGCATGAGTTCTACGGCGGGCGCATCGGCGAGGTGCTCAACCACTCGCGCTACAAGCTCCATGTGGTGACCTCGCGCGGCCGCCACATCCTCGGGCGAGAGGGCAGGGCGCGCACGCCCTTCGGCTACCTGGGCGCCTTTGCCACCAACAGCCTGCACCGCAAGAGCCTGGGCGCATGGCTGGAGCGCTGCGTGTTCTCCACGCCCGGCGCGGCCCTGCCTTTCGGCACCAACGACTTTCGTACGCGGCAGCACGCGCTGAGCGAAGAGAACTTCAACATGGTGCTGCAGGCATCGTGCTCGATTCCGTTCCTTCTTGCCGCCGTGCACGACATTCCGGGCGCGCCACGCGGCGCCTACTGGGACGGCGGCATTACCGACTATCACCTGCACCTGGACTACCAGCCGGCCGACGAAGGCATCGTGCTGTATCCGCATTTCCAGCGCTCGGTGGTGCCGGGCTGGCTCGACAAGGGCCTGCGCTGGCGGCACAAGTCCACCGGCTTTCTCGACCGCATGGTGGTGCTCGCACCCGACGCCGACTGGGTGCGCTCGCTGCCCAACGGCAAGCTGCCCGATCGCAAGGACTTCATCCGTTTTGCAAACGACGCGCAGGCCCGCATCGGCGCCTGGGGCAGGGCGACGCGCGAAGCGCAGCGGCTGTCGGATGAGTTCGAGGCGTGGCTTTCAACCGGCCGGACGCAAGACCTGCTGCCGCTCTGAAAACGCATCGCCGGGGCAAACCCTGAGGCTGCGGGCGCGCAGCGCCTTCGAGAATGGGCCGTTCACTCTTTTCAGAGAAAGCCGCCCCTCATGCAGCAGGCCCCGATTTCACGCCGCCGATTCACCCTTGCCGCCGCAGCAGCCGCAACCATCCCGTTGCCCGCGCTGGCGCAAAGCGCCTGGCCCAACAAGCCGATCCGCATCATCGTGCCGTACACGCCGGGCGGCTTTACCGACCAGATGGCACGGCTGGTGCAGGTGGGCCTGCAATCGCGGCTCGGACAGCCGGTGCTCGTCGACAACAAGCCCGGTGCCAACAGCCTGATTGGCGTCGATGCCATTGCCAAGGCCGCGCCCGACGGCACCACCTTCGGCGTTGTCATTGCGGCCTATGCGGCCAACACCACGCTGTACCCCAAACTGCCGTATGACCCGAAAAAGGACCTGAGCGGTGTTTCGTTGATGGGCGTGTCGCCGCTGCTGGCGGCGGTCAACGTCGATGCGCCGTTCAAGACCGCGCGCGAACTCATCGACTACGCGCGTGCCAACCCGGGCAAGGTGAGCTTCGGTTCGTCCGGCAACGGATCGGCCGCGCACCTGACGACCGAGCTGTGGAAGTCGCTCACGCAGACCTACATGATCCACATCCCGTACCGCGGTGCGGTGCCGGCGCTCACGGATTTGATGGGCGGCCAGATCCAGCTGTTCTTCGATGCGCCCACGGGCCTCATCAACCAGGCCAAGGCGGGGAAGGTGCGGCTCATCGGCGTGGCTGGCGACAAGCGCCTGGCCGCCGCGCCCGATGTGCCCACCTTCATCGAACAAGGCTTTGCCGGCTTCACCGGCAGCACCTGGGCCGGCATGCTGGCGCCAGCGGGCACGCCGCGCGACATCATCAAGCGCATGTCGGAAGAGGTGGCGCGCGTGATCAAGAGCGACGAAACGCGCGCCAAGCTCGATGCCATGGGCACGATTCCGGCGGGCAGCACGCCGGAGGAGTTCGACGCCTTCATCGCGGCCGAAACCACGAAATGGGCGAAGGTGATCCGCACCGCCGGCGTGAAGGCGGAATAGCGGAACAGGCGAGCGAAGAAAGCCTCAGGCCGCCAGCACCAGCACCTTGAACTGGCTCGGCACGATCCGCATGCCCACGATGTTGCAGCGGTTCTGCACCGACAGGCTGGTCATGCGCGTACAGGGCGTGCCCTTGAGCAGTACGGTGAAAGCGCCCGTGATGTGGCGCGAAGGCCCCATCACGGTCTGCGACACCACGCCCATCAGCACGCCCGCGTTGTCGCCGTTGGTGATGGGCGTGACGGTGGCCAGGTTGTGGGCCGGCGTGCCGCCGTACAGGATGTTCCAGGCATTGGGAATGGCCGTAGGCCCGAGCGCGAAGTTCGGGTAAGGGATGGGCAGCGCCGGCGGCGTCTTGCAGACGTCGGGGATGGCGAGATCGAGGCCCATCATCTGGCAGTTGGCGAACATGCGGTGCTCCTTTTTTTCAGCCCATGTGGATCTGCTCGGCATCTACCTTGACCAGCCCCTTGCTGGTCAGCAGCGTGTTCTTCGAATGCAGGCGCAAGGTCTGCTCTGCCTGGATGTCGATCTGGCCGGCACGCACCTGTTCCATCTCCTCGGTCAGGCGGAAGCTCGAGCGGGTGAGCAGGTTGAGGCGATCCAGCACCACTTCGCAGGTGCGCCCGACGAAGCGCGACACCAGCACGCTGAAGCGGATGCGGGCGCCCTGGTAGTCCATCTCCCCGATCTCGCAATGGGCCCGCTGGGCCTGCGCGCGCCACTCGGGCGACCGCATCTCGACCGAGGTGTCCGACTCCAGCGCTATCGGGCCGGCGCTGCGCGCGCGGATGCCGCCCGAGCGCGACACCAGCGTCAGGTCGCCGTCCACGGCCAGCGTCGCCTGCCGCGGGTCGGCCTGGACGACCACCGCGATGACGAAGCTGTCGCCCTGGCGGGTCGAGGTGATCAGCACCGTATCGCCCGGCGCGGGCAGCAGCAGGCAGCTGGCGACGCGCCGGCAGCGCAGCGGTCCCTGGCCGTCGTCGAGGTCGACCTCGAACCAGGGATCGCCATCGCTGGCGATCACCGTGGCGGTCCGCGTGCCCGAGTCCGCGCGGGCCGCATGTGAAGGGCGCTGCATGAGCGGATCCAGCACGCCTTGCGTTGCATGGCGTGCAGTGGCGACCGTGTCGCCGGCGGTGGTCCGGGTGATGGTCCGGGTGGAGGTCATGGGCTTTCTTTCTTCGGGCGGCGGCCATGGATGTCGCGGTCCAGGCGAGACGGGCGCTCGGGTTGCTGCAGCGCCACCTTCTCGGCTTCGTGCAGCGCAGGGTCCCGGTCCAGCGTACCCAGGCGGGTACTGAACCTGGCGCCCTCCAAATCGGCGCGATGAAACACGGTGCGCAGGAAAGCGGCATCGCGGAAGTCGGCCTGGACCAGCGAGGCGTAGGAAAAATCGGCGTAGTCCAGGCGGCTGCCGGCGAATGCGGTCTGCCCGCAGTGCGCGCGATGGAAGACGCCCTGCTCGAGCTGCGCTTGCGAGAAGTCTGCGCCGTCGAGATGAGCGTCGACCCAGATGCTCTGCTGGAAATGACCGCGCCGCGCATCGACGCCGCGCAGGTCCGCCTCGGGAAACAGGCACTGCATGGCCTGCGCCCCGGCCAACACCGCATTGCGCAGATCGGCACCCTTGAAGTTGCACTGCGTGAGGCGCGCGTCGCGGAATCGGCACGCCGTCAGCGCCGCATCGATGAACTGGCAGAGGTGGAACTGCTGCCCGGAGAAGTCCTGCCCCGCAAGATCCGCCTTGCTGAAAATCGCGTTCGTGAAGCTGGCTCCGGCGTAGCGCGTGCCCGCCAGCGCTGCGCGAAAGAAGATGGTCGACGAGAAGGCCACCGCATTGAAGGACGCGCCCGTCAAGTCGCACTCGGAGAACACGGCTTTGTCGAGGCTGGCACGGTCCAGGCAGGCGTTGCGCAGCTCGCTTTGATGCAAGTTCGCCTGGTCCATGAAGGCCTCTTCCAGCCGAATGCCCCACAGCTTGCAGCCGCTGAACACCGAATGCGGCATGGAGGCCGCGTCCAGCACCGCATCCTGCAGGCTGCACTCGTGGAAGGCGGCGCGCGTCAGCTCCGCCGCCGGCAACTGCGCCTGGTCGAAGCGGCATTTCTCGAAGAGCGATTCGCCCAGGCGCGCGGCATCGGCCTGAACGCCCCGGAAGCTGCATTCGCTGAACACGCCGCCGCGCAGGTCGATGCCTCTCAGGTCCATGT
This sequence comes from Variovorax paradoxus, assembly GCF_029919115.1. NCBI lineage: Bacteria > Pseudomonadati > Pseudomonadota > Betaproteobacteria > Burkholderiales > Comamonadaceae > Variovorax > Variovorax paradoxus. Next base: position 2,150,616 of record NZ_CP123990.1, read on the forward strand.
TGCTGAAGTCCTTCTCGCGTATCGGCTCGCCGTTGCGGACCTGGGCTGCCAGTGTCTCGGCGTTCACGCGCCGCTTGCCTCGGGGCGCCGGGGCAGTGTCTTCATCTGGTCGATGTGGGCACCCAGGGTGATCGTGCCCGGGGTGATGAGGATCTGGGAGACATCGGCACGGAACAGGTTGGCCTCGCCCAGGTCGGCACCGACCAGGCAGGCCTTCTGAAGGTTGGCATTCATGAGATTGGCGAGCCGCAGGGAGGCACGCGTGAAATCGGCGCGGATGAAGAGGCTGTCGGGCGCCGCCGCCGCGCGCAGGTCCGCGCCCTTGAGCGACGCGGAGGAGAAATCGCAAGTATCGAGCGTAGCCCGCCTGAAGTTCGCGTCATCGAGAGGCAGCTCGCGCAGGGTGCAATGCACCAGCGTGGCATCCTCGAAGTCGGCCTCGCGAAGATCCGTGGTGCCGACGAAGCTGGTGGTCTTGAGCAGTGCACGCCGAAACCGGATGCCCTTGTGCAATGGAGTGTGGGCCCAGCTGCAGGCTTCGACGGTGGCGCCGGAAAAATCCACCGACTCGAATTCGGCCTGCACGAACAGCACCTTTTCCAAGCGAGCCTCGCCGAAGTCGCAGCGCGCCAGCCGGCAGTGCTCGGCCATGCTCACGTAGCGGAGGTCGGCGCGCCGCAGGCTGCAATCCGCGAGTTCGATTCCCTGCAGCAACAGATGGCTCCACCTCGCTTCGTCGAGACAGCAGCGGTCGAGGCGCAGCTTCTCCATCTGCGTGCGCTCGAAGCGGGCCTGCGCGAAGTTGGTGTTTTCGCAGCGCGCGAGGCTGAGGTTGGCACGCTCCAGGTTGCAGCCCGTCAACGAGGCCTGGCGCAGGTCGGCGCGCACCAGCACCGATTGGCTCAAGTCGGCGCCATCCAGGCGGGTGCCCTGGAAGAGGGCGCCTTCGAGCAAGGTCTGGTGCATGCGGGCGCCCCGCAGATCGAGGCCCGACAGGTCGCAGCCCGTCAGATCCATGGCGGAAAGATCGCGGTCCGCGGCCATGGCGGCGAGCACGCGTTCGCGCGTCTGCGCATTCTGTTCGGCAGCCATCGGATCGGCAGCGGCCTGGTGGTGGGCCGCCATGCGGTACAGCGTCAGCATGTCCTGCCGGCCCCGCTGCCCGAGGGCCTGCAGCTCGGCGTGCTCGGCGGCGCTCATGGCCGGGGTGCCCGTGGCCGCGGCGATGCCGGCCAGGCCCTTGACGATTGTCTCGGCCTCGAATTTCGGCGGGCCCTTGAGCTGCGCGTTCCGGCTTTCCTCGTCGGTGATCCGGCTGCTGTCGAAGCCCGCCTTGCGCGATTCGGATGCGTTGTCCCGGGCCGCCTTCGCGACCTCCTGCCTGGCTTCCTCCAGCTTGCGTTGCTGTTCGCGCTGGTAGGCGCGTGTGTTGTCGATGAACTCGGGCAGCTCGGCCAGCGTGGGCATCTTGTCGAAAGGCTTCGGCAGGGGCCGTTCCCGGAAATGGCGCGCCTTGTGGCCGGCCTCCAGTCCGCGCGCCGTCAGCTCGGCACGCAGGCGCTCGCCCTTGTCCTTGATGTTCCTTGCCAGGATCGATTCGCGCGCGTCGATCTGGTCCAGCCAGGGACCGATGGCCGAGGCGGGCAGCAGTTCCTCGTCGAGCAGCGCATGGATCGCGCCTTTCTCCAGGTTGCAGCGATTCTCGAAGACCTTCTCGTAGTGGGAGAGGGGGCGCAGCGGGCTGTCTGCCGCCTCCATTGCCGGCATGACATGCGTGATGTCCGCGGCATCGTCCTCGGCAATGAGCGTCTCGCCGTGAAAGATCAGCATGACCTGCGCCATGTCCGGGAAGAACCAGGCGGTGGTCAGCCGCAGCGGCACCTCTTCCAGTGCAAGGGGCCGCGCAGACTTTCTCGCCACGAAGCCGCGTGCGCGCAGATCCGGAAGCCGTCCGCGCAGCACCGCATGCTCTGGGTGCATGTTCCAGATCTCGTAGGGGGCGGCTGCGGGAATGGACAGTTCGTCTTTCCAGCGTTGTTCCGGAGCCGCGGCGTTGAAGAACTGCCAGTCCATGTCGCGCGCAAAACCGGGGTAGAGGGTCTCGCGCCACTGGTCGCCGTAGTCCGTTCCCAGCAGCTTCAGGCGTTCGGGCAGATCGACGTCCATCGCAGCCGGGCAGGCCGGGACCGGCCTGCGGTCGGGGCGATCCATGCCATCGCCCGGGCGTTCGACATTGGGAAGCCGCTGCACCAGCAGGCCATTGACCATCTCGGGTGCGTACCCGATGCCCGCGGGGTTGGCGGCAAAGCCGGGGCCACCGAACGCATGTCGCCAGTCCAGGCGCATGGTGTCGAAAGCCTGCGGCTCGGTGGCGCGGCCATCCAGCCAGTAGCGGTCGCCCGAAACGAGGAACTGGCGTCGCAAGGTGCCGACGCGCAGGTCGACCGCGCAGCGCGTCTTGTCCTGCTGGTGGCAGGTGTAGGCCTGGCCGCTCACCAGGAATTCGGGCCGCAGCTTGGGAATGCCGAGATCGATTGCGGACTGGTTTCCCAGTTCGGCAGAGACGGTTTTCCAGAGCTCCGTCTCGGGCAGCAGCACGCCCCCTTCGCCGAGGGTGTGCATGCCGATCACGGTGAGTGCAAGACGCTGGCTTTGCGCGCGCAGGAAGGGTCGCGTAAGGACGCTCAGGCGCAGGGGCTTGATGGTTTTCACGGCGGCATCAGCGCCTTGCGCCGCGGATCTCCAGCGGGGTGTGCCTGCGGTCGATGGCCAGTCGCGACGGATCTTGCGGGTCCTGCAGCAGATGAATGTCGGGCCGGCCCGCGGAAAAATGGGCCAGCAGGTCCTCGTCGATGAGCGTGCGCAAGGTGGTCTGCTGCTCGATGCCGGCGGCATCGACGTAGGCAACGCCCAGCTGCACGGCCGTCATGCGCTGCCCGATGGGGCCGCGCCGGGAGTAGCCGCTGGGCGAGCGCACCAGGGAAACCGCGACGCCCTGCAGCGGACGCCCACTGGCCTGCAACTGCTGCGACAGCCGGCCTTCCTCGGCATAGGCGCGATGGCTCATCAGCGCCACTGCGAGCACGATTGCGGCGAGCGCGATCACGCCCAGGCTGACGATGCCGAACACCCCCCACAGCACGATATCGAGCACGTTTTCCACGCTTCAGAGCAGGATCTTGAGCGCCTGGATGCCGGCGCGCAGGCCGCCCGTCTTGATCTCCGTGCCCACGAGCTGGATGAGCGCACCGGCATCCCCCAGCGACATTGCCTTGTTCTTCCACTCCGCGCCCACGGCCTCCAGCTTCACGCCGATGGCCTGCGCCTGAACGCCGATAGCCATCGAACGCACGGCCACCACACCCAGCGAAATGCCCGACACGTCCATGTTCAGGCCGGTGCCGCCCAGGCGGAACCACCTCCAGTCGCTGCTCTTGGAGTAGTTGTTGGTGTAGGAGATGGAATTGTTGGTGTAGTTGACCGTCAGGTTGTTGTAGGTGTTCGACGTTGTGTTGTAGATGCTGGTGTTGATGACGTGCTGCGTCGTGTTGTGGATGTGGTTCGTCGTGTTGAAGGTCACGTCTGGAGATGTGTGCACCGTCGGGCCGGTCACCGTGGTGTTCGACGGGCCGTTGACCAGCACGGTGTTCGAGGTGTCGATGGTGTCGTTGCGTCCGCCGCTCACGAAGCGGATCTCCTTTCCATCGATGGTGCCGTGGAAGCCGCCGGTGATCGCAAGGTTGACGCCGCCCGAGATCGTGTCGTTCAGCCCGCCGCTGAGCGTGCGCTTCTTGCCGCCCGAAATGGTCTGCGTGACGCCGCCGCTGACCGTTTCGCTGAAGCCGCCGGTCACGTCGCGCGTGTCGCCGCCGGTAATGGTTTCTTTCGCGCCCGCGGTGATGTCGCGGGTTTCGCCGCTCTTGTAGGTGGCCGATTCATGGCCCTTGATGAGCGTGGTGCGCGTGCCGTCGGTGGTGTGCGTTTCGTCGGCTTCCACCTCGACGTCGAGGTTGCGCTCGGCGTGCAGCAGGATCTGCTCGGCGCCGCTGCGGTCTTCGAAGCGGAGCATGTTGGCCTGGTTGGCCGCACCGCCCGTGCTCGAGCGCGTGAGGATGCCGCTGGCGGTGGCGTTGGCCGGAAGTTCCCACGGCGGCATCTGGTCGTTGTTGTAGACGCGGCCGGTGATGATGGGGCGGTCGGGCTCGCCGCCGATGAAATCGACGATCACTTCCTGGCCCACGCGCGGCATGTGCATGGTGCCGTAGTTGGCGCCGGCCCAGTTGCTCGAAACGCGCACCCAGCACGAGCTGTTTTCGTCCGACTGTCCGTAGCGGTCCCAGCGGAACTGCAGCTTCACCCGGCCGAAGCGGTCGGTCCAGATTTCTTCGGGGCCGACCACGGTGGCGGTTTGCGGGCCGTTGGTGCGCGGCTTGGGCGTCTTGCGCGCGGGCCGGAAGGGCACGTTCGAAGGCAGCACCGTGAAGTCGAACTGGCACACCGACTCCGTGCCGATGCCGGTGGAGTACTCGGGCTCCTGCAGGTCGTAGCGGGTTTCGGTGACCAGGTACTCGCGGTTGTCCGACTCGCGCGGGCAGTGCGTCATCTCGAACAGATAGCCGGGCGCCATGCCGACCACGTTGGTGTGGCCCGCAGCGAGCTCATGCGCGCACTGCAGCTCCTGCAGGCGAATTTTCGCGTAGGTGTCGCCTTGCTGGTGTTCGCTGTAGCCGCCCAGCCATTCATAGACTTCGTAGGTCGAATGGTCGTGGCCCTTGGGGTCTTGCCGCACGCTTTGCAGCGACGCGCGCGACTTCTTGAAATCGAAATCGTCGAGCATCACGCGGCCCGAGGTGATCTGCTCGGCCACGCGCCACTGGTCGATGCAGGGCTCCATCGCATGCAGCACGCGGTCGCGCGGGCGGTAGGGAATGGTGGCGTACCCCGGAAGCTTGCGGTAGCTGCCGGTGTCGTCGGCCAGCACGAGCAGGTGCGAGCTTTTGGTGTGCTCGAAATGGTAGGCGATGCCTTCGTGTTCCATGAGGCGGTTCACGAAAGCGAAGTCGCTCTCCTGGTATTGAACGCAGTATTCCCAGGGGCGGTAGCTGCCCGCCAGACGCTTTTCGAACTCGAAGCCATATTTGCCCAGCACTTCGTCCAGCACCTCGGGCACGCTCTTGTTCTGGAAAATGCGGCAGTCGGTCGTGCGCGTAAGGTACCAGAGCCACGGCTGCACCAAGGCGCGGTACACATAGTGGCGGCCGGTTTCGTTGGCGCGGCCCACGAGTTCGAAGCGCACCACGGTACCGTTAAGAAAACGGGGCGAGCCGCCGTCTGTCAGCTCGATGGTGAGAGAAGTGCCAAGCAGTTTCTTCAGGTCGAGGTTGAAGCTCGGACTGACCATGTCGACCTCGAACTCGAACAACTGCGACAGTGCTTCCCGCCCGCGCATGGCGCGAAACTTGAGCTGCTCGGCGCTGAGTACGGTGTGAACCTGGACGGTACGCGTCATTCGGAATTTCCCTCGCCCTTGGGGCTTGTTCGGATGCAAAGCCTTCGGTTGGCAGTCTAGAAATTCCTTATGTCATATACATGACGTGGCTGTTCGGGGGCTATTGTTCTTAGGCCGTTGTTCAGGGCGCGTGCAAAGGCCACCGGGTGCTCCCCTCCGCGAATGTCCCCCGCCTTCGGCTCCTCCTTTATTTCGCTGCGGGGAGCAGCGAAATAAAGGAGGAGGCCGCAGGCCGGGGGACATTCGCGGAGAAAGGTACCCCGTCGGCGGGCGCGCCGCCCTGAACAGCAGCGCTCCTACAACCCAAAAGCTCCTACATCGACGCTTCGAGCATCGCCCTGTAGTCGTCGCGCGTAGCCAGCCGCGGGTTGGTCTTATGGCAATGGTCTGCCATGGCGCCATCGATGATCTTTTCGAACAGGTCGGGCGTCACGCCCACTTCAGCCAGGCCCTTGGGCATGCCAAGACGCGCATTCATGTCACGGATGGCCTCGGCCAAATCGCCGGCCGAATCGAGGTGCATGGCCCGGGCCATGCGCTGCAGCCGCTGCTCTTTCTGCACAGACTCCGCACCGGCATTGAAGTGGATCACCGCGGGCAGGAAGAGGGCGTTGAGCGTGCCGTGATGCAGGCGCGGATCGACACCGCCCAGGCTGTGGCTCAGTGAATGCACGCAGCCCAGGCCTTTCTGGAAAGCCATGGCGCCTTGCATTGATGCGCTCATCAGGTTCAGGCGTGCCTCGCGGTCGCTGCCGTCCTTGGTGGCGCGCTCGATGTGCAGCCAGGCACGCTCCAGGCCGTCCAGACCGATGCCGTCGGCCGGTGGGTTGAAGGCCGCCGACATGAAGGTTTCCATGCAATGCGCAATGGCGTCCATGCCGGTGGCAGCCGTGAGCCGGGGCGGCAGGCCGAGCGTGAGCTCGGGGTCGCAAATGGCCGCCTTCGGCATGAGAAACCAGCTGTGAAAGCCGAGCTTGCGGTGGTCGTCCACGATGACGATGGCGCCGCGCGCCACCTCGCTGCCGGTGCCGCTGGTGGTGGGCACCGCGATGATCGGCACCACGCGCTCGGTGATTTTCGGCGAGCCGCCTTCGATGGTGGCGTAGGTCTTGAGCGGGCCTTCGTGCGTGGCCGCGATCGCCACGCCCTTGGCACAGTCGATGGCGGATCCGCCGCCCACGGCAATGAGCCCGTCGCAGCGGGCGCTGCGGTACAGCTCCACAGCCGCGCGCACGGCGGCTTCGGTCGGGTTGGAAGGCGTCTGGTCGAACACCGCCACCTCGAGGTCGGCGATGGCGTCGAGCGCCTTCTGCAGCACGCCGGCGGCGCGCACGCCCGCATCGGTCACGATCAGCGGACGGGTGATGCCTATGCGCGCGCACTCGCTGGACAGCAGCTTGATGGCGCCGAACTCGAACTGGATCTGGGTGAGGTATTGGATGAGGGCCATGGGCGTTGATGCTTGGGGCGGTACGATTGCCGACCATTCGAATCTAACAAGAGCAATCAGTCTTGCACATGAACAAAACCCTTGCCGCTGTCGCGTCGGGCACATTGCTGACCGCCAAGATGGCGAGCGTGGTCGAGCGCATGGCCCGTGCGGGCCATCCGAGCCTGGACCAGCTCACGCCCGACGAGGCCAAGGCTTCCTACGAGAAGGGCGCCGGCGTGCTCGAGGTGCCCAAGCCCGAGCTCGCGCGCATCGAAGACTTCCGCATTACCGCGCGTGACGGCTTCGACATTCCGGCGCGGCTCTACGCGCCATCGTCGGCCAGGCTGCCGGTGCTGGTGTACTTTCATGGCGGCGGCTTCACGGTTGGCAACATCCGCACCCACGACACGCTGTGCCGCGTGCTCAGCCTGAAGAGCGGCTGCGCGGTGGTTTCGGTCGACTACCGGCTCGCACCCGCGCACAAGTTTCCGACCGCCTCCGACGATGCCTGGGACGCCTTCGCCTTTGTTGCGAACGGCGGCGCGCGCCTCGGCCTGGACACCAGCCGCCTTGCGGTGGGCGGCGACAGCGCCGGCGGCACGCTGGCCGCGGTGTGCGCCATTCTTGCGCGCGATGCGGGCTTGCCGCTTGCGCTGCAGATGCTGATCTACCCCGGCACCACCGGGCACCAGGACACCCCTTCGCACCGGCTGTACGCCAACGGGCCGCTCCTGACCAAGGCGTTGATCGACTATTTCTTCGGCCAGTATGTGCGCACGCCGGCCGACCGCGACGACTGGCGCTTTGCGCCGCTGCTGGCGGACGATGTCGAGGGCGTGGCGCCGGCCTGGATCGGGTTGGCCGAATGCGACCCGGTGGTGGACGAAGGCATTGCCTACGCCGACAAGCTGCGTGCCGCGGGCGTGGCGGTCGATCTTGAAATCTATCGCGGCGTGATCCACGAATTTCTGAAAATGGGCCGCGCGATTCCTGAAGCGCTGCAGGCGCAAAACGACGCGGCGCGCGCACTCAAAGAAGCACTGAAGCCATGAGCCAAGAAACCGTAGTACCCCAGAGAAAAGACTTCCGTTTCTTCCACCGCCTGCGCGTGCGCTGGGCCGAGGTCGACATGCAGAAGATCGTGTTCAACGCGCACTACCTGATGTACTTCGACACCGCCATTGCCGACTACTGGCGCGCGCTTGCGCTGCCTTACGAAGAGGCCATGCATGCGCTGGGCGGTGACCTGTATGTGCGCAAGGCGACGGTAGATTTTCAGGCTTCCGCCCGCATGGACGACGTGATCGACGTGGGCATGAAGTGCGCGCGCATCGGCAATTCGTCCATGGTCTTCCAAGGCGCGCTGTTTCGGCAAGACCAGTACCTGGTGGGCTGCGAACTGGTCTATGTGTTTGCAGACCCGGCCACGCAGACCTCCAAGCCGGTGCCGCCGCTATTGCGCGAAATTCTCATGGGCTTCGAAGCCGGCGAGCCGATGCGCACCGTGGAAACGGGCGACTGGAAAACCTTGGGCGAAGGCGCAAGCGCCTTGCGCCGCGCCGTCTTCATCGAGGAACAGAACATCCCCAAGGAACTGGAGTGGGACGAGCACGATGCGGTGGTGCTGCATGCGGTGGCGCGCAACCGGCTCGGCCAGGTGATTGCGACCGGCCGGCTGCTGGATGCGGTTGACGGTACAGCGATGCTCGGCCGCATGGCCGTGCACCGCGTGCTGCGCAGCGGCGGGCACGGCGCGGCAGTGGTGAAGGCGCTGGAGGAGGCCGCCAGGGCGCGCGGCGATCGCGAGATTGGCCTGCACGCCCAGCGCAGCGCGGAGCGCTTTTATGCACGGCTGGGCTACACCGTGCATGGCGAGCCCTTCGAGGAAGCCGGCATCCCGCACATCGAGATGCGCCGCACGCTCAATCAGTAGCGGGCCGGCGGGTCGGGCACATAGCCCATCTCCGAACCCGGAAAGGCGGACGGACCTTCGGGACGCGGCCAGCGCGGCGGAGGCGGAGGCACCGGAATCACGCCGGCGGCAATGAGGTTCTCGCGGCTGTCGTAGCGGATGCGAACCACCTCGTCGGGCGTGGATTGCGCGCGCTCGAAGGTGGTGTGGCCGACATGCGATGTCTCGCGCCGGCCATGGCCGGTTCCCAGGCTTGGCGACCGCCGGGCCAGCTCGCCCTTGGCCGATGCACTGGCTTCGGCGCCCAAGGCGCTGTCGGCGGAGCGGGACTGTGCCGCAGGTGCGGCCGGCGCGGCCTCCGCGACGGCAGATGGCGCCTCGCTGCGGCGCTCCATCTCGCGGTTGCTGCCGTAGCCGTCTCGTTGCGGCAGCACGATGGGCGCCGCGGGCACCCGCTCGCGGAACAGCGCGACGCCGATCACCCCCACGTCGGCCGGCCGGCCGGTGCGGCTCGCGTACGAATTGCCGACAGACGTGAACTCGAAGGCCGCGATCTGCGAATCGCTCTTGCGCCAGCCTGTGATGTCGCTGCGCTCGCCGCCGGAAAAAACGTAGCCGTTCTGCAGCACGCCCGCGGTTTCGCCGGTGACGATGTTCACGCCATCGACCGACATCACGGCCATGACACGTTCGCCCATCGCATTGCGCGCGCGAATCGCGTAGCGCGAGCCGGGCCGGCCAGCCACCCAGTATTCACCGCGGTACCGGTAGATGGGCAGCTCGCGGCCCGTGGCGCGGTCGACCACGCTCACCTGCATGAGCGAGCCGAGGCGGTCGTACGTCAAAGGCGGCGAGGGCGGCCGTATCGGGCTTTCAGCGCAAGCCGAGAGGGCGGCCAATGCGAGTGCTGTCGAGAAGATGAGTCTGCGCTTCATGGTGGTCTTCCTTGCCGGGAGTGGATCGGTAGGGCTTCTACGGAGCAGCACCGGAGGCAGGGTTAAACGCGCGCAAAAAAATAGCGCTGCCTCTTTCGGGCAGCGCCGGGCGTCCTTCTTTCAGGGCGCTGGGGTTGGCGGCAAGGCTAGATGTCTTCGAGCAGCGGATATGGCAGCGGCTCGACCGTGAGCGCCGGGCCGTCGGCGCTGCTCGCATGCAGGCCGCCGGTTTCAAGCGCCGAGATCTGGATGGAAATAAGCGCGGCCCAGCCGCCGCCAGGTACCGGCGCAGCCTGTGCCACCATGCCCACGGGCTGCTCGGCATCAGCGGCGGCGAACACTTCCTGGCCTGCGCTCACAGGCGCATCGGCCTGCACAAGGTAGGTGCGGCGCTTCAGCGTGCCGCGAAACTGGCTGCGTGCCACGATTTCCTGGCCCGGGTAGCAGCCCTTCTTGAAATTGACGCCGCCCACGGATTCGTAGTTGATCATCTGCGGCACGAAAGCCTCGACCACCGGCGTGGTCAACGTCACGATGCCGCTGCGAACCTCGCTCCACTGCCACAGGTCCGCATCGAGCGCCGGGCCTGCGGGCACCGGGCTGCCGGCAGGTGCGATCCACATGGCACGCGGCACGCCGTCGGCCGGGTAGAGCGAAACGGAGCTGATGTCTTCGCCGATGGCGGTGCGCTGGCCGGGCAGGGCGGCGGCATCGAGGCCGTTGGCGGTCAGCGCGGTGCCGGCCAAGCCGTACAGCGCGAACTGCTCCGTGGCATCGGTGAGCTTGGCCTTGGCGCGCAGCACATACATCGACAGGCGCTTGAGCGTGGCGGCCAGGATGTCCTTGCTGCAGACCAGCAGCACCAGGTCGGGTTGCGGCCGTATGCCGATGAAGCTGGCAATCACGCGGCCCTTGGCGGTGCAAAGGGCTGCCAGGCGGGCCTCCGTGGCGCCGAGCAGCGAAAAGTCCTGCGTGAGCTGGCCGTGCAAAAAGCTGGCGGCATCCGGTCCTTCGGCGCGAATCACGCCGAGGTGCGAAAGGGCGGTAACACCATTGAGAACGACAGTAGTCATCGCTGAATTATCATGGTCGAGGCCGTTCCGTCCGGTCTGCAGGGAAACTTGCCGTTGTTCCCGCAGGGCCACCGACTTTTCGCGCCGAATCCTCGATTCGTTTTTCTTCTTCCCGTCATTCCATCGGACCCGTGCGCCGCTTCTTTCTTACGCTCTTTCTGCTTGCCGCCCTGGCTGCGCTCGGCCTCGGCGCCGCCGGGTTGTGGTGGGTGCACCAGCCGCTCAAGCTCCCCGCGCCGAGCCTGGATCTTTCGGTGGAGCCCGGCACCACGCCGCGCGGCGTTGCGCAGGCGGTGGCCGATGCCGGCGCCAACGTGGAGCCGCAACTGCTCTATCTCTGGTTTCGCCTTTCGGGGCAAGACCGCCAGATTCGCGCCGGCAGCTACGAGCTGGAGCGCGGCATCACGCCCAAGATGCTGCTCAACGTGCTGGTGCGCGGCGAAGAGGCAACCCGCAGCCTGGTGCTGGTCGAAGGCTGGAACATTCGCCAGGTGCGTGCCGCCCTTGCCAAGGCCGAGCAGCTCAAGCCCGAAACCGTCGGCTTGCCCGACGATGCGCTGATGGCCAAGCTCGGCAGGCCTGGCGTGCACCCGGAGGGGCGCTTTTTCCCCGACACGTACACCTATTCGAAGGGCTCGACCGACATCGCGCTGCTGCAGCGCGCCATGCGGGCCATGGACAAGAAGCTCGAAGCCGCCTGGGCCGCCCGGGCGGCCGATTTGCCGATCAAAACGGCCGATGAGGCGCTTATTTTGGCCAGCATTGTCGAAAAGGAGACAGGCAAGGCCAAGGACCGCTCCGAGATCGCGGCTGTGTTCGTCAATCGCCTGCGCACCGGCATGCCGCTGCAAACCGACCCGACCGTGATCTACGGCTTGGGTACCACCTTCGACGGCAATCTGCGCAAGAAAGACCTGCAGGCCGATACGCCCTGGAACACCTACACCCGTGGCGGCCTGCCGCCAACGCCCATTGCCATGCCGGGCAAGGCCGCGCTGCTGGCGGCAGTGCAGCCGGCGCAAAGCAAGTCGCTGTACTTTGTTTCGCGCGGCGACGGCACCAGCCAGTTCAGCACCTCGCTCGACGAGCACAACCGCGCGGTCAACCGCTACCAGCGCGGAGGCGGCGAACCCAAACCGAAGGTTGCCCAATGAGTGAAGGCCTGTTTCTGACGCTCGAGGGCATCGACGGCGCGGGCAAGTCCAGCCATCTGGATGCAATGGAAGCGCTCTTGAAGGCGCAGGGCCGCACGGTCGTGCGCACGCGCGAACCCGGCGGCACGCCGCTGGCGGAAACCTTGCGCGGGCTCATCCTCGAACAGCCGATGGACCCGCTGACCGAATCGCTCCTGGTTTTCGCGGCGCGGCGGGATCACGTCACGCAAGTCATAGAGCCAGCGCTGGCCCGCGGCGACGTGGTGCTGTGCGACCGCTTCACCGATGCCACTTTTGCGTACCAGGGCTCGGGCCGCGGCTTCGATGCGCAGGTGCTGTCGACGTTGGAGCAATGGGTGCAAGGGGGCAGGGGAGCGGCAGGGTTGCTGCAGCCCCACATCACGCTGTGGTTCGACCTGGCACCCGAAATCGCCGCCCAGCGCCTGGCGGGCGCGCGCTTGCCCGACAAGTTCGAAGCCCAGCCGGTCGAGTTCTTCCGGCGTGTGGCAGCCGGCTACGCGGCCCGCGCGGCCGCCGATGCGCAGCGCTTCGTTCGAATCGACGCCAGCCAGACGCGCGACCAGGTCTGGCAGCAGGTCGAGGCGGCGCTTGTCGCGCGCGGCGCGCTGGCACCCGCGAGCGGGGCGGCATTATGAGCACCTCGGCACTTTCGCCCTGGCTTCAGCGCCCCCTCGCAGAGCTGCTGCGCCAGCGCGGCCATGCCTGGTTGCTGCAGGGGCCGTCGGGCCTGGGCCAATACGAGCTCGCGCTGGCGCTTGCCGCCGCATGGCTTTGCGAGCAGCCCAAGACAGAAGAGGGCGGCACCGCGTGTGGCCAGTGCCCAAGTTGCCACGCCATCGAGGTCCGAACCCATGCCGACCTTTGCGTGCTGATGCCCGAAGTCGCCATGCAGGAGCTCGGCTGGCCGCTCGACGAAAAAGCGCAGGCCGACATCGACGACAAGAAGCGCAAGCCCAGCCGCGAAATCCGCGTCGAAGCGATGCGCGATGCGGTCGGCTTTGCCCAGCGCACCAGCGCCCGGGGCCGCGGCAAGGTGGTGCTGGTGTACCCCGCCGAGCGCATGAACACCATCACCGCCAACGCACTGCTCAAGACGCTTGAAGAGCCGGTCGGGGACGTTCGCTTTGTGCTGGCGAGCGAGGCGGCGTGGCAATTGCTGCCGACCATCCGCAGCCGCTGCCTCGGCTTTACGCTGCCGTGGCCCGCAACGGCCGAAGCTGAAGCCTGGCTGGGTGCGCACGACGTACCCGCGGCCGACGCCACCGCCTTGCTGCGTGCGGCGGGCGGCCGGCCCAGCGATGCGCTGCGGCTCGCGCGCTCCGGCCAATCGCCCAAGGCCTGGTCGCTGCTGCCAAAGGCAGTGTTGCGCGGAGACGTCGCCGCGCTGGCGGACCAGGCGCCCTCGCAAGCCATCAGTGCACTGCAGAAGCTCTGCCACGACCTGATGGCCGTCGGCAGCGGCGCTGAACCCCGGTTCTTCGAGGCGGCCGACCTGCCGGCGGCAGTGCCTTCGCACCTGGCGCTGGCCCGCTGGTCGAAGTCGCTTGCCAGTGCGGCAAGAACCGCTGAACACCCTTTCAATGCGGGCCTGATGCTGGAAGCGCTTGTGAGCGAGGCGCGAACCACCCTAAACTCTGCTCCTCGCCGACCATGAACCAACCAGCCGCCCCCGCCGCCGCCGCAACGCCTCAACGGCCAAGCGTGATCCAGCTCGCCATCAAGGAAAAGGGCGCGCTCTACGCCGCCTACATTCCGCTGTTTGCCGAAGGCGGCATCTTCATTCCCACGTCGCGCGAATACCGGCTGGGCGACGATGTCTATGTGCTGCTGACGCTGCCTGAAGACCCGCAACGTTACCCCGTGGCCGGCAAGGTCGCATGGATCACGCCGCAGCGCGCCGCCGGCAACCGGGCGCCGGGCGTCGGCATCCGCTTTCCGTCGGACGAAAAGTCGCGCCAGCTCAAGGCGCGCATCGAGGCGGCGCTCGGCGGCTCGATGGCCTCCGACCGCCCCACACAAACTATCTAGGCTCGAAGGCCAGGCTCGCCCCCAGGCTGCGCGCACGTCGTGTCGCTCCGCCGACCCCCTGCCGGGGGCGACACCAGAGGCCCGGCAGCGCCGGTCCCTCGGCGTCCCTGGCATCCGCCAGACAATCAGCGCCATGTTTACCGATTCCCACTGCCACCTCACTTTCCCCGAGTTCGCGGACCAGATGCCGCAAATCCGCGCAGCCATGGCCGAAGCGCAGGTCGACCGGGCCTTGTGCATCTGCACCAAGCTCGAAGAGTTCGATGACGTGCAGGCCCTGGCGGCCCGCTACGACAACTTCTGGGCCAGCGTGGGCGTGCACCCCGACAACGAGGACATCGCCGAGCCCACGGTCGATGACCTGGTTCGCCGTGCGGCCTTGCCCAAGGTAGTGGCCATCGGGGAGACCGGGCTCGACTACTACCAGATGGAAGAGCGCAAGGGCGGGCGCAGCATTTCGGACATGGAATGGCAGCGCGACCGCTTCCGCGTGCACATTCGCGCCGCGCAGCAAACCCGCATGCCGCTGGTCATTCACACCCGCGAGGCCTCCGCCGATACGCTTGCCATCCTGAAAGAGGAGGGCGAACACGGCTCCGGCAAGGCCGCAGGCGGCGTGTTCCATTGCTTTACCGAAACCGCCGAAGTCGCGCGCGCGGCGCTCGACCTCGGGTTCTACATTTCCTTTTCAGGCATCCTGACTTTCAAGAAGGCGCAGGACCTGCGCGACGTGGCCGCCTTTGTGCCGCTGGACCGGATGCTGATCGAGACCGACAGCCCTTATCTGGCCCCGGTGCCGTACCGCGGCAAGACCAACAATCCGTCGTACGTGCCGTACGTCGCAAAGCAGATTGCCGAGCTGCGCAAGCTGCCCATCGAAGCAGTCGCAACGGCTACGAGCGACAACTTCGAAACGCTGTTCAAGGGAGTAAAAACAAAATGAGAAATTACATTAAGAAGTTCTTCTATGTGGCTGTCGCTGCAGCAACTTTTGCCGCACACGCAGGTTCGTTCGAAGATTTCTTCCGGGCCGTGCGCGGAGACAACGCCAGCGGTGTGCGCACCTTGCTGCAGCGCGGTTTCGATCCCAACACGCGCGACGAACACGGCCAGACCGGCCTGATCATCGCCCTGCGCGAACCGTCGCCCAAGGTCGCCCAGGTGCTGCTCGAGTCGCCGCAAACCGACGTCGACATTGCCAACGCCAAGGACGAAACCCCGCTGATGCTGGCCGCCATCAAGGGCCAGCAAGACATCGTCGCCCAGCTGCTCAAGCGCGACGCCGCCGTCAACAAGACCGGCTGGACGCCGCTTCACTATGCCGCCAGCAGCGGCCAGTTGAGCATCATGAAAGTGCTGCTCGACAACTTTGCCTTCATCGATGCGCAATCGCCCAACGGCACGACGCCGCTCATGATGGCTGCGATGTATGGATCGACAGAAGCCGTGAAGCTGCTGCTGGCCGAAGGCGCGGACACCACCATGAAGAACCAGCTCGGCATGACCGCAGTCGACTTCGCAACCAAGGCCAATCGCCCGGAAGCCGCGCAACTCATTACGGCTGCCGCCGGCGCAAAGCCGGCACCTCAAGCGATTCCCAAAGACGGCAAGTGGTGAGTTCTGCGGCCCGGCCGTCAGCGGGCTGCGCGCTTGGAGCAACGCCGCTTTCGTACGACGCGCACGGCTGAAAAAGGCGTTCCAGAACACGTCCGGCAAAACACCAAAAGAGGCGTTCGCGCAGTCATGCGAGACTCTGCGGAGAAGGAGAAGCAGAGATGAATACGTTTCTATTCATGGTCTTTTTATTGGCCATCGGGCTGCTGGTGTTCGTAGCGCTCGCAAGAAAAAAGGCTGCGCAAAGCAGCAGCGGCTTTGTCGACAAGCCCAAGGCACGGCCGCCGCTTACGGCGCGCGAACAAGCCATGTACAACCGCCTGGTGCAAACGCTGCCGGACCTTGTGGTGCTGCCGCAGGTCAGCTTCGGCGCATTGCTCACGGCCCGCACACGCGCGGCACGAAGCTCGTTCAGCCGCAAGATCGCAGATTTTGTCGTGTGCGACCGTTCGTTCAAGGTCGTGGCCGTGGTCGCGCTCGGCGACAAGAACAGCAAAGGCAAGTCGCAGCGCGACCAGGACCGAGATGCGCTGCTGGTAGAGGCCGGGTATCGCGTGCTGCGGTATCCGCGCGTGCCGGACGTGCACCGTGTAGAGGCCGATTTCGATCCGACGATGGCTTCGGTGAGTCCTATGGGGTCCTGAGGGGCGCGATTCGAGATCTGGATGCTGGGTCTGTCTACCCCCCTAATAGATAACACAATGTGCATTATGTTAAATCACTTGCGTTGATTCGTCAGCGTCAGGCCGACCGCCGTCTATTTGCACAAATGTGTTCGCCGTTTTGGCACAAATGTGTTCGCGACTTCATCTGCGCTCGCCCTCTTTCTGCAGACATGGCTGTAAGTCCCTTAGAACACGCAGAGTTGCAGGCTGCAGTGTCAACAAAAACCGGCAGCCCCATTGAGCAGATTGCCAAACCCATTGATGAAGGTGCCCAAGAAACAAACGATGGGGCCATAGACGCCTACTGCGTTGCGTGAGATCGAGTTGTCGGCAACCCATTCCGGAACGGCCTCTCCTTTGAGGACGTAGTACTGAGGGTCGAACAGGCTGAGGTCAGAGTCGTGGGCGCCTATGTGCTGCCCGATCTCTTTGCCCGTCAGGCTCGGGCGTGCCAGAAGAAGAATGCCCCAGCAGATCACCAATGCGCCGAAGCGGCTCAGCCAATCGAAATTTCGCAGCGGAAGGCTGAGTACGAATCCGACAAACAGTGATGTGACAGTCAGGCAAAGTAGGAATGCATTCGAGGTGAGCAGTCGTTTCATCTTGACCCTTGTGAGTATTCGATCGGCTCGGATAGACATGCAATGACCCGAATGCCTCGCTGGGTCTGAGCAGTCTTGTTGGTCACTATAGCGCTGGCCGCTTGGCGCATTGCGCCCTTGACGACCTGGATCGAGGATGCATTGGCGAACCGGCCGGGCCCCCCAGCCATGAAGGACACCGCATCCATGTCGATGGTGATCGGCCCAGCGGGACGGATCATCGCCGCGCTGGCAAGGTTCTGAGGCGGTGTCGTCTGGCCGTAAAGATAAAGGGCCGTCATCTCCCGGGCGCCCAGTTGCATCCACGTGTACATATCGCGATCCTTTGGTTAAACCTTCATGGGTAGTTTTCGAGCGTTGCGGTATCGGTGCCAATACTCTTCAGTGCCGGGCCGCACGCATCAACGGCGACCAGGCTCTTGTAGAAGCGCCGCATGCCCTGCGAGGCTTCGGTCTGCTTCTTCTCAAAATTGAGGGTGACCTCGGCGTAGTTGAAGCCGGTCAGTGTGTCGAACCAGGTGCGACGCCAGTCGGGATGCCGGTCCACCCCGCAGCAAGATTTGTTCGCTTGCAGAAAGCTGGCGATCGCCTCAGGGTTCGTTTCGAGGTTCATCTGGAAGAGCTCGTGCCGAATCGCGGATTCGATCAGCTCACGATCGTCGAGGTACCTCATCTTCGACACGCAGAAGCCCGAATCCATCAGGCGCCAGTACCCCCACGTGCATGCGATCAGCAGAAGGACCGAAACAGCGATGGCAATGTTGCGAGGAATCTTTTTGTTCATTGCATTTTTGAGCGTTGAGAATCCTGTCTGCAGGGCCGAGCAGGCGGGTCCCAAGGGTTAAAGGTCTATGGATGCAGGATTCCGACTGGTTGGAGTTGCAACGAATGCTGAATCGGTACGCCGTTCACGACGACGGTCAACGTTCCCGCATGCTCTCGCTGCTAGCCCTCTGCACAGGACTGAGCAGAAATTCAATAATTCGCCGCTTCCCCGTCTTGATCTCCGCCGTCAGATTCATCCCCGGGCTCAACTTGATCGGCTTGCCATCCACATCGATGGTCGTGCTGCTCAGGCTCAACGTCACTGGGAAGATCGCCCCGCGCTTCTCGTCATTCACCGCATCCGCCGTCACCGTCTTCACCGTCGCGTTCACGGTCCCGTAGCGCGTGTACGGGAACGTCTCCAGCTTGATCGCGGCATCCTGCGTCGGGCTCACGAAGCCGATGTCCTTGTTCTCCAGCGTCACCTCGGCGGTCACCTGCGCCCCATCGGGCACGATCACCATCAAGGGCTGCGCTTCCGTGACCACGCCGCCTTCGGTGTGCGTGGCCAGCTGCTGCACCGTGCCCGCCACCGGCGCCTTCAAGGTGGTCAGCCGTTCGCGCTGACCCGCCTTGGCCAGGTCCTGCGTGCCCTGCTGGCGCTTGAGTTCGGCCGCGGCCTCGCGCGTGCGCAAGCTGTGCTTGGTCTCGGCGATGTAGGCGGCCCGGGTGTTCTCGCTCTCCCGCAGGGTGGCATTGGCTTCCGCGAGCCGGGCGCGCTGCGTGGCAAGGTCGCGCTCCAGCTCGATGCGCTCCCTCGTGCGGTCCTGGTTCGCATGGCTGGACATGAAGCCCTGGTTGGCCAGCTGGTGGAAGTCGGCCTCGCGCTGCTTGGCGATCGGCACCGTCGTCTCCAGCTTGGCGACCATCTCGCGCACGGTGGCAATCTCGGCCTGGCGGCGATTGATCTCCGATGCTGCCTTGGCGAGCTTGGCGGTGATGTCGCTCCATTCGTCGCTCAGCTGCGCCCGGGTGGCCGCGAGATCGGCGTCCGTCCAGCCGGCGGGCATGCTCTTGGCCAGCTCCGGTGCCCGCGAGGTCGTGGGCGCATTGAGCGCCTGCAGCAAGGCGCGCGTGCGCAGCACCTCGGACTGCATCGACTTCAACTGCTCGTCGATGCTGGTCTTGTCGGCGGTGGCCGTGGTGGGGTCGAGCTCGACCAGGGCCTGCCCGGCCTCGACATGGTCGCCGTCCTTGACCAGCACGCGCTTGACCACACTCACCTCCAGCGGCTGGATGATCTTGGTGCGCTCGCTCACGATGATCTTGCCGGGCGCTACGGCCACGATGTCGACCTGCCCGAAGATGGCCCAGGTCAGGGCGATGAGGAACAGCGCGATCAGCGCGAAGGCCAAGCGCCTCGGGGCGGGATGCACGGGCGTATCCTGCAGGCTCAAGGCCGCAGGCAGGAACGCCGCCTCGTCGGAGAGGCGTTTCGGCCCGGCCAGTTCATGGCGGTGCTGCCAGGCGGCCTTGAAGATAGCCCGGTAACGTCCCAGCAGCTCGATAACCGGATGACGAACACTGGGCGCATTGGCCGCTGGGGCCGTAGTGGAGACTTCCGGCGTCATACCGTCGCTCCCGCTCCAGCCCCTTCGGTCGGATGCCCGCCACCCTGCATCGCCCACAGGTGCGCATAGATGCCCTTTGACCGGTTCAGCAGCGCTTCGTGCGTGCCGCCTTCGACGATCCGACCTTTGTCCATCACGATGATGCGGTTCGCATGCCGCACGGCGCTGAGCCGGTGCGCAATGATGAAGACGGTGCGCCCCTTGCAGATGTGCGCCATGTTGCGCTGCACGATGGCCTCGCTCTCGTAGTCGAGCGCGCTGGTGGCCTCGTCGAAGATCAGGATGCGCGGATGGGTGAACAGGGCCCGGGCGATGGCAATGCGCTGGCGTTGCCCGCCCGAGAGGCTCGCGCCCTGTTCGCCGACCATGGTGTCGTAGCCCTCGGGCAGCTCGCTGATGAATTCGTGGGCGCCGGCCAGTTGCGCGGCGTGCATCACGGCCTCGAGCGGCGCGGCCGGGTCGACCACGGCGATGTTCTCGCGCACGCTGCGGTTGAAGAGGGTGTTCTCCTGCAGCACCACGCCCACCTGTCTTCGGAGTTGCGCCGCGTCGATCAGGCTGATGTCGATGCCGTCGACCAAGAGGCGCCCCTGCTCGGGGGCGTAGAGGCGCTGAATGAGCTTGGTGAGCGTGCTCTTGCCGGAGCCCGAGCGCCCGACGATGCCGATGACTTCGCCGGGGCGCACGTCCAGGCTCACGCCGTGCAGCACGGGCGCGGCCTCGGGGCGGTAGCGGAAGGTCAGGTTGTCCAGCGTGACGCGGCCCTTGAGCGCGGGCAGCTGGGCGGCGGTGCTGGGCGGCACCTCGGTGCGGGTGTTGAGGATGTCGCCGAGCCGGGCCATGGAGATGCCGGTCTGCTGGAAGTCGGTCCACAGCTGGGCCATGCGCATGATGGGCTGGCTCACGCGCTGGGCGAACATGTTGAAGGCGACGAATTGGCCGACGGTCATGTCGTTGTTCATCACTAGGTGGGCGCCGTACCAGAGGGTGGCGGCGTTGACGAGCTTGCCGATGAGGTTGACGCCTTCGTGCGCCCAGCTCGCGAGGTTCTGGGTGCGGAAGCTGGCCGAGACATAAGCGGCGAGCTGGTTGTCCCAGCGGCGGCCGAAGGCCGGCTCGAGCGCGGTGGCCTTGACGGTCTGGATGGCGCTGACGGTCTCCACCAGCATCGCCTGGTTCTCCGCGCCGCGCGCGAACTTCTCGTCCAGGCGCCGGCGCAGGATGGGCACGACCGCCAGGCTCAGGCCGAAGTACAGCGGCATGCTCACGAGCACGATCAGGGTGAGGGGCACGCTGTAGAACAGCATGACGGCCACGAAGACGACGGAGAAGACGACGTCCAGCAGCACCGTCAGCGCATTGCCGGTCAGGAAGCTGCGGATGTTCTCGAGCTCGCGCACGCGGGCGACCGAATCGCCGACGCGCCTAGCCTGGAAGTAGGCCAGCGGCAGTTGCACGAGGTGGCGGAACAGCCGCGCGCCGAGCTCGACGTCGATGCGGTTGGTGGTGTGGCTGAAGATGTAGCTGCGCAGGCCGTTCAACAAGGATTCGAAGACGACGACGACCAACAGGCCGATGACGAGCACGTCCAGGGTTGTCATGCCGCGGTGAACGAGCACCTTGTCCATCACGACCTGGAAGAAGAGCGGGCTGACCAGTGCGAACAGCTGCAGGATGAAGGAGATGAAGAGCACTTCGCCCAAGAGCTTGCGGTGCTTGACGAGACTGGGAATGAACCAGGAGAAGTCGAACTTGGCGAGTTCGCCCGCCAAGCTGGCGCGGCTGGTGATGAGGATGAGTTCGCCGGTCCAGTGGGCGGCAAAGACGTCCAGGGGTTCGATGACGGGGCGGGCGGCTTCGGCCGAGGCGGCGGAGGGGTCCTGCAGCAGCACGCGCTGGGCGTCGCACTGGGCGAGGATGACGACGCGCTCGCTGATGCTGCCGTCCACGGCCTTGTGGCGCAGCACGGCCAATGCGGGCAAGGGCGTCAGGGACAGGCGCTCGGGGGTGGTGCGGGAGGACTTGGCCTTGAGGCCGAGGTGCTTGGCCGCACGCAGCAGCGTAGCGGTGTCGACCGGCTCGGAAGGGGTCAGGCCCAGTTGGTGCGACAGCAGGGCGGCGTCGGCAGCGATCTGGTGGAAGCGGGCCACCGTGCACAGGGCGACCAAAGACGAGTTCGCGGCAGGCCCTGCTTCAGGGGCCTTTTGCGGCGGCGTGCCACCCTCCCCGTGCGCTTGCACGGCCGTCTCCACGACTCCCATTTGGGATCCCTCGAATGTTCTTATGAAACATAAAGATACCCGAGTAGGAACTCGCTGACAATTGCGAGATCGCGACACACTTTTGAACTACAAGCGGGCAAAGATGACCAAAGTTCTAAGCTCGAATGACTGTCTCCCAATGAGCGCGCTCACAGGAACATTGGTGTCAACTTTGTTGCGGTTGAGGCGCTAGACGTGGACAAGTCCTGCTTCTGAAGAATGCGCCGAAAGAACGGCAGCAATTCCGCTAGTCGCTGTCCTCGGGTGCTCGGCGCACAATGCTCCTCGCGCCGCAACTCTTGGCAAGTTCATAGGCCTTCCGCAATTGCCTACATCTCGCGAACACATTTTGCAAAATCGAGGTTTCGCGAACAGTTTTGTGCAAACGAGGTAGTCGAAAGCGCACTTCCCAGCGGATGTATCGCCCGTTATAAATCAATGACTTGCCGTTGGTTTCTATCGAACACTTTTCTGCAAATAGACGACCGCCCGACCCTGCGCGACCAGGTCGCGTGCGATGAAGTCGCGACCTGCAGCCTATGGTTTTCGACGCTGCCGGCAACCATGGCGCGGCATGGCATTCACGGCGCACAGGTCGCTCCTGCCAGATGAATCGCGCGAGAACCCAACGGGGTCGTCGCGCGCGTTCAACGCCCAAGGTTCCTCGGCCACTTGGCTCGAGCGCGATGATGGCTCATCAGTCGAACTTGACCAGGTCCTTGAAGATCAATTGGCCCCAGCTGTTCCCGCGCGCCTGCACAAGCAGCCCACCTTCCGAAAGCCCGCCAAGCCTGACCGGCGAAAACCCGAGATTCTCCGCAAGCGCGCCAATCTCCGCGGCCGCGCCGTCATCGTCGCTCGAAAGAAACACCACTCTCTTGCCACCATGGACGGCAGGGTCCTGGCCTAGGACGCCAGCGACCAGATGGTTGAAGCCCTTCACCAGCCTTGCGCCGGCGAAGGCATGCACGAGGGCTCTGGAAGAAGGCTCTCCGCCCAGCTTCTCAGGGGGCACCCCATAGGCATTGGTCACATCGACGATGGTCTTTCCCTTCCAGGTGGGGAGCGCCTTCGCGACGTCCGGGTGCGACTCGAAACGGACAGCCAGAAAGACGATGTCCGCCTTGAGCGCTTCTGCCAGCTTTTTGGGAATGATCGTGGGGCCGATCGCGGCCGCAGCAGGCGCAAAGCTTTCCGGGTCGCGCGTGGTTGCAACGGATACTTCGATGCCCCTGCGGGCGAACGCCTTGGCGAGGGCCTGGCCGACATTGCCGAAGCCGATGATTGCGTAGCTCATTTGTTTTCCTTTGGCTTGTGCATCAGATTTGTGCCAGGCCGCCGTCAACGGCGAGCTCGCTGGCGGTCATGAAACTGCTGTCCGACGAGGCGAGAAACGCAGCCGCCGCCCCGAGCTCGGCCGGATCGGCCATGCGCTGGAGCGGATTCATCGAGGCAAAGACCTTCATGCCCTCCTCGCCCAGCGCGGCCTTCGCGAGTTCGGTCGCCGTCGGCCCGGGCGACAGCACGTTGACCCGGATGCCCGTGCCCTTCAGGTCCTCTGCCCAGGTCCGCGCGAGGTTGCGCACCGCTGCCTTGCTCGCGCTGTAGGCGCCGAATGCCGGGGCGCCCGTGGTGCCGGCGCTCGATCCGGTCAGGATGATCGAGGCGCCCTCGCCCATCAGCGGCAATGCCTTCTGAACCGTGAAGATCGTGCCCTTCACATTGGTGTCGAAGGTTTCGTCGATGTGCTCGGCGGTGAGCTTGCCGAGCGGAAGCGGGCTTCCCGCCCCGGCATTCGCGAAGACGATGTCGAGCGTTCCGCGCTCGGCCTTCACCGCCGCGTAGAGCCGGTCGAGGTCGGCCTCATCGGAGACCGAGCCTTTCACCGCGCGCGCATTGGGCCCGAGGTCGGCCACGGCGGCGTCGAGTGCTTCCTGCCGGCGGCCGAAGATGAAGACGAAAGCGCCCTCTTCGATAAATCGCTTTGCCGCGGCGCGGCCGATGCCGGTAGCGCCGCCGGTAATCACGGCGGTCTTTCCATTCAGTCTGGTCATGTCATGAATCCATAGTTTCGAGTTGCACGGAAGCAGGGAACTGCTTGAGAACAAGTATGGAGTTCTGATAACCTAAGGACAAGTATGCACTTTTTGGTAAGTATCAATTAATGACGACGCCCTCTCATCCCACCTGCGGTACCGGCGGCTTCTCCTGCGGGCTCGACGCCACGCTGCGCATCATCTCGGGCAAGTGGAAACCGCTGATCCTGTTCTTCCTGCGCGACGGCCCAAGGCGCTACGGCGAGCTCAAGCGCTTGATCGAGGGCGTCAGCGACAAGGTGCTGATCCAGCATCTGAAAGACCTGGAGGCCGATCGCGTGCTCGCGCGGACCGACTACAAGGAGGTGCCGCCGCGTGTGGACTACGCACTGACCCCGCTCGGCCGCAGCCTGGCCGACGCGATCGTGCCGCTGTGCACCTGGGGCACCGAGCACATGGCCGAAGTGGCAAGCATCTTCGCCAACCGCGAAGACGTGGCATGAAGCCGCCTGCAACAAGACGGAAGACTTGCAGCAGGAAACTCGCGCATCAGATTCGCAAGGCCACCCTGGGTCGCACCACCAAGCTCAACCCAGCGACCTGAGTTCCACCCCCATGTCACGCCAGTGCTCGGGATGGCAGGTAAACAGCAGCACCTGGTGCCGCTGCGCCGCATCGAACAGGGCGCGCTTCATCTGCGCCAGCCGGGGAGCATCGCTGTGCACCAGCGCATCGTCCAGGATCAGCAGCGTCGGGCGGCCCGCTTCCTGCAGCAGGTCGGCATACGCGAAGCGGCTGATGAGCCGCAGTTGCTCGCGCGCGCCGAAGCTCAGCTCCTGCAACTGCCCGCTCTCGACCGTGCCCCCGGCGTTCGGGCGCGTCAGCGTGGCGGGCGCGAGCCCGGCGTCCATGTGCAGGGTCGCGCCCGGCATCAGCAACGGCAGGTAGTGCTGCATGCGCGCCTGCAGCGGTGCCTGCAGCCGCGTCAGCGTGGCCTGGCGTTTCTGCTCCAGCTTGCGGCACAGCAGCGCGAGTGCATCGGCACGGCGCTGCAGTTCGGCCTGCCGGCGCTGCGCCTGCGCAAGTTGGCCCGCCAAGGCCTCCCGCTGTTCTTCCAGGCCTTGCGCCCCGGCCAGCTGCAGCGTGTTTTCGAGAACCAGCAACTGGTCGCGGCGCAGCTGGTGGCTGCGCGTGAGCTGCTCGATGCTGCGCTGCAGCCTGTCGATGTCCTGCAGCACGATGTCCGGCCGCGCGGCCTGCACGTCGGCGCTCGTCTGCTCGATGCGGGCGGTCAGCGCCTCGGCCTCGGCGCCCACCGCCAGCCATTGCTTGCTGGCCTGCGCATGGCGTTGCTGCCGGCTCGGGTCCGCAAGCGCGGCCTGCGCGGAGGCGAGTTCACGCTGTGCCGAGGCGCTCGCTTCCTGTGCCGCCGACTGGCGGCGCTGCGCTTCGGCGAGCGCCTTCTGCCCGGCCTGCTCGGCCACTGCCACGGCCTGCTGCGCGGCTTCGGCCTCCTCGATCGGCAGTGTCGGTTCTGCCGCCTGCGGGGAAAGGCGTTCGAGCGCCGCCTGCGCAGTGGCCATGCGCGACTGCGCCTGCACGAGGTCCGCACGAAGCGTGTCGGGCCCGCGCGGTGCGACGATGCCCAGCGCCTGCTGCGCAAGCTTGATCTGCGCATCGAGATCGGCCGACGTGCCGAGCCGCGACCGAGCTTCCGCGATGTCCTCTACGCCATGGGCCCGCAGTGCAGAGTGCAACGCATCGCGTGCATCGCCGTGCGCGCGCGCAAGTGCCGCCAGGTCGTCGCCGCCCGGCGTGATGACCAACCGCCCGCCCCCCGGAAGATGCAGCGTGGCGGTTGCGTCGATGAGCCGTTCGCCCTCCCCGCGCAACTCATGGGTTTCACTGCGGGCCTGTAGTTCGAGCGCCTGGCCTTCAGGCAACACGAACTGCAACCGGGTGGCCACGGCTTGGCGGCGCAGATCGGCATCGCGCTCGGCCCGCTCGAGCTTTTGCAATTGTTCGACGTCTGCCGCACGGATCTTCGGTGCCGCAGCCGAGGTTGCTTGCAACGCCGCCAGGCGTGCCTGGGCCTCCTCCGCACGGGCGATGCTTTCGGCGCTCCGCGCTGCATCGGCTTGCGCCTGTTGCAGCAACTGCTCGAGATTGCGGCGCTGGGCCTCGTGGCTGGCTGCACGCCAAGCAGCGCGCGCGCTGTCGGCACGGCGCTGGGCTTCTGCCGCGTACTGGCGCGCGTGGTCCACGGCGGCGTCGCTGTCTTGCAGCTGCCTGGCCGTCTGGTCGCAGGCACGCTCGCGTGTTTGAACTTCGGCTTGCTGCTGTGCCAATCCGGCCAATTCCTTTGCAAGCAGCTCGCGGGTTTCGTGCAACTGGTGCAGGCGCGCACGGTCGCTGCGCAATTGTTCCTGGCTGGCCTGCAACGCGTCGTTGCGGCGCTGCGTTGCAACCAGCTCTTCGCGCAGCACTTCCCAGGGGCGGGCGATCTCGTCGGCCCGGTGCTGCAGGCGCATGTCCGCCAGCTGGTCGACCTGCTGGCGGTAGGTGGCGACCTGCGTGTCGATCGCTCCAAGTTCGGCTTGCAACTCAGCAGCCTGGGCGATGGCTTCCGCATAGGCGGCGCGCGGCTTGCCGGTGGTCGAAGTCAGGAGTTCATCGCGCTGGGCCCGCAGGCTGTCGAGAATCACGTCGCCGCCGCTCGCTGCCAACGCCGCAGCCGAATCGCCCGCTGGGTCGCGAAGCGCGTCGTGCAGATGATCGCGGGCATGGCTCACGTCCAGCTCTTGCCCGCGCCCCTGCTCCACCCACAGCAGGCCTGGAATGCCCCAGTTCTCCGGCTTGCTTGCGCCCTTTCCGGCGAAGGAAAAGCCGAACAGCTGCGCCAGATGGTCTTCGGCATCAGTGCCGTCGAAGGCGCGCGTGCCGACGGCAAGGGTGCAACGCTTCTTGCCGAGAAAGCTCTTCACCAGCCGATGGCTCTGGCCGTCGATCAAAAAGTCGAGCTCGACCAGCGGTGCGGCACCGCTGCCCTCGCCCCAGGGCCGCAGGTCTTCCACGGCCGTGGAGCGGTGGCGCTCGAAAAAAGCCGCGCGAATCGCGCGCACCAGCGAGCTCTTGCCCGCCTCGTTGGGCGCGGCCACGATGTTGAGCCCGGGCCCGAAGCCGCCGAGCTCCAGCGGTGAGCGAAAGCGCCGCAGCTGCTCCACGCGCAGGCGAGTGATCTGCAGCTTCATGGCCGGGCGCCCTCTTCCTTCGGCACGACAGCCGGTGCGCGCTGCACAAGCTCGGCTGCCAGCAGCGCCATCGCGTCCTGGGCCACGCGCGCCTCGTGCGGATCGGCGCCGGCCTGCGCTTCGCGCAGTTCTTGCACCACCTCGCCCAGATAGCCGTCGGCCTGCAGCCCGGCAATGTCTTCATCGGTAGGCACCAGCCGGAGCGCCGACAGATCGGCCTGCAAATGCCGCGCCCGAGCCTCCGCACGGCCGATGGCCTCTTGCAAACGCTGCAGGCCCGCGACGTCGACCTGGCCTTGCACGCGCAGCTCCGCCACGTCGTGCACATCCAGCGGCTCCAGTTGTGCAATCAAGCCATCGCTGTCGCTGGCAACCTGCAGCGTCGCAGTGATCGACCGCCACCGGAACCGGCCTACCGCCAGCGGGGCGACCTGCGGTTCAGCGCCCGGCGCGGCGATGTCGACCAGCAGCGCCTGGCCCGATCCGTTGTCCTTGAAACGGTCCGGCTCCGGCGTGCCCGCGTACCAGGTGCGCGCGTCGATGCGCTTGCAGCCGTGCCAATCGCCAAGCGCAAGATAGTCGAGCCGCGCGCTCGTTGCCCGGTCGGGCGCAATGGGGTTGGCGGAATCGATGTCTTCCGCCAGCAGGCCCTGCACGCTGCCGTGCGCCAGGCCGATACGCAACATGCCCGCGGGCGTTTCTGCTGCGTCGAACCAGGTCGTGAGATCGTTGTAGGTGTGGCGCTGCACAAGCGGCGCGGGCAGCACTGCAAAGCCTTGCGCCTCGAACACGCTCACCTCGGGAGCCAGCAACGCATGGACGTTTGGCGGCACCACGCCCAGGCGCTGCGCGCGCGTCCAGACGCTTTCCGCCAGGGCGGCGTCGTGGTTGCCCGGAATCATGAGCCAGGGGCCCGTGTAGCCCGACAGCGCATTGAACAGCCGGCGCAGCGTGCGCTCGGAAACAGTCTGCATGTCGAAGACGTCCCCGGCGACGAGCACGGCATCCACCCCGTGCTCGGTGGCAAGTGCCGCAAGCCGCTCGACCGCGGTGATCCGCGCCTCCGCCAGGATCGGCGCGTGCTCGGCATCGAAGGTAGCGAACTGGCGGCCGATCTGCCAGTCGGCCGAGTGGAGAAAACGTGTCATGGAAGCGTATGCGCGGATCGGGGCCGCGGAAAACGGGCGAAAGCCGATCAGGTGTGGACTCTACAGCCCTCGTCTTGGCGCCTTTTGCAGCAGTTCGGCAAGCTGCGCCTTCCACCAAATGGCCTGGGCTGTGGTTCCGTGTCCAGTGGTCCTGTCGCTGGCCGGAATCAGGTGATAGCTGCCATTCTTCACGCGCTTCATTTCACGTTCCATGATGCCGGTCTCAGGTGGGTTGCGCTCGTCGTCGGCCGCGTTGACGGCAAGCACGGCTGCCTCGATGCGCTCCAGGCCACTGGACGGGTTGTAGTCGGCGGACGCTTCCCATTGGTAGAGGATGTCGTTCGCGTCTGCAGTGAACGGCGCACTCAGGCGACCCTCCAGCAGCTTGTCGGCCTGGGCGCGCGTGGGTGCGGCCTTGTACATCGCCAGATTGCCGCCGCTGGTGGCGGTGCCGAAGAACACGGAGGCAAACTGTGCACTGCGAGGCTGCGCGGTGTAGTTGCCGTTGTTCCACTCCGGATCTCGTCGGATGGACTCCGTCAGCAGCCGTCGCATCATCCAGTTGCGGCTGGACATTTCGGTGGGCTGGCACGCCATCGGCACCAGCGCGTCCATGGCGTTCGGGTACTTCACGCCCCACATCCATGCGTGCATGCCCCCCATCGAATTGCCGATGATCGCCCGCAGGTGCCTGACGCCCAGGTGTTCGGTGACAAGCCGGTACTGTGCCTCCACCATGTCGTCATAGTTGTAGCGGGGAAACTTGGCGCGCAGGCCATCGGAGGGGCGGGCCGACTTGCCCGTTCCCAAACCATCGGGAATGATGATGTAGTAGCGGGTGGCGTCCAGCGGCTGGCCCACGCCGAATAGCTCGCCGGCAAACGCGGGTGTGAGCATGCTTGCGGCCGAGCCGGCGGTTCCATGCAGGATCAGCACCGGCTCGCCGCGGGGTGCGCCAACGGTAACGTAGTTGAGGCGCAGTTCAGGCACGACTTGCCCGGTATGAAAGCGAAAGTCCTTCGCGGTCCAACTGCCCTCCTGGGGCGCCGGGTAATCTGCGGCCCGGCTGGTCAAGGCGAGCATCGCCAGGCACGAGTACAAGGCAGCCCGCAATCCGAACGGGTTGAAATGTGGACGCGTGGGCATGCTTTGTCTCCTGTGGTTTTGAGCGCAATTTACCCGAACCTGCAAGCAGCCGCCCCACGAAAGCAGAGCCCGGCGCTACCCGTCAAGGGCGATCGGGCCTGATGTCTGGCGCCGGGGTCGAAGAAACACCCTGCGCCTTCGCGGCGCTCGCTTGCGCGGCCATCGCAGCCTTGAAGCCCGGGCGCGCCTGCAACCGACCCCAGTAAGCCGAGACCGAGGGTGTGAAGCGCTCCGCCAGGCCCAGGTGCTCGGCCAACAACAATGCATAGCCCACGGACACGTCCGCCGCGGTGAAGCGGCCCGCACAAAGATAGTCGCGCTCGGCGAGCAGCGGCTCCAGCGTTCGCAACCGCGCAAGGAACCACTTGGCATAGTCGTCGGCCACCTGCGGCTGCTTTCGCTCCCCCTGCTCGAAATGCGCATACCGCAACACGAGGGTCTGCGGAAAGGTCAGCGTCGCCTCACCGAAATGAAGATAGTTGAGGTACGGCCCGAAGTCTGGTTCACCGGGACCTACGTCCAGTTGTCCCGCCGAGAACCGCGCGGCCAGGTACTGGCAGATTGCGGCCGACTCGGTCATTCGCATGGCGCCATCGGACAGCATCGGCACCGTGCCGAGCGGGTTGACCTCCAGGTACGGCCGCGACAGCACGCGCGGCGGAAACGGCAGCATCTCGAGTTGGTAGGAAAGCCCGATTTCCTCAAGCATCCAGAGAGGCCGGAACGAGCGTGCGCTGACGCAGTGGTGAAGGGTGATCATGTTCGGTCGGAATCGTACCAAGCGCCCTTGCCCGGTGCCCATCTCGCTCCGGCCGATTCACTCCTCCGCCAACACCCCATGCACCACACCCGTGCCTGCATTCTTCTTTTGTGCCTTGATGAAGAAGGCCACAACCTGCCAGACGGTGAAAACGGCAATCATCGCCATGAGCGTGCCGCTGATGGGCCTGTTGACGAACACATTGAAGCTTCCGCGGCTCAGCAACATCGCCCGGCGGAAATTTTCTTCCAGCATCGGGCCGAGGATGAATCCGAGCATGAGTGGCGCGGCGTCCAGTTCGAGCCGCATGAACATGTACCCCATGAAGCCGAAGGCCGACGTGATGAAGACGTCTTCGAGGTTGTTGTTGACGCTGTAGGTGCCAATGCAGCAGAAGAACAGGATCGACGGAAACAGCACGCTGTATGGAATCTTGAACACCGAAAGCCAGTAGCGCACCAGCGGCACGTTCAGCACCAGCAGGAACACATTGCCGATCCACATGCTGGCCACCAGGCCCCAGAACAGCTCGGGGTGCGCGCCGATCATGTTGGGCCCCGGCTGGATGCCCTTGATGATGAAGGCCGCCAGCATCAGCGCCATGACCGCATTCTCCGGAATGCCGATGCTCATCAGCGGAATGAAGCTGGTGCGCGCGGCCGCTTCATCGGCCGCGGCCTGGCCGGCCACACCCTCGATGCAGCCGGAGCCGATTTCATGCTTGTACTTGCTCACCTTCTTGTCCAGCGCATAGGCCGCAAACTGCGCGATGGTCGGGCCGCCGCCGGGCAAGATGCCCAGCAACGAGCCAACCACGCTGCCGCGCAGCGCGCTGGGAATGATCCGCTTGAATTCCGCCCAGGTGGGAATCAGGTTGATCTTGCCGTTGAAGGGCGAGCGCTCTTCCCGCGAATCGAGATTCTTGGTGATCTCTGCAATGCCGAAACAACCCAGCGCAATGCTCACGATGCCAACGCCGTCGGTCAAGAAAGGCATGTCGAGCGTGAAGCGCGCCATGCCGCTGTTCACGTCGGTGCCAATCGTTCCCAGCAGCACGCCAATCATGCACATGGCCAGGCCGTTCAGCAGGCTGCCGGTGGTCACGAAGCTCACGCACACAAAGCCCACCAGCATCATTGCTACATAGTCCGCGGGGCCGAACAGAAAGGCGACCTCGCCGAGCATGGGTGCGAAGAACGACAGAACCAGAATGGCCACTGTGCCGCCGATGAAGCTGGAGAAACCGGCCGTGAAGAGCGCCAGTCCGGTCTGCCCTTTCAGCGTCATCGCATACCCGTCGATGCACGCCACGATGCTGCTCGCGTGCGGAATCTTCATGGTGATGGCGCTCACGCTGTCGCCGTATTGCGCACCGTAGTAAATGCCGGCCAGCATGATGAGCGCGCCGGTCGTGGGAATCGAATAGGTCAGCGGCAGCAGCAGGCTGATGGTTGCCAACGGGCCAAGGCCCGGCAGCAGGCCGACCAGTGTTCCCACCGTGCAGCCGATGGCGCAGAACAGCAGGTTCTGCCATGTGAGGGCGTGCGAAAAACCGAACGCCAGGTTGTGCAGGACTTCCATGATGTTGGTAGCCTCAAAAAAGCGGCAGGTTCAAGCCGAGGAGCTTCTGAAGCGCAAAGGCCATGGCAATCAGCCCGGCAGAAATCTTGACGTTGCGCAGCCACGAGTTGGAGCTGCCGGCAAAGGCCGAGCAGAACACCATGAAGACAATGCCCACGGCCATGTCCAGATACATCGAGATCAATGCAAAGCCGCAAAGGCTGCCCAGGATGAGCGCGATGTTCTTGAAGTGAAGGTCCAGCCGCACCGGCTCGACGAAGAACGACCGGACCACCGTCGAAAGGCCGATCAGCAGCAGCAGGCTGCTCACCATCACGGGGAACAGGCCCGGCCCCGCGCGGCTCAGGTCTCCAATGGGATAGCGAAGCGCCGTGAGGCCGAAGGCCAGCGCAATTGCCATGAGGAAGAGTCCCCTGGCAAGATTTCTGTTTCTCATACGTTCTCGATGTAGAGGGTTTGTCGAACGCAGCCGGCGCGGGTGAATACGGCCCGGCTTGTCTCCATCCGGACTGGGCTCCGGACGTTCGAATGCTCTTGCGTCGAACTGATCGCAATCTGACGCCGATGCGAGGGGAATTACGTATCTGGACGCCGGCGCCTCGGAACGCCCGTGGAGCATTCAGCGTTGTTGACCCCTTCAATGCGGCGCGTTCATGCCCCCTGCCCCAGTTCTGCAAGGTAAGCGGCGCCTTCGCGCTGAACGACGAGATGCTCGAGAACTTTGCTTTCGCCTCCTGCAAGAAAGTGAAAGACGTGGCCGTGAACGTCATGCGCGCGTATTACGCCCGGACACCCCAGCGCATGTATTACTTCGGCGGCTCCGAGGGTGGACGTGAAGGGCTGACGATGGCGCAGCGGTTTCCGGCGGACTATGACGGCATCGTCAGCATCGTTCCCGTCATCAACTGGACCGGCCTGTTCCATGCCTTCGCGCGCAATCAGGTGCCCAATGGCCTCACGGCGTATCCGCCATGGCTGTACGGCCACGAAGACAGCCTCGACGGGCCCTCTGCCCTCAACTTGGTGCGCTGGGTTACCGGTACGGCGGCGCCTGCGTCGCCGCCCGATGCCGCGCACAAATCCACCCAGTGGATCTATGGAAGCAACTGCATCCGCCATGCAATTGCGCGGGACAGGAACTACGACGTGCGCAGCTATCGTCCAGAAGATTTTCGCGACCGGGTGCAAAAGACCTCGGCACTGATCGACTCCACGAACCCGGACCTGTCGGCATTCTTTGCGCGCGGCGGCAAGCGCATCCTGCGCGAAAACGCCGCCGATCGCGCGCAGAGCGCACTCATGGGCCTTCAGTATCACGAAGCGCTCGTGGCGCGGTTGGGTGCCGCGGCAGCCGAAAAGTCGGTACGGCTCTACGTTTCGCCCGGCTCAACGCATTCCGGCAACTCGCGCGGAGTTGCCCGTGGGTCTGCAGTGCCGACGATGGTGGACCTGCTCGACCCGTTGGACCGATGGGTGAGCGCCGGCGATGCACCTGCGAATGCCCTGGTGCAGGTTGTGAAGGCCCCGCTTCCGGCGTTCGGGCTGCAAGCCTCGCGTCCCATGTGCCGCCATCCCGGCTACCCACGCTACGTCGGCGGTGACCGCACGCAGGCGTCGAACTATCAGTGCCGGGCTCCTTGAAGCAGGCTTATCGAGGAGACGCCGTCTACGTTGCGCCGGCGCGCACCGGAAGCTTCCAGTCAGGCCTAACGAAGTGGCAGGTGTACCCATTGGGAATGCGCTCCAGGTAGTCCTGGTGCTCCGGCTCCGCCTCCCAGAAAGGCCCCGCCGCCGCAACCTCGGTCACCACCTTGCCGGGCCAGATGCCCGATGCATTCACATCGGCAATCGTGTCTTCGGCAATGCGCTTCTGCTCTTCGCTGGTGAAGAAAATGGCCGACCGGTAGCTAAGGCCCATGTCGTTGCCCTGGCGGTTGAGCGTGGTCGGGTCATGAATCTGAAAGAAGAACTCGAGCAGCTTGCGGTAGCTGATCTTGGCGGGATCGAAAACGATCTCGATCGCTTCCGCATGCGTGCCGTGGTTGCGGTAGGTGGCGTTCGGAACGTCGCCGCCCGTGTAGCCCACGCGCGTGGAAACAACGCCGTCGTAGCGGCGGATCAGGTCTTGCATGCCCCAGAAGCAGCCGCCTGCGAGGATTGCGCGTTCGTTGTTCACTTGATGTCCTCCACCTGGTTCAGGTAGTCGCCATAGCCCTGCGCGGCCATGTCGTCGCGATGGATGAAGCGCAGCGATGCCGAGTTGATGCAGTAGCGCAGGCCGCCCCGGTCCCTGGGGCCGTCCGGAAAAACATGGCCCAGGTGGCTGTCGCCGTGCGCCGAGCGCACTTCGATGCGCACCATTCCGTGCGTGGTGTCGCGCAGCTCGTTGATGTGCGCCGGCTCGATGGGCTTGGTGAAGCTTGGCCATCCGCAGCCGGAGTCGTACTTGTCGGACGATGCGAACAAGGGTTCGCCCGAAACGATGTCGACGTAGATACCGGGCTCCTTGTTTTCCAGGTATTCGCCGGTTCCGGGTCGTTCGGTTGCACTTTCCTGCGTCACGCGGAACTGTTCCGGTGACAGTGCGGCAACGGCTTCGGGCGTCTTGCGGTAGTCGGGCATTCGGTTTTCTCCAAAGAAGGCCACTATAGGGGGCGGGACAAGTATGGGCGGGAGCCAATGATCTTGGGATCTTCTCGCAATTGACAAGCCCTGCAAGCGAGTGTGTCCTTCGGCGGATCGACCGGTTGCTCTGCCCAGGAAAGCCCAGCCGGCCGAGATCGCGCTGGGTTGATCGATATCAAGTGCCGCCGTGTGCGGCCCGGGATACTGGCCTTCGGACCACTGCCAGCGAGGACACCATGTACCAGCGAATTCTTGTTCCTGTCGATGGAAGCTCTACATCCAGCCATGGCTTGGGCGAAGCGATTCGCCTTGCCAGGCTCACGCAAGGGCGGCTGCGGCTCATCCACGTGATCGACGAGCTCTCGTTCGCCTTGGCCATGGACGCCTATTCGGGGCAAACAGGCGACTGGCTGCACGAACTGCGCGCCGCGGGCACCCGCCTGCTCGAAGAAGGCATGGCCAGGGCCGCTGCAGAAGGCGTGGAAGCCGACTCGGTGCTGCGCGACACCTTTCGCGGCGCCGTACCCGACCGCGTCACGCAAGAGGCCGCATCCTGGCCGGCGGACCTGATCGTGCTGGGAACGCACGGACGCCGGGGCCTGGGGCGCATGGTGATGGGCAGCAGCGCCGAACTCATCCTGCGGCACGCCAGCATTCCGGTGCTGCTGGTTCGCGCGCCTGAAGCGCATGCCAGGGCCGAGGCCGCGCGTTTCGAAATGCCGAGCGGCTTCGTCGCAAGCCAGTAGAGCCCACAGCCGATCGACCATCGCTCCTGATCGATACGAACCTTGCGCAACATCGAACACGATGCAGCTCATGCAGCATCGGCGCAATCTGGTGCGGCGCAGGAGAAGCGCGTAGCATGCGACCGGTTTTGCGGTCTCGATGTCTGCAGCTTCTTCCGTCGTTTTCATGGAGTGATTCGTGGCACAGGAAAAAATCGATCCGGGATTGAATAGTTCGGTACTACGCCGAAAGCTTCTTGGGGGCGTAGGAGCCGCGGTCGGCGCCTCGTTCGTCTTTCCGCAGTGGACGTACGCGCAATCCGCGTCCGGCAAACCGGCTACTCCGCCGAGCACCATCACCCAGCCGCCGCGCGACTTTGGCCCGGGCGGCGCCCCGACCACGTACTTCACCGATCCCGATGTGCTCACGGTCGATCCGGCCTTCGACGGCCTGCGCCAGCCCAATGCCGCCATCCAGCGGCTGTGGACCGGCGCGCTGTGGTCTGAAGGACCGGCGTGGAATTCGGTCGGCCGCTTTCTGGTGTGGAGCGACATTCCGAACAACCGGCAACTGCGCTGGAGCGAGGACGACGGCCACGTGAGCGTGTTTCGCTCGCCTTCCAACAACAGCAACGGCAACTCCTTCGACTACCAGGGAAGGCAGCTGTCCTGCGAGCACCTGACGCGGCGCGTGGTGCGCTACGAGCTCGACGGCTCGGTGAGCGTGCTCGCGTCGAGCTTCAACGGCAAGCAGCTCAATTCTCCGAACGACATCGTCCCGCATCCCGACGGCAGCTACTGGTTTACCGACCCGCCCTACGGCGCCCAGCTCTACGAGGGCGCGGTCGATGCCCCGGGCGGGCCCGCCAACAAGGCGGGCCGGCTGAATCCGAGGCTGGGGCAGCCGCCCGAGATCGGCTCGTACAAGCGCGAGCTGCCTACCGCTGTGTACCGTCTGGACAAGAGCGGCACGCTCACCCAGGTGGCCGGCGAAGACCTGGTGCCGGATCCGAACGGCCTGTGTTTTTCGCCCGACTTCAAGAAGCTCTACGTCGTCAGCACCGGGCAGGGGCCGGGCGACACCATTGCCGGCGGCAAGGGCGACATGTATGTGTTCGATGTCGGCTCGGACAACAAGCTCAGCAACGGCAAGCTCTTCAGCAACTTCATGATCGACGGCGTGAAGTGCGCGCCCGACGGCGTGCGCGCCGATGTCGACGGCAACCTGTGGTGCTCCAGCAATGCAGGCCGCAGCGTGGGTTACAGCGGCGTTACGGTATGGACGCCGCAAGGCCGCCTCATCGGGCGCATCCGGCTGCCGGAGGTCTGCGGCAACATCTGCTTTGGCGGGCCCAAGCGCAACCGCCTGTTCATGGCGGCCAGCCAGTCGCTGTATGCCGTCTACACCGCAACGCAGGGCGCGGCACCGGGTTAGCGCCTGCGAGCAGCTGCGGCACCAGCTGTTCCCTGCTCAGCAGCGGATCACGGCTCGGGCCGCATCCACAGCCAGATGGCGACCGCGGCCATGAAGAGCGGCGCGCCGATCTTCGCGGCAATGGGGGCGTTGGTTGCCAGCAGCACGGCTGAACTGAAGATCATCATCCAGCTTGCGGCCCACTTTGCGCGCCGCGGCACGAAGCCTCCCTCCCGCCATTGCCGGATGTACTTGCCGTAGCGCGGGTGCCCGACAAGCCACTGCTCCAAGGCCGGCCAGCCGTGTCCGCCGGCCCAGGCGGCGGCAAGCAGAAAAGGCACCGTGGGCAGAACGGGCAGAAAGACGCCGAGCAGGCCGAGAGCTACCAGCAACAGCGCCAGCACACGCCAGAGCAGTTTCGCGACCGAAGCGCCGAGCCGCTTCAACGGGCGCGTCCTCTGGGTTGCTCTGACGAAAGCGAGGGTTGCAGCATCGGCCGATGGTAGGCCACGGCCGATGGAAAGGCCGGCCTGAGCTGCGACGCCCAGCTGAAAAGGGCGCCGGCCCAACTCAGGCGGCAGGCAGCGCTGCACTGGTATCCAGCGCCCAGATGCGTGCGAGCAGCGCGCCAGCACGTTCGCTCCCGATCACGGGCGACGCCAGTTCGAGAAACTTGCCCTCCAGTTCGCCGTCGGTCAACGCCTGCTCGGGGTCGCCCTTGCGGTTGGGCTGAAGATGTTCGAGACGGCGCCCGTCGCGGGTGTGGATGACAACGCGCGCGGCGCGCTGTCCCGGAAAGGCCGCGTCCAGTTCCGGGTCGACGGCCAGGTCCATGCGCTCCATCAGCGCGCGCGTCCCCGGGTCCGCCAGCCGGGTCGGCTCGTACGCCGCCAGGCGCACGCTGCCATGCGCCAAGGCCGTCGCCACAACGTAGGCGAGGCTGAAGCGCGCTTCGTTGGCCGTGGCCGGATGCGTATAGCAGGCGATGTCGAGCGCGGGGCGGTAAGTTGCCACCTGCACGCGCTCTATATCGGCGGCTTCCAGGCCATAACGCTGCTTCAGTTCCAGCGCGCCGTCGATAGCGGCAAAGGTGTGGCCGCAGCCGATGTGGTTCTTGAAGGTCAGCCGCGTGATGTGAAAGTCCCGCCCCAGCGTCGCGCCGGCCTGCGACCAATCCGGGCCGCTGCTCATGGCTTGGCCCAGGCCGATTTCTCCGTCCAATACGTCGAGCGAGCCGGTCACGCCCCGCGCCGCAAGCTGCGCCGCGAGCACCCCCGCCTCCGCGGCCCGGCCCGCATGCAGCGGCTTGGACATCGAGTCCATGCGGAACGCCTGTTGCAGGCCGGCAGTGAAAGTGGCGGCCGTTGCCAGCGCGTGCGCAAAGGCCGCTTCGTCGAGCGACATCAGGCAACCGGCGGCGGCCGCGGCGCCAAAGCTGCCGATGGTGCCGGTGCTGTGCCAATACTTGTAGTGCGCGCGGCCCATGACGACACCGATGCGCGTCGACACTTCATACCCCAGGACGACACCACGCAAGAACTCGATCCCGCTGGCGCCCGCATCCTGGCCGGCGGCCAGGGCGGCCGCAATGGTCGCGGCGCCTGGGTGGTACATGGCCTCGCGAAAACTGTCGTCCACTTCTGCCGCATGGGCAGCCGTTCCGTTGATGAGCGCCGCCGCGCGCGCTGTCGCCGGCCGGCCGAGAATGAGCGAAGCCCGGCCGCAGCCGAGGTCATCGGCCAGGACTTCTTCGAGCTGCCGAACAGGTGCAGCCGCCAGGCCGGGGAACACGGAGGCGTACCAATCGATCACTGCGCGCTTGGCGTGATGGATGACCTCGGGAGGCAGCGGCTGCCGATGGAAATCGGCTGCGTAGCGGGCAAATATTTCTGTCGCGTGCATATCAACTCTCCGAAGACGCGAGCACCACCACCCCGTCGGCGGCGCACACGCCCTGCCCCTGCGGCAGCACGAAGATCGGGTTGATCTCCGCTTCGAGCAAGCGGTTGCCGAGCTGGGCCGCCATTTGCGAGAAGGCGACGATCGCATCGACCAGCGCGTCGACATCGGCCTTGGGGCGGCCGCGAAAGCCGTCGAGCAAGGGCCATGTCTTCAGCTCGCGCGCCATCGAAAGCGCCTCCTCGCGGCCGAGGCCCCCTTGAGCAGGAAGCAGCCGCATCGCGGTGTCCTTGAACAGCTCGGCGGTGATGCCGCCCATGCCCAGCAGAATGGCCGTGCCCAGGGCGTCGTGGTGCACGCCCAGGATCAGCTCGGTGCCGCCGCCGACCATTTCCTGCACCAGGAAGCGCTGGGGCCGCACGCCAGTCTTGCTCTCGACCTCGGAGGCCATCACCAGCAGGCGCGCGCCCACCGTCTCGGCCGTCATGTTCACGGCAACGCCGCCGACGTCGCTCTTGTGCGTGATCTCGGCCGAAAGAATTTTGAGCACGACGCGTCCGCCCAGTTCGCGGACCGCGCTTTCGGCCTCCCCCGGCATGGTCACGACCCGCTCGCGCGCGCAGGGCATGCCAAAACGGGTGAACAGCTGCTTGGCTTCTGCTTCGTCGAGGGAGCCCTCCGGCAGATCGTCGATGCGCACGTCGGCCGCAGGCTCGCTGGGCAGCTTCGGCTCTTGCCAGCTGCCGGCATTCAGCATGGCGCCCAGCGCGCTGGTGCAGCTTTCGGCAGCTGCAAATGCCGGCACGCCGCGCTGCGTGAGCAAGGCGGCCACTTCGGGTGCGTGCGGGCTCACGTAGGCGATCACCGGCTTGTCCGAATTGAGCAGGCAGTCCTGGATGGCACCCGCCATCAGCTCCGGCATGGCCAGGCTGGAGGAGCCGACGATGATCGCCAGCGCGTCGTAGCTCGGGCTCTTGAGCAGAACGTTGATGGCGCCGCGCAGCAGGTCGGGTTGCAGGCCGGCCAGGGTCACATCGATGGGGTTGCGGTCGAGCACGGCGTGGTCGCCGCTCTGCAATGCGCGCAGGGCCTCGGCCGTTGCGGCGTCCGGCGCGGGCGTCTCGAATCCTCGCATGCCCAGGTCGTCCGAAACCAGGGTTCCCGCTCCGCCGGTCGAGGTCAGGATGGCCACACGCTTGCCGCGCAGCTTGCGGCCCGTGGCCAGTGCGACCGGAATGTCGAGCAGGTCGCCGAAGGTCTGGGCGCGAATCACGCCAACCTGCCTGAACAAAGCGTCGTACATGCTGTCGGCGCCCGCCAGTGCGCCGGTATGCGACACGGCAGCCTTGGCACCGGCCTCGGAACGGCCGATCTTGAATGCCACCACCGGTTTGCCCGCGCGAGCCGCCTTCAATGCAGCGGCCCGAAATTTCTCGGCGTTGCGGACGCTCTCCACGTACAGGGCAATGACTTTCGTGCCCGGGTCGTCGGCCAGGTAGTCGACAAAATCGGCCAGGTCCAGATCGACTTCATTGCTGGTCGAGATCAACTTCGACAAGCCGATGCCGCGAGCCGCAGCACGCGAAAGCAGCGCACCCAGAATGCCTCCGCTTTGCGAGACCACGCCGATGCCGCCGACCGGAAAGTGGTCCATCTCGAGTGCGCCGCTGGCAGAAAGCACGATGTTGTCGGTCAGATTGACCAGTCCGATGGTGTTGGGACCGAGGATGCGCATTCCGCCCGCCGCCTCGATGAGTTGCTGCTGGCGCCGTGCGCCCTCCTCTCCGGTTTCCGTGTAGCCGCTGGCAAGCACGATGGCCGCGGCCGTGCCCTTGGCCGCGAGTTCGCGCACAGCCTGATGCGCCCGCTCCGCGCCCAGCAGCACGATGCCCACATCGGGTGTGCCGGGAATCGAGGCGATGTCCGGGTAGCAGGCCAGGCCGCCGACGGAGTCGACGCGCGGATTGACCGGGTAGATCTCGCCCGTGAATCCGTGCTTGCGCAAATAGGCCACGGGCCGGCCGGCGGTCTTGGCCGCATCCGCCGATGCGCCGATCACCGCAACGCTGCGCGGCTGGAGCAGCCTGGCGATGGCGTTCATCTCAGTCATTTCGTCATCCCGTTCTTTGCACTGCTCCTGGCCAGGAAGGCCATCACCGATTCGCGGTGCTCTGTGCTGGTGTAGCAAATGCCCTGCGCCTGGCTTCCCTGTGCAAACACCTGGTGCGCGGAGAGTTCGAAGCTCTGGTTGAGGATCGTCTTTCCAAGGGCCAGCGCGGTGGCCGATCCCTTGCTCATCTCGGCCGCCCAGCGCTGCGCATCGGCAACGAGTGTTTCGGCACTCGTCTGGCGATCGGCAATGCCGAGGCCGATGGCCTCTTCGAGTTCGACCTTCCGGCCGCTGAAGATCAGCTCCTTGGCTTTCGAGAGGCCGACCCGGCGCGGCAGGAAGTACATGCCGCCGCCATCGGGAACGATGCCGCGATTGATGTACGACCACGTGAAGCTTGCCGCATCGGAAGCGATGATGAAATCGCACGCCAGCGCCGTGTCCGCCCCCAGGCCCGATGCCGCACCATTGACCGCAGCGATCGTCGGCTTGGGCATGGTGTGCAGCAGCGACTGGGTGTGGTGCACGCGCTGCTGGCGGCTCCAGCCATTGAAGCCGACCTCGCCCGCCGGAGCCTGCATGCGCCGCTCCATGCCGGCAACGTCTCCGCCGGCGCAAAAGCCCTTGCCGCGCCCCGTGAGCACCAGCGCGCGAATCGACTTGTCGTTGGCCACATGCTCCAGCGCCGCGATGAATTGCGTCCGCATATCGTCGCTCATGGCATTGCGCTTTTCGGGCCGGTTCAGCCACAGGGTGGCGATGCCGGCTGCAACTTCGAGCTCGATCAGTTGTTCATCAGTCATTTCGCCGTTCCTCCATTCGTTTGTTCATTCATTCGTTGGTGATGTTGTTTTCCTTGACGACCTTGCGCCAGCGCGCTTCCTCGCCCTTGGCGTACTTGTCGAAGTCCGCCGGCGAGCCCGCGTTGATCACAAGGCCCTCTCCTTCCACGCGCTTGCGAAAGGCCTCCGTCTGCACGGCCTTCCTGGCCGCAGCGTTCAGGCGCGCGACGACATCTGCGGGAGTGCCTGCCGGCGCATACAGGCCGTACCAACTGTCGGCCACGTAGCCGGGTACGCCGCTTTCGGCAATCGTCGGCACCTTGGCAAGGGCATGGGCCGGTGATCGCGTGGCCGTGGTTACCGCGAGCGCGCGCAGCTTGCCGTTTTCGATGAAGGTGCCCACCGCCGCGGCGGTTGCGAACATGACATCCACCTGGCCGCCCATCAAATCGTTCATGGCCGGACCGGCACCGCGGTAGGGAATGTGGGTGATGTTCGTCTTCGTCAGGTTCCTGAACAGTTCGCCGGCAAGGTGCGCCGAGGTTCCCGCGCCTTGCGATGCGAACGACAGCTTTCCCGGGTTCGCCTTGGCGGCGTTGATGA
The DNA here is from genome assembly GCF_029919115.1 of Variovorax paradoxus. Classification (NCBI taxonomy): domain Bacteria; kingdom Pseudomonadati; phylum Pseudomonadota; class Betaproteobacteria; order Burkholderiales; family Comamonadaceae; genus Variovorax; species Variovorax paradoxus. The sequence goes on from NZ_CP123990.1 coordinate 2,192,298, forward strand.
CGTCCTGCACCGACTTGAGCGGGCTTTCCGCCCGCACCACCAGCACGTTCGGCGACACCCCGACGAGCATGACCGGTGCAAAGGCCTTCTCATGGTCATAGGGCAGCTTGCTCTGGATGCTGGGGTTCACCACATGCGCCACGGTGGCCATCACCAGCGTGTAGCCGTCGGGCGGTGCCTTTGCCACCGCGTCCGTTCCGATGATCGTGCCGGCGCCAGGCTTGTTGTCGATGATGATGGGCTGGCCCAGCTCCTGGCCCATCGCAATGCCCATGGTCCGTGCGACAAGGTCGGTGCCGCCGCCGGGTGCGAACGGCACGACGATCTTGACGGGCTTGTCGGGAAAGGCTGCGAGCGCCGCCATCGAAACAGTCGCGGCTGCCGCTGCGGTCGAGAAAAGAACCAGGGCGGTCCTGAGGCGTGCCCAGAGCAGGCGTTTTTGCATGGTTGTCTCCAATTGGAATAAGGGCGGAAAGAAGCAGGATCGATGGCGGATCGGTCTTCTCATCGAGTGCATCGAGCTTAGGTTTTCAATGCGTCTCGCGCAGCCCCCTATTTCCAAGCAGTGGAATTAAACTGGAGCCCTTTCCTTCAGTCCTGAAACTCGTGCCCACGCTCGCCAGACGCCAACATTTCGAAGAGCCGACGCTCAACCGCTCGCTGGAGCGCGGAATCGAGATCCTTCGGGCCTTCAGGCCCGGTGCCGATCTGCTGGGAAACGGAGACATCGCCGAGCGCACCGGGCTTTCGCGCGCTACCGTGAGCCGCCTGACCCAGACGCTGGTCGAGTCCGGAATGCTCGAGCACGACCGCACCCTTCGGGCCTACCGGCTTGCGGCGCCGGTACTGAGCTTTGCCCACGCCATGCGGGCCGGCTCCCCGGTGTTGAACACGGTTGCTCCGCTGATGCGGAACCTGGCGGAAAAGCTTCGCATCAACGTCGGCCTGGCTGTCGCGGACCGCGACGAGATGGTCTACCTCGAATCGGTGCGCTACAACCGCAAGGTTTCACTGCGCAACGTGGTTGCGGGCCAGCGGGTGCCAATGGAGCTCACGTCGCTCGGCCGGGCTTACCTGGCGGTCGCCGAAGAGCCCAGGCGGCGTGCCCTCATGGCGCAGTTCCGCGAAAGGCGCGAAAGCGGTTGGAACCGGATTCGCGACGAGATCCGGAGCGCGGCCCGAAGCGTGGCCGAGCGCGGCTTTTGCGCGGCGGCCTGGCAACCGGAGGTGGTTGCCCTTGCCACGCCGCTCGTGGCGGAAGGCCGGCCTGTCTACGTGCTGAACGTGAGCATCACCACAAAGGCCGATATTGCCGAGGCCGAGGCGATGCTCGCAGGCCCGCTGCTCGCGCTTTCGGCGGATGTGAAGGCCGCGCTCGCTAGTTCCTGCTAATCGATCCTGATGTTGGCTTCCTTCACCGCCTGGCCTATCTTCGAAAGGTCCTCGCGAATGAGCTTCCTGAACTGCTCGGGATTCGACTTGGCGGGAACGAAGGAAAGCTCCGTGAACTTGGCCTTGAGCGCGGGAGTGTCGACCGCCTTGGCAATTTCTGAATTGAGCCGGTTCGTCACGGCCTCTGGCATGCCTGCCGGCCCCCAGATGCCATACCAGGAGAGAAGTTCGAAACCAGGAATGCCGCTCTCGGCCACGGTGGGTACGTCTGGCATGCTGGCAACGCGGGTCTTGCTGGTAATGGCTATCGCACGCAAGCGTGCGCCCTGCACGAACGAGCGCACGCCGGGCATCGGCGAAACCGCCGCCGACACGTGGCCACCAACCACGTCCGTCAACTGCGGAATCGCGCCTTTGTAGGCGATGATTTCCATGTTGAGCTTCAGCGCCCGGTTGATCATTTCCTCGCTCAGGTGGCTGGTCGTTCCCAGGCCCGAGGTCGCCCAGGTGTATTTGCCGGGGTTGGCCCTGACCAGCGCGGCAAACTCGCCGAGGTTCTTTGCGGGAACATCGTTGTTTACCGCCACGAGAAGGGGCACATAGCCGATCTGCCCGACAGGCGTGAAGTCCTGCTCCGCGTCGTAGGTCTTCTTTGCCACCACGAGGGGCATGTAGACCTGGCTCGATGCGTTGAACAGCAAGGTATAGCCGTCGGCCTTGGCCTTCTTGACATTCAACGAACCGAGCACACCCGAGGCGCCGGGCAGGTTCTCGATGACGATGGGCTGGCCCAACTGCCTCTGCAACTGGTCGGCAACCATGCGTCCCACCGTATCGATCGATCCGCCCGGCGTGTAGGGAATGACCATCTTGATGGGCTTGTTCGGGTATTCGCTTGCCGCACATAGCTGGGCACCTGCGAAGGCGGCGCCCAGCAACACGAATTTTGCGAACGAAGCAGTTTTCTTGAACATGGAGCGTCTCCTTGGATTTGTATGGCCTTGAACAGATAGGGCGTCACGCGGAATAGATCGCGCGGGCAAAGACCGCGATGGCGTCGCTCATCGCCTGCGGTTGTTCTGGGGCCATGGCATGCCCCGCATCGCGAATGACCTGCACAGTGACCCGGTCGCCCAGATATGGCTTCATGACATTCGGGATCACCACGGCATCGTGCTCAGCCTGCAGGTCCAGGATGGGCACGCTGTCACCGCCAGAGAAATAGTCATCGACCGGCGTCATCTCGCGCGCCCTGCCCTGTGCCTGGTGTGCCGCGGGATACCAGCCATCGAGCCATACGGCCGGGTCATGGCCCGGTGCAAAGAAAGCCTTGCGAAGGCATTCCAGCCGCCGTTCGATTGGAAGGCTCAGGTCGCCGGCTCCGTCGATCTCGTCACGAAGCCGGCTATACGGCTTTTCGGTGGACCCCGGAGAAAGCTTTCCCGCGGAGGCCGCGGCCATGACGATGCCGCGCACCAGGTCGGGACGATCGGCCGCGAGGGTGCGCGCCGGCTGGCTGCCCCACGCATGCCCCACGACGACGATGCGGCCGGTTGCCTCATGGTCGAGCACCGCGGCGACGTCGCGGGCAAAGTCGTGAAGGTCCAAGTTCTCCATGGGGCCGCGGCTTGAGCCCACGCCTCGAGGGTCGGGGCGCAACACGCGGAACCCCGCGGCTGCCAGCTTGGCGGCGACTTCGTCGTAGTCACGTCCCGAGCGTGCAAGCGACGGAAGAATGCAGATGACCGGGCCTCGGCCTTCGTCGCTGAATTCGATCTGCACCTCTGCACCCGAAGGGGGCGAGCGATACGCGATGAGCTTGCGCTGCAGTGGCGCCGTACGCGCCGGATTTGTTTGGGTTTCGGTGGACATGGAGGCGAGTTTCCCCGGCACTGCCATCACCGGTAAGGGCATGGAACCTATATCAGCTATGCCTGGCGGCTATGCCCCTCTCTCCGTCTCTTCTGGTCAATAGCGCTGGCGAAAGTCCAGTTCCTGCAGCAGTTGCGCTGTCCCTCGGGTGAGCCGGGTTGCGGGGCGCGCCTTGGGAGTGGCGAGTACCAGCGCATTCCAGATCGCTGGTGGCCCGATGGGCGCACGGGGCAGCAGTTCGTCGCCAGGCGAGCCCAGCGCGCTCTCGGGAAGCACGGTGCAGCCCACGCCCGTTTGCACGAGGGAGATGACGGTACGAACCGCGCCCACCTCGGCGAGCACCTTCAGCTGGATGCCGCGTGAACCAAGCACCGAGTCGAGCAGATGCCGGATTGCGTTGGGGGCACTCGGCAGCACCATCGGGTAGTTGGCAAGCGCGGCCAGGCCGACCCGCGGCGGCAGCTTGCTCTTGGGCGGCGCAACCAGCAGGAGCTTTTCGCGCATCAGCGGCTGGAACGCGAGCTGCGGCGACGTTGCCGGGTCGAAGAGAAGTGCCAGGTCGAGCTTGCCCGCGAGGAGCGACTCCCGAAGCGCGACGCTCAACCCTTCGAGCACCGTAATCACCGCGCGCGGAAACCGTTCGCGAAACCTCTGGACCAGCGGTGTGCTCAGACCCAGTGCCACCCGCGGCGGCATTCCCACGATGATCCGGCCGCCGGGGCTTTCATCCATTTCCTGAAGCTCGTCTCGCGCTCGCCGCGAAATGTCGAGCATTGCCCGCGCATGGACGAGCAAGGCATCGCCCGCTTCGGTGGGGGACACGCCGCGCCCGGTTCTTACAAGCAGGCGCTGCCCGAGATCGGCTTCCAGCAATGCAATTTGCCTGCTGAGGCTGGGCTGCGCAAGGTTCAGTTCTGCGGCGCCGCGGCTGAAACTGCCCGCGTCCGCCACGGTCACGAAGTAGAGCAGCTGGCGAAGTTCCATAGCCAATCAGCATAGCTGATATAGAAGCAATGTCCTTACGAGGGCGCAGTGGCTTCGCGACACTGGCGCCATGACAACCACCCTGCCCCCGCGCGCGTGCAACGCCCACTGCCATGTCTTCGGGCCACGTGCGCGCTTTCCCTACGCACCCGATGCGACCTTCGTTCCGAAGGAAGATGCTCCCAAGGAGCAGTTGTATGCGCTGAACGACAGCCTCGGCCTGGAACGCTGCGTGGTCGTGCAGTCGGCCTGCCACGGCTTTGACAACCGCGCGACCGAAGATGCCGTCGCCTCCCGCCCGGCGAGCTATCGCGGCATCGCGCTGCTGCCGACCGACGTTGAGGACGCCGAGCTGAAACGTCTCGATGCAGCGGGCTTTCGCGGTGTCCGTTTCAACTTCATGGGGCACCTCGGACGGCACACGCCCATTGAAGATGTGTTGTCCCTGGCGGGCCGGTTCGCGTCGCTCGGCTGGCACCTGCAGATTCACGGCGACCCTGCTTTGCTGACTGAGCTCGGACCGGCATTGCGGCGCTGCCCCACGCCCGTGGTGATGGACCATATCGGCCGCATCGACGCGGCGCTCGGCGTGAACCAGCCCTATTTCCAGGCCTTGCTGAAGCTCATGGCCGATGAGCGCTTCTGGGTCAAGGTGAGCGGCATGGACCGCATCACGCGGCTAGGTCCGCCTTATGCCGATGCCCAACCGTTCGCGCGGATGCTGGTTGCGGAGTTCGGCAGCCGGGTGGTCTGGGGCAACGACTGGCCGCATCCCAACCACGCAGGGCCGGTACCCGACGAGCAGCAACTGGTCGATCTCATCGCAAAGATCGCGCCCACGCCGTCCGCGCGCGACGCGCTGCTGGTGCACAACCCTGAACGCCTTTATCAATTCGGAGACAACACATGAGCCTTCGCTTCAAGGACAAGATTGCAATAGTCACGGGCGCCGGATGCGTTGGCGCCGGCTGGGGCAACGGCCGTGCCATTGCGGTGCGGCTCGCGGAGGAAGGCGCCAAGGTGCTGGCGGTCGACCGCGACCGCGCGCGGCTGGACGAAACGCTTGAACTGGCCGGCGAAGCGCGCGACTCCATCACGCCCTGGGTGTGCGACGTGACCAGCAGCGAGAGCGTTGCCGCCATGGCTGCGGCATGCGTGAAGACTTACGGGACCATCGACATCCTGGTCAACAACGTCGGCGGCTCCGCTGCCGGGGGCCCCGTCGAGCTCTCCGAAGAGGTGTGGGACTCGCAGGTCGACATCAACCTGAAGAGCGTGTTCCTCACCTGCAAGCATGTGCTGCCGACCCTGCTTGCCAAAGGGGCCGGCGCCATCGTCAACATCGCGTCCACCTCGGGCCTGCGGTGGACCGGGAGCGCGCAGGTCGCGTACGCCGCCACCAAGGCCGGGGTGATTCATCTCTCGCGGGTGGTGGCGGTGCAGCATGCCGCGCAAGGCGTGCGCGTCAACTGCGTCGTGCCCGGCCAGCTGCATACGCCGATGGTCGAGACCCGTCTGGCCAAGCAGCGTGCGGGCGGCGACGTCGAAGCCCTTCTGGCCCAGCGCCAGAAGCGCATTCCGATCGGCTTCATGGGCGACGGCCGCGACACCGCCAGTGCGGTGCTGTATCTCGCCAGCGACGAGGCCCGGTTCATCACGGGCACCGAGCTCGTCGTGGACGGCGGCATGACGGCGCGCTGCGACTGAACGATCAAGCAGCCAACCCAACAGAACGAAGAGAGACATTCACAATGGTCAAACGGTATCTGCTCACCGTCGCTCTTTCCGCCGCCCTGGCGGCCACCGCCCACGCCCAACCCAAGACGACGCGGATCGTCGTCTCGTTCACTTCCGGAGGTCCAGTCGACGCCGTCGCGCGCGCCATGTCCGAGCAATTGGGCAAAGAGCTGGGGCGCACGGTCATCATCGACAACAAGCCCGGAGCCAATGGCGCGATCGGCGCGGTCGATGTCATGAAGTCGGCCCCCGACGGCGGAACGCTGTGGTTCACCAGCGTCGGGGCGGCGGCCATCAACTCTTCGCTCTACGACAAGCTCCCCTACGACATGCAGCGCGACTTTGCGCCGGTCTCCCTGGTCGTCAACAACGTCGAGCTGCTGGTCGCGCAGCAAGGCAACCCGGCCAGGGACGCGGCGGAATTTGTCGCGGCAACCAAGAAAAAGGCCGACCCGACGCCGATGGGCTCGTCGGGCACGGGAAGCATTCCTCACCTGGCCATCGAGCAGCTGGCCGACTCGACCGGCGCCAAGCTGCTCCACATACCCTACAAGGGTGCCGCGCCCGCGATCGCCGACCTCATGGGCGGGCAGGTCAGCGGTTTCTTCGGCGACGTGCCGGGCCTGCTCGGGCATCTGCAAGGCGGCAGGCTCAAGGCGCTCGGCGTTGCATCGAGCAAGCGCCACCCTTCCCTGCCTGACGTGAAGACGCTCGAGGAGCAAGGCATCCGCGGCGTGGACACCAACAACTGGTACGCCCTTTTTGCCCCGGCCAAGACGCCGCCGGACATGATTGCGGCGCTCAACAAGGCGGTGCGCAACACCTTGGCCGAGCCTGCCGTGCGAGAGAAGCTGCTGAAGACAGGTACGGAGCCCGTCGGATCGACTCCCCAGGAACTGGCGGCCATCCAGAAGCAGGATTCCGACAAATGGGCGAAGCTGGTGCGCGCCAAGAACATCAAGGCCGAATGATGACTAACACCTCCATTCGTGTTCCTCTCGTTCAGCCAGGCACGCGGCCTGAACTGGCCGAAGTCGAAGCCCGAATCATGGCCGAGCGCGGCCGCGTGTCGCTGCTCTATCAGGTGCTGCTCAACAGCGGGCCGATCGCATCCGGCTGGGAACGCATGCTTACCGCGGTTCGCAACCAGACCGGCGTGCCCGCCGATCTTCGCGAGCTGATGATTCTTCGCGTGGCGGTACTCAACGGCGCCAGCTTCGAGTTCGACGCCCACGTGCCTCATGCGCAGAAGGCGGGCCTCAGCATGGAGAAGATCGACGCCGTCCGAGACGCTTCGATTGCAGACGTATTTGCGCCTCTTGAACGCCTTGCTCTTGAGCTGACCGATGCGATGACCCGCGACATCAAGGTGCCCGATGCGCTCATGGCCAGGGTCCAGCAGCATTTCGACCCGAAGGGCGTGGTCGAGGTGGTTGCCACCGTTGCCGCGTACAACATGGTGTCGCGCCTGCTTGTGGCGCTCAATGTCGCGCACTGAGGAGAGCGGCAAATGAAAGATCTCTGGCTTTTCAAGCATGATGCCGCGACCGGCGCGCTGCCTGACGCCGTCCACCTTGCACCCGGCACGCAATGCTGGCAGTCGCTGGAAGGCCCCTGGACTTACGTGTACGCACCGGACGGCGCCGATCTGGAAAGGCATGCCACGGGGTCAGGCACATCACGGCACCGGTTGCGGTGCCTTCAGATGCTCGATGGCGCGTCTGCGGGCCAGGGCGCGCCCTATCACTACATCGTCGAAACCGATGTGCTGGCGGGGCACGAAGACGACTTGAACGCCTGGTATGCACAGGAGCATCTGCCTGGCCTGGCTTCCGTTCCCGGAACGGTACGCGCAGCGCGCTACCTCGACGCAACGGGCTCTCCGCGCTACTACGCTTGCTACGACCTCGCGAGTCCAGACGCCCTGGGCAGCCCCGCATGGCTAGCCGTTCGCGCAACGGCGTGGAGTGCAAGGGTCCGGCCGGCTTTCCGGAACACGCGACGAACGATGTTCCGCCGGGGCTGAGTTGCCGAGTCTTGCTTGCCTAGAGCTCCAGCACCAGCCGCCCCTCGCAAGCACGCGAACAGCAGGCCATCATCCGCGTGTTGGCCTCACGCTCCGGTCGGGTCAGCACCATGTCGCGATGGTCGACGTTGCCGGACAGCACCCGCACTTCGCACGAACCGCAAAGGCCCTCCTCGCAATCGCTCTGCACATCGACGTTTGCCGCGCGCAAGGCGGACAGCAGTGTCTGGTGCGGCGGCACCGTGACGACCAGGCCTGAATCCTTCAGCTCGACTTCGAACGCATGTTCCTTCGAAGGGTCGAGCGTGGCCAGCGTCGATTCGAAATGCTCGACGCGCAAGGCGCCTTCGGGCCATGCGGCGCAGCAGCCTTCGAGCGCCTCGAGCATCCGCAGCGGACCGCACGCATAGACCTGGGCACCAGGCACCGGTTCGGCAAGCAGCGACGGCAGATCGCAGCGCCGGCCTTCGTCGCGCGCATAGACGTGCAGCCGCTCCCCGTGCAACGCCGCGAGCTCGTCGAGAAAGGCCATGTGCCTGCGGCTGCGGCCGCTGTAGTGCAGCTCGTAGTCGATGCCCAGCGCCTTCGCGCGGCGCGCCATTGCGCTCACGGGCGTGATGCCGATGCCGCCCGCAATGAAGATCGCCTTCTTCAGCGACTCGTCGAGGCGAAAGTGATTGCGCGGCCCGCGAATGCGGAGCCGGTCGCCGGCTTTCACTTGCGCGTGCACCCAGGCAGAGCCGCCGCGGCCCTCGGGCTCGTGCAGCACCGCAATCTCCAGCGCGCCGGCATCGTCCGGGTCGCCGCAGAGGGAATACTGGCGCGACAGCTCGGGCGAGCCGCATTCCACATCGATGTGCGAACCCGCGGTCCAGCGCGGCAGCGGCTTGCCGTCGGGTGACACCAGGCGCAGCTTCACCACGCCCTCGGCCACGCGCGTGACGCGCTCCACCACCACGGGCCGCGACACGGCATGCCGCGAGGTTTCGCCGATGCGCACCGGCAACTGCGCCTCGCGGAGCGCCGGATTCCGGCGTTCCGGGTTGGCCGCAGGGTCCCACTCGACCCACAGGTGCTCGGGCCCGCGGAACGAGGTGTTCGGTACATAGGTGAAGCGCTGCTGCGCAAGCCGCATGTGCGGCAGCCGCCGCGTGAACTCGGAGAGGAAGACCTGCATTTCCATGCGCGCAAGGTTCTTGCCCATGCACTGGTGCGACCCGTAGCCGAAGGTCAGGTGGTCGCTCGCGTTGTCGCGGCGGATGTCGAACAGGTCGGCATCGGCAAAATGCGCCTCGTCGTGGTTGGCCGACGAAGTGACGATCAGGAGCCGCGAACCGGCCGGCAGATCGACGCCGCCCACCTGCGTGTCCCTGGTGACGAGGCGCCGCCACGCGGCCACCGATCCGTTGTGCCGCAGGCACTCTTCCACCGCGTTGGGAATGAGGCTCGGGTCTTCGCACAGCTCCTGCCACGCCTTGGGGTGCTGCAGCAGCAGCTTCACCGCGTTGGCAGTGGCATTGGCCGTGGTCTCGTGCGCGGCCACAATGCCGGCCATCATCATCGAGTGCAGGTACGAATCCGTCACCACCTCGGGGTGCTGCTTCTGCTTGCGGATGCCGTATTGCATCCATCCGGGCGCGTCGGGGTCTTGCCGCATCTTTTCGAGCACCTTGCCGGCGTACTGCCAGAAGTTGCCGACCGCATGCGCCACGGCCACCTGCTCCTCCGGCTTGGGCCGGCCCCAGGTGTTGACGGTGTGCGCAATCGAATACTTGCGCAGCGTGTCCATGTCTTCCTCGGGCACGCCCAGGAAATGCAGCGCCACCGTCAGCGGAATTTCCCACAGCATCTGGTCCACCAGATCGGCCTTGCCGTCGTCGATGAAGCGGTCGATATAGGTGCGGGCCAGTTCGCGCACCATCGGCTCGTGGTGCTTGAGCGCCTCGGGCGTGAACGGGTCCATCAACACGCGCCGGCGCGGCATGTGGGCGGGCTCGTCTTCGTTCACCAGCGTGCGGTTGAGCGCAAAACCGTACGAGGCGAGCACGGCGTTGGCCTCGTCGCTCGTCGGCGTGATTTTTTCCAGGGCGTTCGAGGGGCTGAAGGTGATGTTGTCGCGAAACACCGCCTTGATGTCGTCATAGCGCGTGATCACCCAGTAGCCGAGCTTGGGGCTGTAGAAGATCGGCTCTTTCTCGCGCGCCCAGCGCACGTATTCGGGCGGGTCTTGCTGGTAGCCGTCTTCGAAGGGATCGAACTCGGCGGCGCGCGCGCTCACGGGGCAGCCGGTGGGCGTGCGTTCGGACGACAGCGGCCCGTGGGCGACCGGACAGCCTGTCGAGCGCGGGAGATTGGCGGTATCGGACATGGGCGGTCTCTCGGGTCGCGTCAGTCGAGCGTGATCTTCAGGTCGCGAATCAGCTTGTGCCAGCGCACCGTTTCGCTCTTCAGCAGCGCGGCATATTGGGCGGGCGTGTTGGCCACTGGCTCGACGCCAAAATCGATCATGCGCGTGCGCACAGAGGGCTCGTTGATCGCAGCCACCAGTTGGCGATTGAGCGTGTTCACCACCTCAGGCGGCGTGGCCGAGGGCACCACCACGCCGACCAGCGCCGCGGCTTCGACGTTCTTGTAGCCGAGCTCGGCGAAGGTGGGCACATCGGGCAGCTGCGGCAGGCGCGTGGGGTTGGCCACCGCCAGCGCACGGACCTTGCCGCCCTTGATGAACCCGGCACCGGCCGCCAGGTCGACCATCATGGCCGGCAGCTGTCCACCCACCACGTCGGCCAACGCCGGCGCGGCACCGCGGTACGGCACATGAACCATGAACAGGCCGGCCTCTACCTTGAGCAGTTCCATTGCCAGGTGATGCGGGCTGCCTGCGCCTGCCGAGGCGTAGCTCACGTCGCCCGGCTTTGCCTTGGCCTTGGCGATGAAGTCCTTGGCCGAAGCAATGCCTGAATTGGCGCCGACCACCAGGATCATCGGAAACTTGCCCATCAGCGTAACCGGCGTCAGGTCCTTGGTGGGGCTGTACGAGAGCGACTTGTACAGCGCCGGGTTGAACACCAGTGTGCCGTTGTCGGCAGACAGCACGGTGTAGCCATCGGCCGGTGCGCGTGCTGTTTCAGCCGCAGCCAGCGCAGTGTTGCCGCCGGGCTTGTTGTCCACCAGCACCGGCTGGCCGACTTGGGTGGAGAGTGTCTGCGCGACCGTGCGCGCCAAAAAGTCGGAGCCGCCACCTGCCGCGTAGGGAACGAGCCAGCGGATCGGCTTGGCCGGAAAGGTCTGGGCGCTGACGCCGGCCGCGGCAAGGAGGGAGAGAACGGCGAGGCAGCGGGCAAGACGGTTTTTCATGAAAGTCTCCAGTTAGCGTAGTTTCGTATTGCGTAAATATCATACGCATTGCGTAATGATGATTCTTGAGGGCTAACCCTGTATCCGAACGCTCCCCTTGCCGCTCAGCCCCAGCAACTAACATCAGGCGCACATGACCAAAGCCCCGGAGCCCTCTTCTCTTTCTCCCGTAATCCGCGAGCGCCGACAGCGCGTGCAATCGGCCGAAACGGGCATGGCGGTGCTCAAGGGCCTCGCCCACCTGGGCGGCCGCAGCAGCCTTACCGCCCTTTCGGCCCATGTCGCCGAAAGCCCGGCCAAGGTGCACCGCTACCTTGCGAGCCTGATGGAGGAAGGACTGGTGCTGCAGGACGCCGTCTCGCAGCACTACTACCTGGGCACCGAGGCCATCCAGATCGGCCTGGCGGCCATGCGCCAGGCCGACCCGATTCGCGCGGCCGAGCCTTGCCTGGTACGGCTGCGCGAGTCGCTGGAGGTCACTTGCTTTGTCGCCGTCATGGGCAACAAGGGGCCGACCATCGTTCGCTTCGAGGAGCCGGGCCTGCCTGTCACGGTGAACGTGCGCGCCGGCTCGGTGATGTCGATCCTCTGGTCGGCCACGGGCCGCGCTTTCCTGGGCCTGCTCGACGAGTCGCGGGTGTTGGCGCTCGCCGAGCAGGAGCTCGCCGAATCGCCTGAAGACATGCGCGCCACGCTCGATGCGGCCGACCCCATCGGACAACTGCGCCGCGACGTACAGAAGGCGCACTGCGCGAGCGTGAAGGACACCTACCTGCGCGGCATCAGCGCCGTGGCAGCGCCGGTCTACGACTACGCGGGCCGCGTGTGCGCGGTGCTGACGGCACTGGGAGCGACAGGTGGCTTCGACCCCGCCATCGACGGCCCCATTGCCACCGCGGTGCGGCAGGAAGCCCGCGCGGTCAGCGAGCTGCTGGGCTACCGCAAGCAAGGTTAGCGGCGAACCCGGTGAGCGGCCCACGCGGCCAGTGGCCTGCTACTCGTCTTCGTGCACCCGGTATTGCCCCATCAGCGTTTGCTGAACCCCTGGCGGCACGGCTTCATAGTGCGACAGCGCAATGGTGTAGCGCCCCTGGCCGCTGGTCATTGCGTTGAGGCGCGACTGGTAGTTGGCCAGTTCGGCCATGGGCACCTGGCCGCCGATGCTCACGGTGCCCACTCCCAGGTCCGATGTACCTGTGACCAGGCCGCGGCGTGAAGACAGATCGCTCGTGACATCGCCGACGGAATGCTCGGGCACGTCGATACCGATCTCGACGATCGGTTCGAGCACGACCGGCCGAGCCTCGCGGATGGCTGCCATGAAGGCCTTGCGGCCGGCGGTTGCAAAGGCAATGTCCTTGCTGTCGACGCTGTGGTGCTTGCCGTCGTACACCACCACGCGCACGTCGACCACGGGGTAGCCGGCAATCGCGCCGCTCGCCAGCACTTCGCGCACGCCTTTTTCCACCGCGGGAATGAACTGGCCCGGAATCGCACCGCCCCTGACTTCATCGGCAAACTGAAAGCCGGCACCCCGCGCCAATGGCTCGATGCGCAGGAAGACTTCGCCGAACTGCCCGGCGCCGCCGGTCTGCTTCTTGTGGCGGTGGTGGCCTTCGGCCGGCGCTGCAATGGTCTCGCGATAAGCAATGCGGGGCGGCCGCGTCAGCACCTCGAAGCGATACACCTCGCGCAGGCGCTCGAGCACGATGCGCAGGTGCAGCTCGCCAAGCCCGTAGAGCACCGTCTCGTTGGTGGCCGCCACATGCTCGATGCGCAGGCACGGGTCTTCGGCCGCGAGCTTGCCCAGGATTTCCCACGCGCGCTGTTCGTCTCCATGGCGCTTGGGCTCCACGGCCAGGCCGTACACCGGCACCGGAAAAGGGAGCGGTGCCAGATGCACGTGGCTGTCTTCCGCGGCGTCGTGCAGCACGGCATCGAAATGAATCTCCTCCACCTTTGCCACCGCCACGATGTCGCCCGGCACCGCATGCGAAACCTCCACATGGTCTTTGCCCTGCAGCATGAACAGGTGTCCCACCTTGAAGGGCTTGCGGCCGTCGCCGATGTAGAGCTGGCTGTCTCGCGTGAGCGTGCCCTGGTGCACGCGAAAGATGCCCATCTTGCCCACATAGGGATCGACCGTGACCTTGAACACATGCGCGAGCACGTGGAGCGACGGGTCGGGCTTGACCTCCAACGGCTTGGCCTCTGCGCCCTCGCCCAGCAAGAACTCCGGCGGATTGCCTTCGGTGGGGTCGGGCAGCAGCTTGACGATGATGTCGAGCAGCTCGGCCACACCGGCGCCGCTGCGCGCCGAGACAAAGCAAACCGGAATCAGGTGGCCTTCGCGCAGCGCCTGCTCGAGAGGCGCATGCAGCTCTGACGGGTCCACGTCGCCCTCTTCGAGGTAGCGGTCGACAAAGGCGGCGTCCACCTCTACCACCTGCTCCACGAGCGCCCGATGTGCCGCTTCGACAGGCCCGAAGTCGGACCGCCCGAAGCGGTTGAAGAAACAGTCAACCACCTGCCTGTTGACTCCGTCGGGCAGGTTGAGCGGCAGGCATTCGCGGCCGAAGGTCGCCTGGATATCAGCCAGCAGCCCAGCAAGCGAGATGCCCTGCGCGTCGATGCGGTTGACGATGATCATGCGGGCAAGGTGGCGCGAGGCCGCGTACTCCATCATGCGCACCGCCATCGGCTCGATGCCGGCAGCGGCATTGATGACCACGGCCGCCGTTTCCACGGCCTCCAGCGCGGGCAGGCTCTGGCCCAGAAAGTCGGGCCCGCCGGGAGTGTCGATGAAGTGGATGCGCGTGCCGGCATGCGTGAGGTGCATCACCGATGCGTTGAGCGAATGCTGCATGCGGCGCTCGAGCGGATCGTGGTCGCTGACAGTGCTGCCCCGCTCGATGCTGCCGCACGCCCCGATGGCGCCCGCCTTGTGCAGCAACGCCTCGGCAAGGGAGCTTTTGCCGGCGGCGGCAGGCCCGACGAGCGCCAACGTTCGCACTGCTTCCATCTCGGCCGCGAGGCCGTTCGATCGGCTTGGCATGGCATGCACTCCTTGGCGCCCCGAAGGCTTGCCCGGCGGCCTCGCAGGCTCGGGCATCGCGTGTAGACGCCGACAGTCAGCCTACGGGATTGGCAGTGCCGACGCAACGGCGCTATCACCGGCTCGCATTCGTTCGGCGCAATGGTGAGAAAAGGTGGAACCCTACCCATCGACTCATACGTTGTCCTACAACCATGTAACTACTGGTGATACTTTGAAGCGAATTTCTCCGCAATTCCTGATTGACGCAGCATTGAAGCTGCCCAAATAATCCGCGCGCCGCGTCGTATGACAACTGATGTTGTATGACATCTGATGACCCCCCGACCAACCCCGGACATTCGATCAATAAAGGGAAATGCCATGAAACGTCGACAGTTTGCAATTTCGGTCCTGTCTCCCATCGCGCTTGCCGCCTGTGGCGGCGGCGGCAATGACGGGCCCAGCTTCCCGTTTCCTGTTCCGCCGCCCCCTCCGCCCCCTGCCCCCCCACCCGCCCCGACTCCGCAGGCCACCGCCGCGGCGGGGCTCAAGCGCGCGGCGACCTACATGGACGAAGTGGTTTCGTACAAAGGCGGCTACGTGTGGTCGTACTCGCCCGATCTCCTGCAGACATTCGGCGAAATGGAAGCCAAGCGCACCATGCTGTGGCTGCAGCCACCGGGCACATCGTCCATCGGCCATATCTACCTCGATGCCTATCACGCAACCGGCGACGAGCGCTTCTACCAGGCCGCAGACCGCACCGCCAAGGCAGTTGCCGCGGCCCAGCACAGCTCGGGCGGCTGGAACTACATCTACGACTTCGCCGGCGAAGCGTCGCTGCAGCACTGGTACGAAACCGTCGGCATGAACGGCTGGCGCCTCGAAGAGTTCCAGCACTACTACGGCAATGCCACCTTCGACGACGCCACGACCGCCGTCGCATCGCAGCTGATGCTGCGCATGTACCTGGAAAAGAAAGACCCGGTCTACCAGGCCGCAACCGAGAAGGCCATCAAGTTCATCACCGATGCGCAGTTCGGCCCGCAGTTCGGCATTGCAGATGGCGGTTGGCCGCAGCGCTTTCCGCACAACCCGAACGCGATCACGTCGATGCCCTTGCCCAACCCGCAGCAGCTGCCCGCGGGCGCGCGTGCGGGCATGGAAGACAGCGACTACACGCTGCATGTGACCTTCAACGACGACGTCATGGGCGAGAACATCAAGTTCCTGACCATGTGCGTGATGACGCTGGGCCGCACCGACCTGGTGGCCAACATCACGCGGGCGATGGATTGCATGCAGCGCATGCAGTGGACCTCGTCGGCGCTGCCGCTGCAGTCGGGCTGGAGCCTTCAGCACCTGTCGCGCGTAACGAACGGCCGCCCGGCAGGGGCTCCGGCCGGCGCGCGCTCCTACGAGCCGCGCTCACTGGCCACGCACACCACGCAGACCAACATCCAGCAGCTGTTCGGCTACTTCACGCTCACCGGCGACAAGAAGTACCTGTCGCAGCTGCAAAAGGCGATCGACTGGCTGAAGTCGCCATCGATCCAGCTCCCAGCCGATGTCGCGACCCTCAACCCGCTGCTGGCCGGGCGCAACGTGGCCACGTTCATCGAGCTCGACACAAACGAGCCGCTGTTCATTCACCGCTATGGCTCCAACATTCACAACGGCGCGTACTTTTTCGACAAGGACATCACCAACACGATCAGCCACTATTCGTCGGGCCGGTCGGTGAACGCCGCCGCACTGCAAACACGCCTGAACGAACTCAACGCGATGACGCAGCCGCAGATCGATGCCATGGTCGCCAAGTCGCCGCTGCGGGCCACCACGCCCAGGGCCCTGCCAAAGTACTTTGCCGCCGTTCGAGAGGTGGATTTTCCGGACCTGTTCGAAGGCGCGGTGCTGAAGACACCGGTGGTGCCCGAATCGGAAGTGCAGACGATCCTGGCCGCGCTGGTGGACGGCAACTACTGGACCGCGCCCGTGCCGGAGATCGTGAACCCCTACCGCGGCAACGGCCCGACGACGCCATACACCGGCACGGCGTACCGCAGCCGCCACGTGGGCGACATCTACGACACCTCTCCGTATCCGGCCGATGCGCCGCCGGAGATCGAGCCGTATGTGAAGCGCGAGAAGCCGCAGTTCATCGTCACGTCGAATTTCATCGCGCGGATGGGACGGCTGATCTCGTTCATTTCGCCGGTGGCCTGAGCCGAGCCGCCCCGGGCAGGCACTCCACTAGCGGGTGAGTGACCCTTCGTTCACCAGTTGCCACAGCGCCTCGGCCACCGGGGCCATGCTTGCAGCCTGGCGGTACAGCCGGATTTCCACCGGCACCCGCCAGGCGCCCTTGCCGGCATCCACCAGCGCACCGCTGCGCAGGTCGTCCGCGACCAGGCTCATGGGCAGCCACGCGAGGCCGCGTCCTTCGAGCGCCATGGTTCTGAGCAGCGCGGCGTGGTGCGCCGTAAAAACCACCGAGAGCGACGATGCGAAATCCTTGCCGAACTCGCTGTCCTGTATTGCCCGCATGATCCGCCCCAGCCCCGATGCGTCGCTGTAGGCCAGCACCGAAGGCGCCTGGGCAGTGCCAAGCGCATGCAGCGGCACGCCCTGGGCATCCGGTGCGGAAACCGGAACCAGCACGTCTTCGCTCAACCGCAGGACCGGGTATTGCCCTTCGTCGAGCCGGCCCGGTGCACCGGCATGGCCGTGGCACAGCACAAACTGCACGCGGCGCTGCTGCATCAGGTCTTCGCAGGC
Organism: Variovorax paradoxus; assembly: GCF_029919115.1. Classification (NCBI taxonomy): domain Bacteria; kingdom Pseudomonadati; phylum Pseudomonadota; class Betaproteobacteria; order Burkholderiales; family Comamonadaceae; genus Variovorax; species Variovorax paradoxus. The sequence goes on from NZ_CP123990.1 coordinate 2,209,481, forward strand.
CTGCGAGCTGTCGGAGATGGTCTGGATCGGCCCCAGGCTGAGCCGGCTTTCCACGGCGCCCAACCAGCGCGGAAAGAATGTCAGCGACAGCACATGCGTGGCGGCAAATCTCAGGCTGGCCGCGGCCATGTCGTGTGCCGCGCGCGCCTTGATGCGGGCGGCTTCCAGGCCGGCCAGCAGCTCTTTCAGCAGCGGCTCAAAACGCTTGCCGGCGGCCGTCAGTGCCGCGGGGTGCGCGCTGCGGTCGAACAGGTCGACACCCACCCACTCTTCCAGCGCACGAATGTGCCGGCTGAACGCAGGCTGCGCGATGGAGCGCACCTGGGCCGCGCGCGAGAAATTGCCGGTCTCGGCCAGGGCAATGAAGTCTTCCAGCCATTCGAGGTCGAGGGGGCGGTTGCCGGGGCCCATGTGCTGCGCAATCGGTTGAATAGTTGTATGCGATTCGAGTATTGGACGGTGCATGCCCCGCCGGCAAAAGATGCACCCATTCCTGCACCTTGAACCACAACGGAGACACAGCATGCCTGCCATCGCGAATTATCGCGGGATCATTCCCGCCATTTCCTGCCCCTTCACGGCCGACCACCGCATCGACGAACCGGCGCTGCGCAAGCTCGCCTCATGGCTGGCGGGGCACGACGGCGTGGTGGCAGTCATGACCAACGGCCACACCGGCGAGGTGTTTTCGCTCACGCCGGCCGAACGCGCCGAGGTGACCCGCATCGTGGCTGACGAGCTGCGCGGCCGCATGCCGGTCATCTCGTCCATCGTTTGCGAGGGCCTGGCCGACGCCGCCGAGCATGCACGCGCCGCCCAGGCCGCCGGCGCCGTGGCGCTGGACGTGATGCCGCCCCACCACTGGCTGCGCTTCGGCTTCACGCCCGGCCATGCACTGCAATACTTCGAGGCCATTCACCGCGCCGCACCGGAACTCGACCTGGTCTGCCATGTGTACCCGGCCTGGACGCGCGCCTCTTACTCGTCGCAGCTGCTGGCCGAGCTGGCGCGCCTGCCCTACCTGCAGGCCTTCAAGGTCGGCCAGCGCGACATGAACAAATACGCCCGCGATATCCAGGCGATCCGCGAGGCCGATGCGTCGAAGGCCATCCTCACCTGCCACGATGAATACCTGCTGGCCTCGATGGTGCAAGGCGTGGACGGCGCGCTGGTCGGCTTCGCCACCTTCATACCGCAGCTGATCATCGACCTGTGGAATGCGGTGAAGTCCGGCGACCTGAAGAAGGCCATGGCCGTGCAGGCCCTCATCACGCCGCTGAAAGACGCGGTGTACGGCGGCGGCGAACCGACCGGAGAAGCGCACGCGCGCATGAAGGGCGGCATGTTCCTGGCCGGCGTGCTCGACAACGCCACGGTGCGCCCACCGACCGAGGCGCCGAATGAACGCGAGATGCAGGCGCTGCGCGCCGCGGTGCAGCAAGCCGGTTTGTCGAAGCGCTGATCACGAGAGGCCCGGCACTGCCGGTGCCCTCCCCCACAAAACCAGAAGGAGACAAGAGACATGCAACGCAACCATTTCCTGCGCGCCACGCTCGCGGTTCTCGCGCTTGGCGCGGCTTCCTGCGGCTTTGCACAGACGCAAGCATGGCCCACGCGGCCCGTGCGCGTGGTCATTCCGTTTCCGCCGGGCGGCACACTCGACACTGTGGGGCGCCTGCTTGCGCAGAAGCTCGGCGACCAGACCGGCCAGCCCTTCATCGTCGAGAACCGGCCCGGCGGCAACGGCGTGATCGGCGCCGACGTGGTGTCGAAGGCGCCGGCCGACGGCTACACGCTGCTGTTCAACGCATCGACTTTCACCACGGCGCCGATGACGATGAAGTCTGTGCCCTATGAGGTGGTGCGCGACTTCACGCCGGTGGCGCTGGTGGCCAAGGCGCCGCTGTCGGTGGCCATCAACAAGAACCTGCCGATCACCGACGTCAAGTCGCTCATTTCGTACGCCAAGGCGAACCCGGGCAAGATGACCTTCGCGGTCGGCTCCATCGGCTCGGCCGGCCACCTGTCGACCGAGCTGCTCAAGCGCGCGGGCGGGCTCGACTACCTCATCGTGCCGTACAAGGGCACGGCACCGGCCTTCCAGGACCTGATCGGCGGGCAGATCGACGGCTTCATCGACCCCATCCTGGGCTCGCTGCAGTACCACAAGAGCGGCATGCTGCGCGTGGTGGCGGTTACTTCGGCCAACCGCGCCACCAGCCTGCCGAACGTGCCCACGGTGGGCGAAAGCATTCCGGGCTACGAGTTCTACAGCTGGTACGGCCTGTGGGGCCCGGCCAAGCTGCCTGCGGCCATTACGCAGCGGCTCAATGCCGAAGTGAACAAGGCGCTTGGCACCGACATGCGCGAAACGCTCAACGCGCAGGGGCTGCTGCTCACGCCCGGGAGCGTCGAAGACTTCGTCAAGTTCCAGCATGCCGACATGGAGCGCTCGAAGAAAATCATCACCGAGGGCAACATCCGTGTCGAATAAGGCCGCGCCGCATGCGGTGGTCACGGGCAGCAGCAGCGGTATCGGCCGCGCCATTGCCTCGCATCTGCTGGAACAAGGCTGGCGTGTGAGCGGGCTCGACCTTGCGGCGCCTACGCTGTCGCATGCAGCCTTTCTTCACATGGCGATGGATCTGTCGGACGCCGAAGCCATTGCGCGCGCCGCGGCCGCCTTGCAAGACGCCGACGCGCTGGTGCATGCAGCCGGCGTCCTGCGCGTCGGCCCGCTGGGCCAGCTCGACCATGCGGGCGGCGAGCTGATGTGGCGGCTGCATGTCGATGCGGCCACGCGCCTGGCCGATGCACTCGTGCCCGCGATGGCCGCGCGCGGCAGCGGCCGAGTGGTGTTCGTCGGCAGCCGTGTTGCGCAAGGCATGCCCGGCCGCGGGCAATACGCCGCCACCAAGGCGGCGCTGGTCGCGCTCGCACGCAGCTGGGCGGCAGAGGTGGCCGCGAGCGGCGTCACCATCAACGTGGTGTCGCCCGGCGCCACGCAGACCGCGATGCTGCAAGACCCGGCGCGCGCGGGCAGCGCACCGCGCCTGCCACCCATCGGGCGGCTGATCCAGCCCGAGGAGATTGCCGCGCTGGTCGCCTTTCTTCTCTCGGCGCCGGCCGCAGCCATTACCGGACAGGACATCGCCATTTGCGGCGGTGCATCGCTGCACCGCTAATACCAATGCACCCATGCCAAGGCGCATTGAGTCGAAAGTGGTGCGAGTTTTCCGACACCTCTTGTAGCGTGTTCCGCACGGTTACTGGGGTGACACCCTGAGCACAAGCCGAAGTTGTTGGGCTAGTATTTCCATACAGTGCCAGCAACACCCAGACCCATTGAGTATTTGCTCGAACTCGAGCATGCCAGCCTCCCGGTGCATATCCGGGACCGGGACGCGATCCAGGCCATCGCTGTTCTGAAGGCGATTGGCTGCGTCGAGGCGGAGATTTCTCCGCCCCTCGATCTGTGCAGTTCGTTCGAAGACTACGAGTGCGCGGTGGTAAGGGAGATCACGCCGGTGGGCCGAACGGAGCTGGCCGCGGAATACGGCTGACGCCCTTCATTCATCACAACGTTTGCGCGAGCCCGAGCACTGCCGTGGCCTGGCTGGACAGCGTGCCGCCGTTGCCATGTGCCAGCGCCGTGCGGGCACCGGCCACCTGCCGGTCGCCGCCTTCTCCGCGAAGCTGCCGCACGGCTTCTATCAACGCGAAGATGCCGTACATGCCCGGGTGCACGCAAGACAGCCCGCCACCGTTGGTATTGACCGGCAATCGGCCGCCAGGTGCAATGGCGCCGCCGCGCACGAAGGCCCCGCCCTCGCCCTTGGCGCAGAAGCCCAGGTCTTCGAGAAACAGCAGCACGTTGATGGTGAAGGCGTCATACAGCTGCACCACGTCGATGTCGCGCGGCGAGAGACCTGCCATGTCGAATGCGGCACGTCCGCTGTCGCGCGCGGCCGTCGTCGTCAGGTCGTGCATCGATGAAATCTGCCGGTTCCACACGGCCGTGCCGGTGCCCAGCACATGCACCGGCTCGCGCGGCAAGTCCCGCGCGCGGTCGGCGCGCACCAGCACGAAGGCACCCGCCCCGTCGGTCACCAGGCAGCTGTCGCGCACGGTCAGCGGGTCGCAAACCATGCGCGCGTTCAGCACGTCGTCTATGGAGAGCGGGTCGCGCATGAACGCCTCGGGGTTCAGCCGCGCCCAGGCGCGTGCGGCCACCGCCACTTCGGCAAGGTCGCGCCGCGTGGTGCCGAACTCGTGCATGTGGCGCGACGCGGCCAGCGCATAGGCCGAGAGCGGCTGCATCGGCTCATAAGGCGTTTCGTAAGGCTGCGGGTCGAGGTAGCGGCGGCTTGCCACCACTTCGCGGCGCCCGAAGGTGGCTGTGCGCTGCGCGCTTCCGTAGCAGACGAGCACCGCGTTGCACTGGCCGCTGGCCAGCGCCTGCATGGCCGGCAACAGGTGCGCGATGAAGCTGGAGCCGCCGAGCATGGTGCTGTCGATGTAGCTCGGGCGAAGGCCCAGGTACTCGACAACCGGCATGGCCCACATCGTTGCGCTTGCGCTGGCGGTGCAAAGTCCGTCGATGTCCTTCATGGCCAGCCCGGCGTCGGCCACGGCACGGCGCGCGGCTTCAGCCAGCAGTTCCATGTCGGTATGGCCGGGCGATTCGCCGCAGCCGTAGGTGGCCACGCCGGCGATGGCAGCGCTGCCGCGCAGTTGCTTCAGCGTGGTCATGCAGCGTCTCCCGTGATGGCATCGAAAACCACCATGCCGCTGCCGCCGGGCGGCACCACCACGCGCGCCCGCACACGCAGGCCGATGCGCACGTCGGCCGGCGGCATGCCTTCGACGCGGCTCATCAGGCGCACGCCTTCGTCCAGCTCGACGATGCTCACGTTGTAGTCGCCGCCGGCCTCGGGCTTGCGGCGCACGGTTGTCACGGCATACACGGCGCCGGTGCCGGCAGGTGCCACCAGCGCGGGCTCTTCAGCGCCGCAATGGGGGCACAGCACCCGCGGAAAGTACACCGCGCGCTGGCAGGCGCCGCAGCGCTGAATGAGAAAGCGGCCAGCGTCCAGCTCCGCCTGGTGGCGCGCCAGCACGCCGGTGCCGGTCGGTTTTGATGTCGTCGATGAATTCGTCATTGAGTCATTGAAATCGCCGGAGTTCGGCATGGGTTGCGTCGAGCATGCCGGCTGTGCCTCATTCGCGCCATTCGCGATTGCCGAAGGGCCCCCTCGGCGTGGCTGAACCGACCGGAGCGTGTGTGCAAATGATTCTTTCTGCCAACGGCTTTCAGGCTTTGTGCCATGGGCACGCCAGGCACCTGTTTTTAGACTGCAACGCGCCCGTTCCAAATTCACCCAGGAAAAACTCGATGGAGACAACCGGCGCATCGCGCCCGCCGCTGGCCGGCATTCGCGTACTCGACCTGACCCGCCTGCTGCCCGGTCCGGTCTGCACATTGCACCTGGCCGACCTTGGCGCCGAGGTGCTCAAGGTCGAAGACACCGGCCTTGGCGACTACGCCGCACCGGCTTTGCGCGCCATGGTCCAGCGCAACAAGAAAGCCATGCGGCTCGACCTGAAGCAAGCCGACGGCGTGGCGCTGTTGCACCGGCTGGCCGAAAACGCCGACGTGCTGGTCGAAGGCTTCAGGCCCGGCGTGATGGACAGACTGGGCGTGGGCTATGCCGCGCTTTCGGCGGTGAACCCGCGGCTGGTTTACTGCAGCATCACCGGCTTCGGCCAGACCGGGCCTTACCGCGACGAGCCGGGGCACGACCTGAACTACTGCGCGCTGAGCGGCGTCAGCGACCAGATCGGCCGCGACGACGCCGGTCCCGCCCTCTCCAACCTGCCCATCGCCGACCTGCTCGGCGGCTCGATGAATGCCGTGATGGGCATCCTCGCAGCCTTGTTCGATGCGGCGCGCACCGGCACCGGCCGCCATGTCGACATCTCGATGGCCGACGGCGTGCTGGCGCATGCGCTGGTGCCGATGGTCACCCTGGCCACGCAGGGCGCCACGCGCCGCGCGGGCCTCGACAAGCTCAGTGGGGCGCTGCCCTGCTATGCCATGTACCGCACGCAAGACGGACGCCACTTGTCCGTCGGTGCGCTCGAGCACAAGTTCTGGGAGCGCTTCTGCGACGTGCTCGACCGACCCGACCTGAAGCCCATGCACATGCCGCCTGATCGAGCGACCGCCGAGCGGGTGCGTGCCGACGTGGCCGCCCTTATCGAAGCGCGGCCGCTCGCGTACTGGGCCGACGTGTTCCATGGCCGGCAATGCTGCGTCACGCCCGTGCTGCGGCTCGAAGAGGCGCTCGCGCACGAAAACTTCATCGCGCGCGGCATGGTGCATCCGCCAGCCGCCGAAGGCGGTGCGCCTCAGCTGGCCTGCCCAGTCAGGATGACCGGCTTCGAGTTTTCCATCGAGCGGCCGGCGCCGTCGCCGGGCCAGGACACCGACGAAGTGCTCACCGCGCTGGGGCACGACGAGGCCGCGCGCGCCGACCTGCGCCGGCGCGGCGTGGTGGGCTGAGCACGCGCCGCCGCCCGGTGCAGCTGCTCCTAGAATCCGGCCATGCGTGCGCCGCACGGGGCGCTGCCGCACCTCGAACGCCCATGGCCATCAGGCACACACCGACACACAGCACGCGCCACACCATCGGCATCCAGCACGTCGATCAGATCCTGATCGGTGCGCGTGCGCGGGGCGCCGATGTGGATGCGCTGCTGCAGCGTGCCGGCATCTCGGCGGCGCTGCTCGATGCACCGCTCTCCCGCGTCACGCAGGACCAGTTCGCGGCCCTCATCTTCGCGCTACGGCACCGCCTGCGCGACGAGCTGTGGGGCCTGTGCAGCCAGCCGGTGCCGACGGGGAGCTTTGCGCAAGCCACGCGCCTTCTCATCCGCTGCCGCACGCTCGGAGAAGCCTTGACGCTCGGCCTGCGCCACTACCGTTTGCTGCTCAGCGACTTCGTGCCGCGCCTGCATGTGCAGCACGGCGAGGCCACGTTCGCGTTGGTGCCGCGCGTGCCGCTCACAGCATCGGTGGCTTATGCGCAGCGGGCATTTTCTTTTCTTGCCTATGGCCTGGTCTCCTGGCTGGTTGCGCGGCGCGTGCCGCTGCTGCAGGTGGACTACCCGCACCAAGACGAGCGCGCCAGCGATGCGCCCGCGCTGTTCCAGGCACCGGTGCGTTTTGGCGCGGGCTGCACCGGCTGGCGCTTCGAGGCGCGCTGGCTCGAACTGCCGGTGGTGCAGAACGAGCAAAGCCTGGAGGAGTTTCTTCGCCAGGCACCGGCCAGCCTGCTTGTGAAGTACCGCGACCAGACCAGCATGACCGAGCGCATCCGCCGCATCTTGCGGCGGCAACTGGCCGATGAACTGCCTTCGCTCGAGACGGTCGGCAAGCAGCTGGCCGTTACGCCGCAAACACTGCGCCGCCGCCTGGCCGAAGAAGGCCAGGGCTACCGCGCCATCAAGGACGACCTGCGGCGCGATGCCGCCATCGAGTACCTGGCGCGGCCCGAGCTGAACCTGGTCGAAATTGCGCAGCGGCTCGGCTTCTCCGAAGCCAGCACCTTTCACCGTGCCTTCAAGCACTGGACCGGCGTGGCCCCGGGCGAATACCGCACCACGCGTCTGCGCGAGCACTGAACCCGCCGGACCGGCACGCTGATCGAACGTGCCAATCCGAATCATCGGTTCGGCCATGGGCCGCACTGCGTCGTCTCCCTAAACTTTCCTCATCGGTCCTGCGAAGTTCGCAAGGTTCGACATGACACCGGCCACCGCCGGTGATCGCCCACAGGCAGCGGCACAGCTGCCGAAAAAGACAGGAGACAGAGATGACGTATCGCGCTCTTTCCCGCCGCCAGGCCCTCGGCGCACTTGCCGCATCGGCCATGTGCCTTGCAGCGCCGGCTGCCCTGGCCCAGCCGCCTGCGTATCCGCACAAACCCGTGACGCTCATCCTGCCCTTTCCCGCGGGCGGTGCAACCGATGCGCAGATGCGCGCCATTGCATTGGCGCTGGGCAAGGAAATCGGCCAGACGGTTGTCGTGGTCAACCAGCCCGGCCTGGCCGGCACGCTGGCCCCGGCGGCCATGGCGCGCAGCGCCGCACCTGATGGCTACACCATCTCCGTGGTGCCGGCCACGCTTTTTCGCCTGCTGCATCTGCAGAAGGTGAGCTACGACCCGGTGACCGACTTCACCTACATCATCAATCTCACGGGCTACACCAACGGCCTTGTGGTGCGCGACGACGCGCCGTGGAAAACACTGCAAGACCTGCTCGACGACGCCAAGCGCCGGCCGGGGCAGATCAGCTACAGCTCGACCGGCGTGGGCGGCGGTGGCCACATTGCGATGGAACGCCTGGCGCGTGCCACGGGCCTCAAGTTCAACTTCATTCCGTTCAAGGGCATGGCCGAGGAAACCAGCGCGCTGCTCGGCGGGCACATCGACGTCATCTCCGACCCCGGCTGGGGCGCGTTGGTCGAGAGCGGCAAGGCCCGCGTGCTTGCCACGCTGGGCGACAAGCGCCTGAAGCGCTGGCCGCAAGTCCCCACGCTGAAAGAAATGGGCCACGACATCACAGTCAATTCGCCGGTCGGCATCGTCGGCCCCAAGGGCATGGACCCGGCCTTGGTGAAGACGCTGCACGACGCATTCCATCGCGCGATGAAAGACGCCACCTACCAGCGCGCGCTGGAGCTCTACGACCAGCCCGACCTGTACATGTCCAGCGCGGCCTACCAGCAGTACGCCGCCGAACAGACGGCGCGCGAAAAAACCTTCATCGAACAGCTCGGCATCAAGCTGCAGTAGGCGACCTCCCCCTTCCTTCCATTCGTTGATCCAGGAAAGACCATGAAACGCAAAGTCATCGTTGCCGGCGTCGGCATGATTCCATTCAGCAAGCCGGGCAAGAGCGAGCCCTACCTCGTGATGGGCGAGCGTGCCGCGCGCCTTGCGCTCGACGATGCACGCGTGCCGTATGCCGAAGTGCAGCAGGCCTACGTGAGCTATGTGTATGGCGACTCGACCGCCGGCCAGGCCGCCATCTACCGCGTCGGCCTCACAGGCGTGCCCGTGTTCAACCTCAACAACAACTGCTCCAGCGGATCGAGCGCGCTCTTCCTGGCGCGGCAGGCCGTCGAAAGCGGCATGGTCGAATGCGCGCTCGCGCTCGGCTTCGAGCAGATGGTGCCGGGCGCACTGAAAGGCGCGTACGACGACCGGCCCTCGCCGATGGCGCGCTTCGCCGAAGAGATGACGGCACTGCAGGGCTTCGACCCGACCGCGCCGCGCGCTGCCCAGTTCTTCGGTGGCGCCGGGCGCGACTACATGAAAGAACACGGCATCCGCGCCGACACCTTCGGCCGCATCTCCGTCAAGGCGCGCCAGCATGCGGCGCGCAACCCCATGGCGGTGTTTCGCGACACGGTCACGCTCGACGAGGTGATGGCCGCGCCGACCGTGTTCGAGCCCATGACGCGGCTGCAGTGCTGCCCGCCCACCTGCGGTGCCGCCGCGGCGGTGGTGTGCTCCGAAGACTTTGCGCGTCGGCACGGCATCGACACCACGGTTTCGATTGCCGCGCAAGCCATGACGACCGACACGCCCAGCACCTTCGACTCGCACGACATGCGCAAGGTGGTCGGCTACGACATGACGGTGGCCGCCGCACGCCAGGTGTACGAGGCAGCCGGCATCGGCCCCGAAGACATCGACGTGGTGGAGCTGCACGACTGCTTTACCGCCAACGAGCTCATCACCTACGAAGGGCTCGGGCTCACCCCCGAAGGCACGGCGGAGAAGTTCATCCTCGAAGGCGACAACACCTATGGCGGCCGCGTGGTCACCAACCCTTCCGGCGGTTTGCTCTCGAAGGGGCATCCCCTGGGCGCGACCGGACTGGCCCAATGCGCCGAACTCACCTGGCAACTGCGCGGCCAGGCCGACCAGCGGCAGGTGGAAGGCGCGCGCCTCGCGCTGCAGCACAACCTCGGGCTGGGCGGCGCCTGCGTGGTCACGCTGTACCAGCGCGCTTGAGGGGCAGCCGCATGATCGACCGTAGCTTCATCGGCCACACCCTCCCCGCCTTCGATGTGCGCGTGGAGGCCGGCCGGCTGCGCTTCTTCGCCAAGGCCACGGGCCAGACCGATCCGCTGTATGTCGATGAAGAAGCCGCGCGCGCCGCCGGTCTGCCGGGCTTGCTGGTGCCGCCCACCTTCCTGTTCTGCCTGGAGATGGACGCGCCCGATCCGGCCGCCATCCGCAATATGCTGGGCATGGACTACCGGAAGCTGCTGCACGGCGAGCAGCAGTTCACGTATCACGCACCGGCGCATGCCGGCGACACGCTGCGCTTCGAGCAGCGCATCGAAGACATCTACGACAAGAAAGGCGGCGCGCTGGAGTTTGTGGTGCGCCGCACGCAGGTGCGCAACCAGAACGATGCACGCGTGGCCGAACTGCGCACCGTGACCGTGCTGCGCAACGCCTGAACGGGTCTGAACCGCATCACCATGACTTCAACAACCTCGCACACTCCCCGGTTCGACAGCCTGCAGGTCGGCGACACCCTCCCCGCGCTGCAACTCGAACCCGTTTCGCGCCTCATGCTCGCGCTGTACTGCGGCGCATCGGGCGACCACAACCCGATTCATGTCGACATCGACTTTGCGCGCAGTGCCGGGCAGGCCGACGTGTTCGCCCACGGCATGCTGTCGATGGCCTGGCTCGGCCGGCTGCTGACCAACTGGGTGCCGCCCTCGGCGCTGCGCAGCTACGGCGTGCGCTTTGCGGCCATCACGCATGTGGGCGACCGCGTGCGCTGCGAAGGCCGCGTGGCGGAGAAGTTCGAAGCGGGCGGCGAGCGCCGCGTACGGCTCGAGCTCTCTACCGTCGACCAGGACGGCCAGGTCAAGCTCACGGGCGACGCCGTGGTGGCCCTGCCCTGATCTCTTCATCTTCTCGAACGCACTCCAACCCATGAACAAGTTGAACAAGTTGCACGACAAGGTCGCCCTGGTATCGGGCTCGGGCCGCGGCATCGGCCGCAGCATTGCACTCAAGCTCGCGAGCGAAGGCGCGCGCGTGGTGGTCAACGATCTCGACGAGGCGCCGGCCGCTGAAACGGTGGCCGCCATCCGCGAGGCCGGTGGGCAGGCCGTGGCCTGCATCGGAAGCGTGACGCAGCCCGACTTCGGCGCGCGTTTCGTCGGCACCGCCATCGAGACCTACGGCGGGTTGGACATCATCGTTAACAACGCCGGCTACACCTGGGACAACGTGATCCAGAAGATGAGCGACGAGCAGTGGGAAGACATCCTCGCCGTGCACCTGACCGCGCCCTTCCGCATCCTGCGCGCAGCGGCCGATTTCATCCGCGAAGCGTCGAAGCGCGAGGCCGAGGCCGGCACGCCGGTGCTGCGCAAGGTGGTGAACATCTCTTCGACCTCCGGCGTCTACGGCAATGCGGGGCAAGCCAATTACGCGGCGGCCAAGTCGGGCATCAACGGCCTGACCAAGGCGCTTGCAAAGGAATGGGGCCGCTACAAGGTCAATGTGAACAGCGTGGCCTTCGGCCTCATCAAGACACGGTTGACCGAAGCGGACGCCAATGCCGACGCCAGTATCGACATCGACGGGCGCCAGATCAAGGTCGGCGTCAACCCGCAGATCCTGAAGAACGCCGAATCGCTCATTCCGCTGGGCCGCGGCGGCACGGCCGAAGAAGCAGCGGGGGCTGTCTACCTGTTCTGCATTCCCGAGTCGGACTATGTCAGCGGACAGGTGCTGGTCTGCGGCGGCGGCCGCCCCTGAGCCGGAGTTGCGAGCAATGCCCCTGCCCACTGCCGCCCGCCCCTGGATGGACGCCGAGTTGTCCATGCTGGCCGGCACCGCGCGCCGGTTCTTCGAAACCGAATGCGTGCCGCGCCAGGAGGAATGGGCGCGGCAGCACCACCCAGACCGCGCCATCTGGCGCCGCGCGGGCGAGCTCGGCCTGCTGTGCCCCGGCATTCCGGAAGCGTACGGCGGCGGTGGCGGCGGCGTGCTGCACGAGGCGGTCATCTGCGAAGAACAAGGCCGCGCACTGGTCAACAGCTTCAGCCTCAATGTGCACAGCGGCATCCTCGCGCACTACCTGCTGGGCTACGGCTCCGAAGAGCAAAAGCTGCGCTGGCTCCCGAAGATGGCCACCGGGGACATGGTCGGCGCCATTGCCATGACCGAACCTGGCGCCGGCACCGACCTGCAGCGCATCAAGACTACGGCCCGGCTGGACGGCGACTGCTACGTGCTGAACGGCGCCAAGACCTTCATCACCAACGGCCTGCATGCCGACCTGGTGTGCGTGGCGGTGAAGACCGACCCCGCGCTGGGGGCCAAGGGGGTTTCGCTCTTGATGGTGGAAACAGCCGACCTGCGGGGCTTCCGGCGCGGCAAGCTGCTCGAGAAGGTCGGGCAGCGCGGCCAGGACACAGTCGAACTCTTCTTCGACGATGTGCGCGTGCCGGCAATCAACCTTCTCGGCGACACCGAAGGCCGCGGCTTCGTTCAGCTGATGCAGCAATTGCCGCGCGAGCGGCTGCTCATTGCGGTGGGCGCCGCTGCCACCATGCAGCGCGCGGTGGACGACACCGTGGCCTACGCCACGCAGCGCCAGATCTTCGGCGACACGTTGATGAGCCTGCAGAACACCCGTTTTCGCCTGGCCGAATGCCAGACGCAAGCCGCCATTGCGCGCAGCTTTGTCGACGATTGCATGGCGCGCCTGCTGCGCGGCGAGCTCGACGCCGCAACCGCCGCCATGGCCAAGTGGTGGACCACCGACGCACTGTGCCGCGTGGCGGACGAATGCGTGCAGATTCATGGAGGCTACGGCTACATGACCGAGTACCCGATTGCGCGCATCTGGGCAGACGCGCGCGTCGGCCGCATCTACGGCGGTTCGAACGAGGTGATGAAGGAAATCATCGCCCGCGCGATCGAGCCCTGACGTCGAAGCGATGCAGCAAGAACAGGTTCCGCCGCCCATGACCGACCGCCCCGCTCTCGCCGAAACCCCGCCGCCGCACTGGCCGCGCGGGCTGCCTGCGCGCATCCACGTGCCGCGCATCACGCTCTGGCAGCAGCTCGAATCGGCGGCGCTTCGCTTTCCGGACAAGCCCGCCATCTTCTTCTGCGAGAACGCCGTCACGTATGCCGCGCTGCGCGACCAGGCTGTGCGTCTGGCCGGCCACTTGCAGCAGCAAGGCGTGAACCGCGGCGACCGGGTGCTGCTGCTGAGCCAGAACTGCCCGCAGTTCGTCGTCGCGTTCCATGCCATCTTGCATGCGGGCGGCGTGGTGGTTCCAGTCAATGCCATGAGCACCGCGGCCGAGGTGTCGCACTATCTCGCCGACAGCGGCGCCCGCGTGGCTTGCGTGGCGCAGGAGCTGCTCGCGGCGGTGGCTCCGGCGCTGCACGAAGGGCGCCTCGCACATGCCGTCGTGCACACCTATTCGGATGCATTGCTGCACCCACCCACGCAGCCGGTGCCCGATGCCGTGACGGCGCCACGCATACCGCTCGATGTGCCCCGCGCGGTGGCGTGGCACGCCGCACTGGCCGACGCACCGCCGCCGCAAGACGTGGACGTGCAGCCCACCGACCTGTGCCTGCTGCCCTACACCTCTGGCACCACGGGCCACCCGAAGGGCTGCATGCACACGCACCGCACAGTGCTGGCTTCGACGTACGGCGCCGCCCTGTGGCGCGGCCTGCATGCCGAGGCGGTGGTGCTCGCGGTGGCGCCGCTCTTTCACATGCTCGGGCTGCAGAACGCGATGCTGATGCCCCTTTCGCACGGCGCGACTGTCGTGATCCTGCCGCGCTGGGATGTGGCGGCCGCGGGCCGCGCCATCGAGCGCTACCGCGTCACCACCTGGGCCGCACCGCCCGCCATGCTGAACGACTTCTTCGCCCACCCCGAAACCGCGCAACGCGACCTGCGCAGCCTCAGCATGCTCAACGGCGGCGGCGCGCCGATGCCGCAGGCCGTTGCCACGCTGCTGTGGGAGCGCTTCGGCATCTCGTACGTGGAAGGCTACGGCCTCACCGAGACGGCCTCGTTCCTGCACGGCAATCCGCCGGGCAACGGCAAGACGCTGTCGCTGGGCCTGCCGGCCTTCGGAGTCGATTCGCGCATCGTCGATCCGGTCACGCTGGCGCCGCTGCCCGACGGCGAAGTCGGCGAACTGGTCACGCACGGCGAGCAGCTCATGCTGGGCTACTGGAACAACCCGGAGGCCAATGCGGCCGCCTTCTTCGAGCGCGACGGCAAGCGATTCTTTCGCACCGGCGACCTCGCCTGCCGCGATGCGGACGGCTTCTTCTTCATGCGCGACCGGCTCAAACGCATGATCAACGTGAGCGGCTACAAGGTGTGGCCGGCCGAGGTTGAAGGCCTTCTTCACCAGCACCCGGCCGTCCACGAAGCCTGCGTGGTGGCCCTGCCGGATGCCCGCCAAGGCGAAGCCGTGCGGGCGCTGGTGGTGTGCAGGCCGGGCGCGCAGGTCGACGCGGAAGGCATTGCTGCTTGGTGCCGCGAGCGGCTCTCCGCCTACAAGGTGCCGCGCAGCGTGGTGTTCCGCAACGCCCTTCCCAAGTCTGAAACCGGCAAGGTGCTGTGGCGGCTGCTGCAGGAAGAGGCCATTGCCGAAGTCGAGCGCGCCACGCATTGACGAAAACAAGGAGACAAGCATGCAGACCTCATCTTTTTCTTCCGCTTCTCCGGGGCTCACACGCCGGGCACTCGGCGCCGGTGCGCTTGCTGCATTCGGCGCGGCGGCACTCGGGCGGCACACAACGGCGCTGGCGGCGGAGTTTCCGTCGAAGCCGATCACCGTCATTCTTCCCTTTCCGCCGGGCGGCATGCTAGACGCGGTGGTGCGCGCCATGCTCGACGCCGCCTCGCATGAAATCGGCCAACCTTTTATCCTGACGCACAGGGCGGGCGCAGGCGGCGTAACCGGCACGGCCAGCCTCACCACCATGGGCGATGCCGACGGCTACACGCTGGCCGTGATGCACAACACCGTCATCCGCCAGCCGCACATGATCAAGGTGCCGTGGGACCCGCGGACCGACTTCAGCTATGTGATCGGCATGGCCGGCCTGGCCACTGGCATTGCCGTGGCGGCCGATGCGCCATGGAAGAACCTTGCAGACCTGCTGGCCGATGCGAAGAAGCGCCCGGGCGAGATCAGCTGGGGCAATGTCGGCAGCACCAGCATCAACCGCATCTATGCCGAGCGGCTGGCGCGCGCGGCGGGCGTCAAGTTCAACTTCATTCCGTTCAAGGGCGGCAACGAACAGCTCACCGCGCTCATCGGCCACCACCTCGACGTGTCGGGCGACCCGGGCTTCGGCGCGATGGCAATGGGCGGCAAGGTGCGCGTGCTGGCCACCTTCACCGAAGAGCGGCTGAAGCGCTGGCCCGCTGTGCCGACCGTGAAGGAGCAAGGCTACGACCTGGTGATCCAGTCGCCGTTCGGGCTGGTGGCGCCGAAGAACCTCGATGCGAAGATTTCCGCCCGCTTGCAGACCGCCCTGCGCAAGGGCATGGAAGACCCGGCCTACCAGCGCCTCTTGAGCGACTTCGATCTTGCGGCCTGGCCTTTGGATGCCGCGGCGTTCCGCGCCTACGCACAGGCCCAGTACACACGCGAGAAGCAGATGCTGGACGAGGTCGGCTTCAAACCCGAATGAACCTTGCCCCGATGAACGAAATCCTCACCCAACCCGGATCGACCGTGCGCCCCGTAGCGGGACCGGAGCGCCATGTGCCCTTTCTCGAACTGCTGGCTGCCAGCCGCGACTTTGCGGCCGACGGCAAGGCAATCGTCTCGCTCGAGCTGCGCCCCGAGCTGTGCAACAACCACGGCGGCGGCCATGGCGGTGTGGTCATGACGCTGCTCGACAGCGCCATGGCACATGCTGCGCTCAGCCGCATCGACTACAGCCGCGAAGTGGTGACCATCGACATGCACATCGGCTTCATGCGCCCCGCGGCAGGCCGGCTGGTTGCCACCGGCCGTGCGACGGGCGGCGGGCGCTCAGTGTGCTTTTGCGAGGCCGAGCTGGTCGACGGCAGCGGCACGGTGGTGGCCAAGGCAATGGGCACCTTCCGCTACCGCGCGCCGGCCGATGCAAACGCCACCGAGGCGCCTCGCCCCAACTGAACCCACTCGGCTGGAGACACACATGTACCTGACACAAGGCCTGCACCGCGCCGTGCAGCGCCATCCCCACAAGACGGCCCTCCGCCATGTGGCGGAAGACTCGGAACGCTCGCTCGACTTTGCCGAATTGCTGGAGACGGTAGCTCGCCATGCCGCCGCCTTGCAGGCTAGGGGCATACAACCCGGCGACCGCGTGGCGCTGCTGGCGCCCAACAGCGACCGCCTCATCGTGGCGCTGTGGGCCTGCTGGTGGCTGGGCGCCGTGGCGTGCCCCCTCAACACGCGCTGGAGCGTGCCTGAATTGCGCTTTGCACTGGCCGATGCGGGCGCCCTGCTTCTGCTTGCCGATGACGTGCTGGGCGAGGCTGCTGCGCCCCTGCGCGAGCTGGCACCGGTGATTTCGTTCGGCACGCTGGCCGGCGAGGCTGCGGGCTGCGCCCCGCTGCCCGACAGCCGCACCGGCGGCGATGCGCTGTGCACCCTGCTCTACACCGGCGGCACCACCGGGCGCTCGAAGGGCGTGATGCTCTCGCATGCCAATTTCTGGACCGCTTCGATGACGCGCGCCGCCGAGCTGCCGAACTCGCCCGACAGCGTGTCGCTGCTGGTGGCCCCGTTGTTCCACGTGGCCGGCATGGGGCGGCTGGTGGGCCAGTCGATGGTCGGCGGCACCTGCCTCACGATGCCGAGCTTCCGCCCGGAGCCGGTGCTCGCGGCCATCGAGCGCCACGGCATCACCGACACGGTGATGGTGCCGAGCATGCTGCAGGGCGTGCTCGACTGGCCGTATTTCAACGCGGCGCGCGCGCAGTCGCTCAACCGCATCGCATTCGGCGCCGCGCCCATGCCGCCCGACCTGCTCGACCGGGCCCTCCAGGCCTGGCCCGACGCCGAGTTCTTCCAGGCCTATGGGCTGACCGAAACCGCCGGCGCCGTCTGCATCAACCCGCCGCAGAACCACCGCGGCGAGGCTCGCCTTGCCGACCGCTGGCGCTCGGTCGGCCGGGCCGGGCTGGGCGCGGAGATCCGCATCGTCGACGAATCGGGCAGCGAGCTGCCGCGCGGATCGGTCGGAGAAATCGTGGTGCGCGGCCCCATGGTCACGCGCGGCTACTGGAACCTGCCGGAGACCACGCAGCAGGCATTCCGTGACGGCTGGTTTCGCACCGGCGACGCCGCACGCATGGATGAAGACGGCTACATCTTCATTGCCGACCGGCTGAAGGACATGATCATCTCGGGTGGCGAGAACGTCTATTCCGGCGAGGTCGAGGCGGCGCTGCGCAGCCATCCGGCGGTGTCCGACGCCGCGGTGATCGGCGTGCCCGACACGCGCTGGGGCGAAGCGGTGCATGCGGTGATCGTGGTGCGCCAAGGGCATCCCGCGGCCGGTGCGGCCA
This sequence comes from Variovorax paradoxus, assembly GCF_029919115.1. NCBI lineage: Bacteria > Pseudomonadati > Pseudomonadota > Betaproteobacteria > Burkholderiales > Comamonadaceae > Variovorax > Variovorax paradoxus. The sequence continues at coordinate 2,227,148 of NZ_CP123990.1, forward strand.
GCGATGCCGTCGCCGCTGAACTCGTCGCCGAACTCACGGCCTGGTGCCGACGCGAACTGGCCGGCTACAAATGCCCGCGCAGCATTGCCTTTGCCAAGGAGCTGCCGATGAGCGCCGCGGGCAAGGTGCTCAAGACCGCGTTGCGCGCCGCCTATGTCCGCTGAGATGGCCGCTAAAAGGGCCCACGAGACGGCGCGCCGCAACGCCTATGCCCGCGTGCCGTTCACGCGGATGATGGGTGTGGAGCGTGCCTATTCGCAAGACGGCCGGGCGCGGCTTTTGATCGATGCGCGGCCCGAACTGCAGAACGTGATCGGCGCCGTGCATGGCGGCGTGATCCTCACCATGCTCGACGTGGTGATGGCGAGCGCAGCGGTTTCGCTGGTCGACTTCACCAAGACGGCCGTCACGCTGAACCTGAACACCAGCTTCCTCAGGCCTGGCCTTGGCCGCATCGTGGCCGACGGCTTTGCGCTGGAGACCAACGACGGCGTCATTTCGTGCTCCGCCGAAGCGCGCGACGCCAGCGGCGAACTGGTGGCCACCGCGCTCGGATCGTTTCGCTACCTGCCGCTGCCGCCGTCGGAAAACTGAATGCAGCGGCCATCTTTCTTCATTCACACATCGCCATGACCGAACACGCAGAAGCTTTTCTCGCACCGCCACCCGAAGCGGCCTTCGACTTTCGGGGGCGCGCGGTTTTCGTCGCCGGCGGAAGCAGCGGCATCAACCTGTCGATTGCCGAGGCCTTCGCCCGGCGCGGCGCCAACGTGAGCATTGCCAGCCGCTCGCCCGAGCGCGTGGCCGCCGCCGTCGAGCGCCTGCGCAGCCACGGCGGCCGCGCCGAAGGCTGGAGTGCCGACGTGCGCGATGCGGACAGCATCGGCGCCGCGCTGGCCTCGGCGCATGAATCCTTCGGTCCCATCGATGTGCTGATCTCGGGGGCTGCGGGCAACTTCGTGGCGCCCGCACTCGGCATGTCGAGCAAGGGCTTTCGCACCGTGGTCGACATCGACCTGGTGGGCACCTTCAATGTGCTGCGCTCGGCGCATGAATTCCTGCGGCGGCCGGGCGCATCGGTCATCAACATTTCGGCGCCGCAGGCGGCCAACCCCACGCCCTACCAGGCGCATGTGTGCGCCGCCAAGGCCGGTGTCGACATGCTCACGCGCGTGCTGGCCATGGAATGGGGCGTGGACGGCGTGCGCGTCAATTCGATCGTGCCGGGCCCCATTGGCGACACCGAAGGCGTGCGCAGGCTCGCCCCCGGGCCCGAGGCACTCGCGGCGATGGCGGCATCCATTCCGCTCGGCCGATTCGGCCGCACCGAAGACGTTGCGCTGATGGCGCTGATGCTGAGCTCGCCCTGGTCCAGCTTTGTCACGGGCGCCGTCATTCCGGTGGACGGCGGAAGTTCGCTCGCCGGCGGGCGCGACCTGAGCTCGGCGCTCAAGCCGGCGGCCTGAATCAAATTTGTTTTCTTGAACGCCATGACCATCTCCGAAACATCCCCAACCTACGAGCGCATCCGCTTCGAAACCGAGGGCACGACGGCCGTGCTGACGCTCGACGACACCGCCACCCGCAATGCGCTCGGCCCGGCCATGCGCGAAGAAGTGGCCGATGCGGTACAGCGCGTTCGGCGCGACCGCGGCGTGCGCGCGCTGGTCATCACCGGTGCCGGCGGGCACTTTTGCTCCGGCGGCGATCTGCGCAGCATTGCAAGCGCGGGGCTGGACAACCAAGGCTGGCGCGAACGCCTGCATGACCTGCACGGCTGGCTGCGCGACCTCATCACGCTCGACCGCCCCGTGGTTGCCGCGGTCGATGGCGCGGCCTTCGGCGCAGGCTTCGGCTTGGCCATGGCGGCTGACTTCGTGACTGCCACGCCGCGCGCGCGCTTGTGCGTGTCCTTCATCAAGATCGGCCTCGTGCCCGACTGCGGCACCTTCTATACCCTGCCGCGCATCGTCGGTGCGCAACGCGCCAAGGAGCTGATGCTTTCGGGCCGCGAGGTCGGCGGCGAAGAAGCGCTGCGCCTGGGCTTGGCCATGGAACTGCAGGCGCCCGAGCAACTGCTGCCCCGCGCACGTGCGTTGGCCGACAGCTTTGCCGGCGCCTCGCCTTCTGCGGTAAGCCTCATCAAGCGCAGCCTGGCTGCCGCGGACGACCTGGACACCCGGCTCGAACTGGAGGCCAGCGCGCAGGCGCTCGCGATGGGAACCACGGGCCACCGCGACGCCGTGGCGGACTTCCTCGCCAAGCGCGCGCCGCGCTTTCAGTGGCCGGGCTGAACGGCAGCTACGGCAGGTTCTCCCGAAAGATCACCTGGCTGCGGGTGGTTTCCACGCCGCTGAGCGCTTCGCGCCCGTCGCGCAGGTTGGCAAAAATGCGCACGCAATTCATGAGCGTGGTGTGCGGGCTCTGGGTGATCACCGCATCCATGCTGCCGTCGATCAGCAGCGTGCGCGTGTCGGGCGTGAGGCCGTGGCCTATGAAGACCACCTTCTGTTCGCGCCCGGCTTCTTTCAGTGCACGCGCCACGCCGTCGGACGCGCCGCCAATGTTGTAGATGCCGCCCATGTCGGGGTATTGCTCCAGCAATGCGCGGGTCTGGCGGTAGTTCTTGCCGGCGTCGTCCTGCCCTTCGCGCAGGCCCACCACTTCGAGCCTGGGAAACATCTCATCGATCACATGCAGGAAGCCGGCCTCACGCTCTTCGTGCGCCTTGTAGCTCAGGCTGCCCGCGATGAGCGCAACCTTTGCTGCACGCGCGCCGATGAACCGCCCGATGAGATAGCCCGCCGTGCGCCCGGCGGCGCGGTTGTCCAACCCCACGAAGGCGGCGCGTTCGGAGTTCGACAGGTCTGAAATGAGCGTGACCACCGGCAGGCCGCGCGCGGCCAGCGCCGCCACCGCCTCGCGCACCGCGGGGTGCTCCAGCGCCATCATCGCAATGCCGTCGCAACGCTGGCCGTAGCGCCGCAGCGCGTCGGCCAGCTCATGCGGATTGAAGCTCTCGATGAACACCGTGCGGCACTGCACGTTGAAGGGCGCCCAGTGCTCCTGCGAGTAGCCCACCATGTCGCCCAGCATGCGAATGAAGCGGTTGGTGCCGGCCGGCAGCAAGAACACCAGCCTGAGCGGCGGCGGCGTGAGCGCGGCATAGAGCTCGGGGCCGGGAAGGTAGTCGAGCTCTCCGGCGGCCTTGAGCACGCGCTGCACCGTGGCGTCGCGCACGCCGGGCCTGCGGTTGAGCACGCGGTCGACGGTGGCGGTCGACACTTTTGCGGCGCGCGCAATGTCGACCACGCGTGCCCGGCGGGCATCGGTTGAAGGGTTATCCCTCATACATCAAAAACCATCAGGATCAAGTTTGACCCGGATCATGCATGCTTTTATCTTCGCTGTGGCTCGAATCCAATGATGCATCAGATTGCATCAACCGTATTCCGAAGATCCAGGAGACAAAAGACATGACATCGCTGACCCGCCGCAGTGCCCTGCGCACGCTTTCCGCCCTCCCCGCCGCCGGCATCGTGTCGGCCGTGCCGCGCATTGCCCGCGCGGCCGAGTTCTCGTACAAGTACGGCAACAACCTGCCGCTGACGCACCCGCTGAACATCCGCGCGCAAGAGGCCGCCGACCGCATCGCCAAGGAAACCAAGGGCCGGGTCGAGATCAAGATCTTTCCCAACAACCAGCTCGGCGGCGACACCGACATGCTGGCGCAGGTGCGCTCGGGCGGCATCGAGTTCTTCACGCCTTCCGCGCTCGTCATTGCCACGCTGGTTCCGGTGGCGGCCATCAACGCAGTGGGCTTTGCGTTCAACGACTACAACCAGGTGTGGGGCGCCATGGACGGCAAGCTCGGCGCCCACGTGCGCGGCGCCATTGCCAAGTCGCGCCTCTATGCCTTCGAGAAAATGTGGGACAACGGCTTTCGCCAGACCACCAGCAGCAAGGCCGCGGTGTCGAACGCGAAGGACATGGACGGCCTGAAGATCCGCGTGCCGGTGAGCCCGCTGTCCATCTCGATGTTCAAGGGCCTGGGCGCCGCGCCCGCCAGCCTGCAGTTCAGCGAGGTCTACTCCGCCCTGCAGACCAAGATCGTCGACGCGCAGGAGAACCCGCTGCCCATCATCCAGGTGGCCAAGCTGTTCGAAGTGCAGAAGTTCTGCTCGCTCACCAACCACATCTGGGACGGCTACTGGTTCGTTGCCAACGGCCGGGCCTGGGACGCCCTGCCCGAAGACCTCAAGACCATCGTGGCGCGCGCCATCAACGACGCCGGCATGCAGCAGCGCGAAGACATCAGGAAGCTCAACGAATCGGTGGTGGGCGACCTGCAGGCCAAGGGCCTCACCATCAACCGCCCCACCGCCGACAGCTTTCGCGCCAAGCTGCGCGAATCGGGCTTCTACGGCGAATGGAAGGGCCGCTTCGGCCCCGAGGCGTGGGCCCTGCTCGAAGGCGCCGTCGGCAAGCTGGCCTGACCGCCCATGCTGCATGAATCCACTTTCGAGACGCCGCCTCTCTTGCACGGCGACGTGGCCACCGGAGCATCGGCCAACCCGCTGAGCGGTATGGCCGGGCGCGCTGACCGCGTGCTCGGCGGCGCGGTCGAAGCCGTTGCCGCGCTGCTGGTGCTGGCAGAAATCTGCGTGTTGTTTGCGGGCGTGGTGTCGCGCTATGTGTTCCATGCGCCGCTGGTGTGGTCGGACGAGCTCGCATCCATCCTGTTCCTGTGGCTCTCGATGCTCGGCGCGGCCGTGGCGCTGCGGCGCGGCGAACACATGCGCATGACCGCGCTTCTGCAGAAGGTGCAGCCTTCGACGCGCGCCCTGCTCGACGCCTTTGCCATAGCGGCGTCTGTCGCGTTTTTGGTGCTGATCGTCTGGCCGTCGATCGACTACGCGCATGAAGAGTCGTTCATCGTCACGCCCGCGCTGGAGATCAGCAACGCGTGGCGCGCCGCGGCCATTCCGGCGGGCATCGGCATCATGGTGGTCATGGCGCTGCTGCGCCTGCTGCGCGTGTGCACCGGCCGGCAGATCGCCGTCGCGGTGCTCGGCATGGCTGCGCTGGTGGGCGCCTTCTGGCTGGCGGCGCCGCTCTTTGCAACGCTCGGCAAGTTCAACCTGGTGATCTTCTTCGTGGTGGTGGTGGCGGCCACGGTGCTCTCGGGCGTGCCCATTGCTTTTTCATTCGCGCTGGCCACTTTCGGCTACCTGGCGCTCACCACGCGCACGCCGCTGCTGGTGATGGTGGGGCGGCTCGACGAAGGCATGTCGCACCTCATCCTGCTGGCGGTGCCGCTCTTCATCTTCCTGGGCGCGCTCATCGAGATGACGGGCATGGCGCGCGCCATGATCCAGTTTCTTGCGAGCCTGCTGGGGCACGTGCGCGGCGGCCTCTCTTATGTGCTGATCGGCGCGATGTACCTGGTGTCGGGCATTTCGGGCTCCAAGATTGCCGACATGGCCGCCATTGCGCCCGTGCTCTTCCCTGAAATGGTGAAGCGCGGCGCAAAGCCTGGCGACCTGGTGGCGCTGCTCTCTGCCACCGGCGCGCAGACCGAGACCATTCCGCCGTCGATCGTGCTCATCACCATCGGCTCGGTCACCGGCATTTCCATTGCGGCGCTGTTCACCGGCGGGCTGCTGCCGGCCGTGGTGCTGGGTGCCGCGCTGTGCGTGGTGGTGTGGTGGCGCTACCGGCGCGAAGACCTGGGCGGCGTGCAGCGCCACAGCAAGCGCGAAATCGGAAAGCTGCTGCTGGTCGCCCTGCCCGCGGTGCTGCTGCCCTTCGTGATTCGCGCCGCGGTGGTCGAAGGCGTGGCAACGGCTACCGAGGTGTCGACCATCGGCATCGTCTACTCGGCGCTCGTCGGGCTCTTTGTGTATCGGCAGTTCGACTGGAAGCGGCTCAAGCCGATGCTGATCGACACCGCATCGCTCTCGGGCGCGATCATCTTCATTGTGGGCTGTGCCACGGCGATGGCCTGGGGCCTTACGCAGTCGGGCTTCTCGCAAGACCTGGCTCGCATCATGGGCGCGCTGCCGGGTGGTGCCTACGGCTTCCTTGCCGTGTCGATCGTCGCCTTCATCGTGCTGGGCAGCGTGCTCGAGGGCATTCCGGCCATCGTGCTGTTCGGGCCGCTGCTCTTTCCCATTGCCAAGGCCGCGGGCGTGCATGAGGTGCACTACGCCATGGTCGTCATTTTTGCGATGGGCATCGGCCTCTTCGCACCGCCCTTCGGCGTGGGCTACTACGGCGCATGCGCGGTGAGCAAGGTCAACCCCGACGAAGGCATCAGGCACATCTGGGGCTACATCGCCGCCATGCTGGTGGGCCTGGTGATCGTGGCCGCGTTCCCGTGGTTCTCGACCGGTTTTCTCAAGTTCTGACACCACAACAACACACTCACATCAACGGAGCCAACCGCAATGAGTCGATTCCTCGGCGAGATTCGCCAGCTGGGCTATGTCGTGCACGACATCGAGGCCGCCATGGACTACTGGAGCACCAAGCTCGGCGTGGGCCCCTGGTTCTACAACCCCAAGGTGCCCATCAAGAACTACCGCTACAACGGCGAGGCGCATGAGCCGCACAACTCGGTGGCGCTGGCCAACTCGGGCTACGTGCAGGTAGAGCTCATCCAGACGCGCAACAACGTGCCTTCGATGTACCGCGACTTCCTGCAGGCCGGCCGCACCGGGCTGCAGCACGTGGCCTACTGGACGGCCGACTACGACGCCGACCTGGCACGCCTTACCGCGCAGGGCTTCAAGCCGGTAATGAGCGGCGAAGTGGGCGAGCGCGGCCGCTTCATCTACTTCGACACCGAATACCACCCGGGCACGGTGATCGAACTGTCCGAGGTGGCGGGGCCCAAGGGCAAGATGTTCGACCTGATCCGAAGCGCCTCCGAAGGCTGGGACGGCAGCGAGCCGGTGCGGCCCTTTCCGGACCTGAGCAAGCTGTGAGCACGGCGATGGCGCCAGTTGAACGCATCCACGCGCGCTACCTCATCGAAACGCCGCTGGACCCGGCCGCCGTGGCCGAGGTGATGGCGGGCGAGCAATCGTGCGGCACCTTCACGCGGGTGGAGGGCGAGACGGATGCGCTGCGCGAGCGGGCCCGCGCCACCGTCGAGGCAATTGCCGAAGTTGCCCCGGCCGAAGCGCCGAGCTTGCCGAACGCGCTGCTGGAGCGCAAGGGCGCGCGCGGGCCGTGGCGGCGCGCGCACATCGACATTTCGTTTCCGGCGGCGAACATCGGCGCCAACCTGCCGACGCTCGCGGCCACCGTCTCGGGCAACCTGTACGACCTGGGCGAAGTCACCGGCCTCAGGCTCGAATCGCTTCGCGTGCCGGCGGCCTACCGCGCGCAGTTCGAAATGCCGCGCGCCGGCATCGCGGGCACCCGGCGCGCCACCGGCGTGGCAAGCGGTGCGCTGGTCGGTACCATCATCAAGCCGAACGTGGGGCTTTCTGCAGCCGAGACGGCTGAGCTGGTGGCACGGCTGTGCGCCGCGGGCGTCGACTTCATCAAGGACGACGAGGTGTGCGCCGACCCCGCGCATGCGCCGCTCGCGGAGCGCGTGCCCGCGGTAATGGCCGTGGTGCGCGCACACCAGGAGCGCACCGGCAAGCACGTGATGGTGGCCTTCAACATCACCGACGAAACCGATGCCATGAAGCGGCATGCCGACCTGGTCGAGCGCGAAGGCGGCTCATGCGTGATGGCCAGCCTCAACTGGTGCGGGCACTCGGGCATACAGAGCTTGCGGCGCCACACCGGCCTGGCGCTGCACGGCCACCGCAACGGATACGGCGCGCTGTCGCGGCATCCTTTGCTCGGCATCTCGTTCCAGGCGTATCAAACGCTCTGGCGGCTCGCGGGCGTCGACCACATGCACGTGCACGGCTTGCAAGGCAAGTTTTCGCAGGCCGACAGCGAAGTGATCGAATCGGCACGCGACTGCTTCACGCCGTTGACCGATGCCGCGGACGACCGCGTGATGCCGGCGTTCTCGTCGGGCCAATGGGCCGGCACTGTGCCAGCCACCTGGGCGGCCATCGGCAGCGACGACCTGCTCTTCATGGCCGGCGGCGGCATTCTTGCGCATCCGGACGGTGCCGCGGCAGGTGTGGCCAGCATCCGGCAGGCATGGTCGGCCGTTCGCAACGGTATTGCGCTGGAAGACGCGGCCCGCGGCGCTCCCGAGCTTGCACATGCCCTCGCCTTCTTCGGCAAGCCGTGACGCCGGCAACGCCCGCTCCAGCCGTCGTCTATTACGGCGATGACTTCACCGGCGCAACCGACACGCTCGGCACCGCGGCGCGAGCGGGCCTGCGTGCGCTTCTGTTCCTGAAGACGCCCGATGCCGCCCGGCTCGCCCGCACCGGGCCGCTCGACGTGCTGGGCATTGCCGGCGCTGCGCGGGCCATGGCGCCGGAGGCGATGCAGGCCGAGCTGGCCCCGGTGGCGGCACTGTTCCGCTCGCTCGGCGCCCGCGTGCTGCACTACAAGACCTGTTCGACATTCGACAGCGCGCCGCACATCGGCTCCATCGGCGCAGCCGTTGGCGCGCTGCGCACCGCCGTAGAGCAACCGTGGGCCGCGATCGTCGGCGGCCAGCCCAACCTTGGGCGGTACTGCCTTTTTGGCAACCTGTTTGCCGCAGCCGGTGCGGGCGGCGAGGTGTTCCGTATCGACCGGCATCCGACGATGAGCCGTCACCCGGTGACGCCGATGCACGAGGCGGACCTGCGGATTCACCTGGCCAGGCAGGGCTTGGCCGAGGTGCGCTCCATTCCGTTCACGGCCGCCTTGCAGGGAACGGATGCGCTCGGCAATGCGCTGCAGCGCGCATTGCAGGCGCCCTTTTCCGAAGCCGGCACCGGCGCCGTGCTGTTCGACGTGGCCGACGCACCGCAACTGGCAAACATTGGCCAAGTGCTGTGGGCACAGGCAAGCCGTGCCACGCTGCTTGCCGTAGGGCCGAGCAGCGTGGTAGACGCACTGGCCGCCGCCCTTGGACCGCGCCATGCCAACGCGCAGGCCGGCCCGCCCCGCGTGGCACCCGCGCAAGGCCCGGTGCTGGTGCTTGCCGGAAGCCTCTCGCCCGTGACCGCACGACAAGTGGCGGAGGCACGCTCGTTCGAGACGGTGTGGCTCGACGCACCTCTGCTCGCACAGCGGGACGCGGCCACGCTCGAACGCCACGCCCAAGACATTGCGCGCGGCCTCGCAGGCGGCCGCAACGTGCTGGCCTGCACCCGCCCCTCTGAACAGCAGTTGCAGCCCGCCACCGAACTGGATGCGCAGGCGCTCGCACGCGCGGGCGGCGACTTGCTGGCCAAGGTGCTCGCGATGGCGCCGCTGCAGCGCGTGGGCATTGCCGGCGGCGACACGTCGAGCCACGGCATGCAAGCGCTCGATGCATGGGGGCTTTCGTATGTGGCGGACATGGGCGCCGGCGCATCGCTGTGCCGCGTGCACAGCGACGATGCCGCACTCGACGGCATGGAGATCATGCTGAAGGGCGGCCAGATGGGCTCGAACGACGTGTTCGAGCGCCTGGTGCACGGCATCGCCTGAGGCACTGCGGCACTGCTCCGCCGCACCAGTTGCGAGCGCGGGCTCCGTTCGAGTGCCCTCTTCGGCCGCCGCACGAGGCGCCTTTCACAGCAAGACTGCGATCGCGCCGCGCAGGCACGGTCTTTGCATGACCCACAACTCACGGTGTAACGAAGCACCGCTTTGGTGAGGTTTTCGCGGTCTTGCGAATGCCCCGGCGCAATGGAGCGCCAGCACCTCCAGCCCGCACGCAGCGGGCCCCTTCCCCCCAACCCCGTCCGTCGATGCAGCCCCGCCTGGCAGCGTCGCGGCATTGCATTTTGAAAGGCCCCACCCCATGCACAAACTCAAGCTCGTGATGGTCGGCAACGGCATGGCCGGCGTGCGCACCCTGGAAGAGCTCCTGAAGCTCGCCCCGGACATGTACGACATCACCGTCTTCGGTGCCGAGCCGCACCCCAACTACAACCGCATCCTCTTGTCCCCCGTGCTGGCCGGCGAGCAGACCGTGGACGAGATCGTGCTCAACAGCTGGGAGTGGTACACCGACAACCACATCACCCTGCACGCGGGCAAGAAGGTGGTCGAAGTCGACCGCGTCAAGCGCATCGTGCGCGCCGTCGACTCGCAGGGCGCCGTCACCGAAGCCGCCTACGACCGCCTCCTGATGTGCACCGGCTCCAACCCCTTCATGCTGCCCGTGCCCGGCAAGGACCTGAAGGGCGTGATCGCCTACCGCGACATCGCCGACACCGACTACATGATCGAGACCGCCCGCACCCACAAGCACGCGGTCGTCATCGGCGGGGGCCTCCTGGGCCTGGAGGCGGCCAACGGCCTCATGCTGCGCGGCATGAGCGTCACCGTGGTGCACGTCATGCCCTGGCTCATGGAGCGCCAGCTGGACGACGTGGCCGGCAAGCTGCTGCAGAAGTCCCTGGAAGACCGGGGCCTGGAGTTCCTCATCGGCGCCCAGACCCAGGAGCTGGTGGGCGATGCCGAGGACGGCAAGGCCGGCCGCGTCCGTGCCATCCGCTTCAAGGACGGCACCGAAGTGGCCGCCGACCTGGTCGTCATGGCTGTCGGCATCCGCCCCAACACCGAGCTGGCCGAGAAGATGCGCCTGCATTGCAACCGCGGCATCGTGGTCAACGACACCATGCAGACCGTGACCGATGCGCGCATCTACTCGGTGGTGCAACCGCGGCATCGTGGTCAACGACACCATGCAGACCGTGACCGATGCGCGCATCTACTCGGTGGGCGAATGCGCCGCCCACCGCGGCATCGCCTACGGCCTGGTGGCGCCTCTCTTCGAGCAGGCCAAGGTCGCGGCCAACCACCTGGCCCAGTTCGGCATCGGGCGCTACCTGGGCTCGCTCACCTCCACCAAGCTCAAGGTCACGGGCATCGACCTGTTCTCGGCCGGCGAGTTCATGGGCGGCGAAGGCACCGAGGAGATCGTCATGAGCGACCCCTTCGGCGGGGTCTACAAGAAGCTGGTGATCAAGGACGACAAGCTGGTGGGCGCGTGCCTGTACGGCGACACGGTGGACGGCAGCTGGTACTTCAAGCTCCTGCGCGACGGGCGCAGCGTGCACGACATCCGCGACAAGCTGATGTTCGGCGAATCCAACATCGGCGACACCGGCCACGAGGGCCACAACAAGGCCGCCAGCATGCCCGACGAGGCCGAGGTGTGCGGCTGCAACGGCGTGACCAAGGGCACCATCTGCAAGGCGATCAAGGACAAGGGCCTGTTCACCCTGGACGAGGTCAAGAAGCACACCAAGGCCAGCGCAAGCTGCGGCTCGTGCACCGGCCTCGTGGAGCAGATCCTGATGTTCACCGCCGGCGGCGACTATTCGGCCACGCCCAAGAAGAAGGCGGTGTGCGGCTGCACCGACGCTCCTGGAAGACGAGGCCGGCCGCAAGGCGCTGTGGGAGCGGCTGCAGTTCGCGCTGGACGGGGAGCCGGATCCCTGGTTCGAGTCCAGCCAGGCTTCTGTGGATGTGCGGCAGTTCACGCCGGTGGCCGTCGTGGACGATGTGGCCCAGGCAGCCTGAAAGGAGCAACAACCATGAACAACAACGAATGGAAAGTGATCTGCCGCGTCGAAGACATCCCGGTGCTGGGTGCACGCCGCGTGGCGCGCCCGGTAGGCGTGGATGTGGCGGTGTTCCGCAATGCCGAGGACCAGGTGTTCGCGCTGCTCGACCGTTGCCCGCACAAGGGCGGGCCTCTGAGCCAGGGCATCGTGTTCGGTACCAGCGTGGCCTGCCCGCTGCACAACTGGGCCATCGGCCTGAACGACGGCTGCGCCAGGTCGCCCGATGAAGGGTGCACCCCCAAGTTCGCGGTGAAGGTGGCCGAAGGCGTGGTGCATCTCGATTCGAACGAGCTCGCGACACATGCCGTGGAGCTCGAGCGCCCGGTCGCCGGGCCGGCCAACCGTGCCTGCCTCCAGGCCGAAGACACGGCTGCCTGACACAACGAACAACATGAGCCTCACTCTTACGCCCTCGTCGCGCAGCGACGACCGCAACCTACGCACGCCGCCCGTGGACGATCGCTCCATGCACGGCCGCTGCACGCTCGTCGGCGCCGGCCCCGGCGACCCCGAACTGCTCACGATCAAGGCGCTCAAGGCCATCCAGTCGGCCACCGTGCTGCTCGTCGACGACCTGGTGAGCGACGAGATCGTTGCCATGGCGCAACCCGGTGCTCGCCTGATCCACGTCGGCAAGCGCGGCGGCTGCAAGAGCACCCCGCAGAGCTTCATCGAACGGCTGATGATCATGGCCGTGCGCGAAGGCGAGCATGTGGTGCGGCTCAAGGGCGGTGACCCTTTCATCTTCGGCCGCGGCGGCGAAGAGGTCGAGCACTTGGCGCAGGCCGGCATCCATGTGGAGGTGGTGAACGGCATCACCTCAGGCCTTGCCGGGCTGACATCGCTCGGCGTGCCGCTCACGCACCGCGACCATGCGCAGGGCGTCGTCTTTGTCACGGGGCATGCAAAGCCAGGTTCGCCGGGCACCGACTGGCACGCGCTGGCCGCAACGGCGCATGCCGCGCGCTTGACGCTGGTCATCTACATGGGCGTGTCGGGCGCAGGCCGCATTCAAGGCGAGTTGCTGAGCGGCCTTCCGGCCTCCACCCCCATCGTCGTGGTGCAGAACGCCAGCATGCCAACCCAGCGGCACGCCGTGGGAACACTCGGCACCCTGGAGCGCACGATTGCCGACAACGGCCTGTGCAGCCCTTCGATCATCGTGGTGGGCGACGTGCTGCAAGGACTGGCTGCCGCGGCGTCTTCCGCTCATGTTGCGCTGGAGAAGGCGGCCTGATCCTTCGGCCTCCCCTCCCCTTCATTTTTCTCTTTCAATTTTTCCATCGAACCTAAGTAACGCCATGGCCTATTTGCAGCCTTCCGAATTCGTCACCAAGATGGTGGACGCCGGTGAATCCAAGATCTTCATGTCCACGCGGGACACGCTCATCCGCTCTTTCATGGCGGGTGCAATCCTGGCGCTGGCGGCCGTGTTTGCGGTCACCATCAACGTGCAGACCGGCTACTCGATCATCGGGGCCATCCTGTTTCCGGTCGGTTTCTGCATTCTTTACCTGCTCGGCTTCGACCTGCTGACCGGCGTGTTCGTGCTGACGCCGCTCGCGCTCATCGACAAGCGCCCCGGCGTCACCGTTGCCGGCGTGCTGCGCAACTGGGGCCTTGTGTTCGTCGGCAATTTTCTCGGCGCGTTCACAGTCGCCGTACTGATGGCCATCGTCTTCACCTTCGGCTTCACCAGCCCGCCCGACAAGGTCGGCCAGGTCATCGCCACCATCGGCGAGGCACGCACGCTGGGCTATTCCAACCATGGCGCCGCGGGCATGCTGACGCTCTTCGTGCGCGGCATGCTGTGCAACTGGATGGTGTCGACCGGCGTGGTGGGCGCGATGATCTCGACCTCGGTCTCCGGCAAGGTGATTGCCATGTGGATGCCGATCATGGTGTTCTTCTTCATGGTGTTCGAACACTCAGTGGTCAACATGTTCCTGTTTCCGTCGGCGCTGCTCATGGGCGGCAACTTCTCGATCATGGACTACATCATCTGGAACGAGATCCCCACCGTGCTCGGCAACCTCGTCGGCGGCCTGTCGTTCACCGGGCTCACGCTGTACGCCACGCATGTGAGAACTGCGCCCAAGCGCGTGGCTCGCTGAACACGGCTTGACCGCTCACCGTCGGTGACGATGCGCTGCGCACTCGCGGTCTCCATCGGACAGCACTCCGACAAGGGACGCAAGGAAACCAACCAGGATTTCCACGGCGCCGCCCTGCCGGAGGGGCAAGTCCGCACCGCGAAGGGCGTGGCAATTGCCATTGCCGACGGCATCAGCAGCAGCGACGTGAGCCATGTGGCCAGCGAGTCGGCGGTCAGGAGCTTTCTGACCGACTACTACTGCACCTCGGACGCATGGAGCGTGAGCCGCTCGGCACAACGCGTGCTCACGGCCGCCAATGCCTGGCTGCACGCGCAAACCCAGAATGGCGGCGGCCGTTTCGACAAGGACCGCGGCTATGTCTGCACCTTCAGCGCCCTGGTCCTCAAGTCGACCACCGCGCATGTTTTTCATGTGGGCGACACGCGCGTCTATCGCTGGCATGCACAGGCACTCGAGCAGCTGACGGAGGACCACCGCGTATCGGTGGGCGGCGGACAAAGCTATCTCGGCCGAGCCCTCGGCGTAGGGCCGCATGTGGAGATCGACTACCGCGCCGTTCCCATCGAGCAGGGAGACGTCTTCCTGCTGACCTCCGACGGGGTTCACGAGCATATCGACACCGCAGCCGTCAAGGCCGCACTCGATTCGAACCCCGGCGACCTGGATGCCGCAGCCCGCAGCATTGCCGAAGAAGCGTATCGCCGTGGCAGCCCGGACAACCTGACGGTGCAGATCGTCAGGGTCGACGCGCTGCCCGACGGCGACGTCAACGAACTGCAAGCACAGCGCACCGCATTGCAGCTGCCGCCCATGCTGGAGGCGCGCATGCGCTTCGACGGCTACACCATCTTGCGCGACCTGCACCATAGCCATCGCAGCCACATCTACCTGGCCACCGACGACGACACCGGGCAACGCGTGGTGCTCAAGACCCCCTCGGTCGACCTGCAGAACGACGAGGCCCACCTGGACCGTTTTCTGCTCGAAGAATGGGTCGCGCGGCGCATCGACAGCGCCCACGTGCTCAAGCCGCACGCCAGCAACCGCAAGCGCAACTACCTCTACGTTGCGATGGAGTTCGTCGAAGGGCAGACGCTGGCGCAGTGGATGGTGGACAACCCGCGGCCAAGCCTCGAATCGATGCGCGGCATCGTCGAGCAGCTTGCAAGAGGCCTGCAGGCTTTCCATCGCCTGGAGATGCTGCACCAGGACCTGCGGCCCGAGAACATCATGATCGACCGCACGGGCACGGTGCGCATCATCGACTTTGGCTCCGCCTGGGTGGCCGGGCTGGGCGACAGCACGCTGACCGCACCCAACCAGATACTGGGCACGGTGCAATACACGGCGCCCGAATACTTTCTGGGCGAAGGCGGATCGGCGAGGTCGGACCTGTTCTCGCTGGCCGTCATCGTCTACCAGATGCTCACCGGACGCCTGCCCTACGGCGCGGAGGCTGCAAGAATCCGCACGCGGGCAGACCAGCGAAACCTGCAGTACCGGTCTGCGCTGGACACGCAGCCGGCCATTCCGGCCTGGATCGACGAAGTCCTGCGAAAGGCGCTCGCCCCCAACCCGCTCAAGCGCTACGAAGTGCTTTCAGAGTTTGTGCAAGATCTGCGGCAGCCTCATCCCGACTTTTTGAACAGCCGCGGCACGCCGCTGGTCGAGAAGAACCCGGTGATCTTCTGGAAATGCATGACCCTGCTGCTGGGCATTGCGGTGGTCGTGCTGCTTGGGGTGCTCAGCCAGCGAGGCTGAATGTTGATTTTCAGGAGAATCGAGCTTGCTTGCCTTTGGAGGCACAGCCCAAGAAGAACCAAAGATGGCGCAGCTTGGCTCGAACGCGAGGAGTCCCGTAGCGCGTGAGCGAGATCGAATGCAACGTCCGATTCGCGTCGATGGGTATCGCGGCTACAACGAGACATCGAACCGACGGCGGAACTCGCCTGGGGTGCATCCTTCAATGCTGCGAAAGAACTTGGTGAAGTTGGTCGCCTCGTCGAAACCAAGCCGCTGTGCGACGGCGGAAATAGGCATCTCCGTGTGCACGAGAAGGCGCTTGGCTTCCAGCGCAAGGCGCGAAGCGATAAAGGCCTTTGCACCGACGCCAGCCACCGCACTGCAGATGCGTGTGAGAGTCTTCTCGGAACATCCCATGGCATGTGCGTAGCGTGAAACGTGATGCCACTGATGCATCTTCGCGTCCAAAAGCCGTTTGAAAAGACGAAAGCGCTCCGGCGCGTCGGCCGACGCTCCGGCAGGCGGCTTTTGCTCGGCGTGAAAGATGTGCAGTCGCACCACGAGCGTTGCCAGTTCACTCTGGAGCAGCCAGTTCAGCAGCGGTTGCCGGGCTTCGAGCGTGCACTCCTCCTCGAGCCGCGCGAGCGTGTCGGCCAAGAACCGCCCCGTCGACCGGTCGAGGCGCAGATGGCCAGGAAGCGCATCGAGCAGTTCAGGCATCTGGAGGCGTTCCTCGCCTTGCGAAGCCTGCAGCAGTTCGGGTCGGAACAGCAGGAGGTTTGCATCCCAACGGCTTCCCGGGCCGAAGCGGTGGACTTGTCCGGGCCGGATGGTGAGCAGCGATCCGGCGCCGCACTCGATGTGACTGAAGTCCACCACGGCGTGACATCTTCCGCGTTTGACGTGCACGAACATGTGAAAGTCGTAGCGGTGGTGACGCTGTAGGTGGGCTCGGGACACCCTTCGTCTCAAGTCCGCCATCGAAAAGACCTCGAGATCCAGCGCACTCTCGGCCGAGGGCCGATATTGCACCCGCTCGATGTCGATGGGTCTCATTCCGCGCGGCATCGACCCATTGTGTCCGAAATTCACCATTCGGCAACCGACTTCGATCGTGTCGAACACGCCGGCAAATCGAACAATATGGAAACACGGCACCGGGCGGCCACCATGCCCTGTGTCCCATCCAGATAGCCAGCCCCAGGCGACAGATGCAAACCGCAAACCGACAGTTCATGGCTCGCTTCGTGGAGTTCATCAACACCGCGGACCCGCGGCTCGCCACAGAGTTGGTTTCTCCTGACGCCGTGTTTCACGTTCCGGGGCGGGCCGACCCCGTGCACGGGCCACAAGGCTACCTGGAGATCATCGGGATGATGCGTGGCGGATTCCCCGACATCCAATGGACTCTTGAGGAAACCGTCATCGAAGGTGAAGTCATCGCGGCGCGATTCACGATGCGCGGGACGCACCGCGGAGCCTTCTTCGGCGTGCCTCGCACCGGCAAGACGATTGCCGTGCAGGCGCTGAACATCTATCGGCTCGCGACTGGGAAAATCGTCTCCGAAGTGGGGCAACCGGACCTGCTCGGACTGATGCAGCAGATCGGGGCGTTGCCGCGCTCCTGAGGCCCGATGCAACAGCTGTCCAACCTGATCGCGTCCACCGATCAATTCGATGTAGAACGCCGGTCATTCCGCTTGCCAACGAGTTCGAGGAGGCCATCTACAACGGGTCCCCAAAGGCTTGTCAAGGAAAGGATGTGATGGCCGTCTTGCCGCGGCGATGTTTCGAGCACATGGAACTGCCCCTGACCGCCAGCGACTTCGAAGGCGTGAAAGTTCTTGCGGCTATGAGCAACGCTATAGAAGGGATCGTTTTCCGCATACAGCCACACGGTAGGCCCGGGAAACCTTGCTCCCCTCCTGGCGATCACGGGATTGATCATCTCGGATGCGGGCCCATGTTCATCAACCCAGCCGCCCACGAAATTGAGCACGCCGCCAAAGAGATCGGGTCGTATCCCGGCAAATGCCAACGCAAGGAAGCCCCCTCGAGAATGCCCACCTATCAGCAGGTTTTCATGGTCCACGTCAGGTCTCGCAAGCAGGTGATCGACAACGCACGCCACGTCTAGCAGCGCGTGCTCGAAGCCCGGAAGAGCGTATCGAGGATCGTCAGAGTACTGCGACCGATCTGGTTCGAAGCCCTCGTCGTAAAGACCGTTCGACTTTCCGCGTCCGCGTCGCTGTGGGAACACGACCATCCAGCCACGGTCAGTAAAGTGCTTCGCCAGTGCCGGACTGGTCACCGTGCTGGTAAACAGCGACGGATCATTTCCAATCCCCGTCGAACCGTGATTGAACACCAGTGTCGGGAAAGGACCCGGCCCCGCCGGTTTGAACGTCACCATCTCGAGCGTGATCTGCTCCCCATGTTCGAATGCTCCGGTGGCCACACGTTCGATGGTGCGTTGTCCTTCGACACTCAGCTGCGAGAGGACCCCAGCTATCCAGCGGCCGTCGGGCTCGCGCCACACAAGTTCGACAACACGCGGATTTCTCAGCCTGAACTGCAGGCTTGCCCCGTTCGTCAGGCGACCTCGCAGCTCGCTTTCGTGAATCCGAGCAATCACACGTTCGCTAAAGACATCCTGCCCATCAGACGCACGCACGCAAACGATCGTGGCATCGTGCAGGGAGAGTTTCTCGACTATCAGCTTGACGTCGTAGGGCCGCCCCTGACCGCCCATCCGGACCATTCCCCGGACCAAGCTGAGACTGAGACCGGCAGGTCGCTCGACGGCTTCACGACGACGAGGTCTTGCGGCACGGCCGCAGCAACTGTGCTCTCCGAGGCTTCCGGCTCCAAAGCACTCATGAATTCGGGCCAGCTTGTCGAACTCTCTTGGTCGGTGGTCATGCTCTATTGTCCGCCGGGGCTGAGCTATCGAACGGCGCTGTCGATCGGGGGCGTGGGGCCGGCTGTAGCCGGTCCCGCTGCCGCCGCGGACGGGCCCTTTGCAGAGATGGCGCCGGCCCGAGAGCAGCCGTTCCTCAGGCAAATTGCGCCAACCCATGCCCGACGGACCAGTTCTCTTTGGGGGCATCAGCAATGGTCACGAACACATCCTCCGGGCGTATCCCCGGACTCTCCGCCAGCAGCTGCGCGGTGCGCTGGAACAGTACCTTCTTCTGCTCGGCGGTGCGTGTGTTGAAAACGGTGATTTGGACGTAAAGGAGATCGTCGCTGCGCGCGACTCCAAAGGCGCCTCCGTATCGAAAGTTGGAGGGGTCGTGCTCGGTGATCGTCATGAACTGATCATCTTGCGGCACGTTCAATGTGTCACGCAGGGCGCGATAGAGACTATCGAAGATCGCCTGCCGGTAAGCCTCTGGCTTTCCTGCGCGCATCGAGATGTGAATGAGGGGCATCGCTACTCCGGTCATGCTGGAACAACGGATGTTATGTATTCTGATTTGCTATTGATACTTATCTCAATAACAATCTTTTGTCATGATTGATCGCGCTCTGGATCTCGACGCTGTTCAGGCTTTCGTTCGCATCGCTGAATTGGGCAGCTTCACGCGCGCTGCCGAAGTCATGCAGACCACGCAGGCAGGAATCAGCCAAAAACTGAAACGCCTTGAAGACAGGTTGGGCTGCCGGCTTCTGGAGCGGACACCCCGGCACGTGGAGCTGTCCGCGCGAGGAGTCGCCTTCTTTGCACATGCCCGAGAACTCCTGGCGGTCCACGATCGCGCGTTGCTGGCCTTTGCGAGCGCCCGCCAGCGACTGACCATCGGTATCAGCGATCACGTGGCGGGACCGGAGTTGCCCGCGCTGATCGCCCGCATGAACGCGCAAGACTCGCAGTTGCTGATCGATATTCGGATCGGCTCGTCGGGCGATCTGCTCCAGAGCTTCGATCGACGGGAACTCGATACTGTCATCGTCCGGTTGCATGCCGGACGGACCGACGGAGAGCTTCTGGCAGAGGAGCGCTTCGGTTGGTTCGCTGCGGCGGACTGGCAGCACCGCGATGGTGAGCCACTGCCGCTTGCCACGATGGCGGAGCCCTGCGGGGTGCGCGCGTTGGCGGGGCAGCTCCTGGATACGGCCCGCATCCCGTGGACCGAGGTTTTTGTGGGGGGCGGCGTCGCAGCCGTCGCGGCGGCGGTTATGGCCGGACTTGGGATCGCGGCGCTAGCGCCGCGCATGCTGCCCTTGGGCTGCGTCGACGTAGGCTCCAAACTAGGTCTACCCGAGTTGCCGCGATTGCCTGTTCTGCTGCACTCCAGGGTCCGGGAGGGCCGGCCGCGGAACGCCGTGGACGCACTTTCTGCTGCGTTCAGGAACGTGGCGAGAAACTGATCCATGCGCCAATTTCGGCAAGGCAATGACAACCGGCGGGCCGAACCCGACATGTTTTATGATCCCCCCGCGTGCAAGACGCGCCCGGGCCCGCGGGAAGGGTTGAACCCACTTGCCTCCATCTCCTGTTCACGCCTTTTGTGCAGCCGACATTGCGGGTCATCGGCACTTGATGCACGGAGGTGTCCATGAAGCGCATTCCCCCTCGGCCCGACGTCGGCCAACTGAAGAAACAGGCCAAAGAGTTGCTCACTCTTTATCGTCGCGGGGATCCCGCAGCGATGCGCCGATTTCGCGAATTTCTGCCTGCGGCTCGCAGCAAGCAAGACAAAGACCTGCTCGCGATGTCCTTGCGCCTGCACGACGCACAGTCGTGCCTGGCGCGCGAGCACGGCTTTCCCTCCTGGGCCGACCTGCAGCTTTTCGTCCATGCGCGCCGCGCGCTCGCCGACGATCCGAACTTGGCGGTGCGCCGATGGCTGACCCTGGTCTATGCCGGCGACGTCGCTGGCGGCAACAACGCCCATCGGCCCGCTGTGGCCGAACGGTTGCTCACCGAGAACCCCACGCTGGCGGGGGACGATCCCTACCTGGCTTGTGCCGTCGGGGACGAGGCCGGCCTGCGTCGCGCGACGCTGCACGATCCCGCATGGGTCCACCGCGAGGGTGGGCCGTTGCGGCTGCCTCCCCTGGTGGCAGTAACGCATTCAGGACTGGCGCGCCGGCCGGGCTTTCGAGAGCGGTTGCGTGATTGCGCGAGTTTCCTGCTGGCCGCCGGCGCGTCGCCCAGCCAGTCCGTCGGCAACCGCTGGCCTCCGGCTTCGCTCGAGGCGCCTTCGGCCACCGAGCGGCTGTCGGCGCTCTACGGCGCCGCGGGCAAGGCCTTCGATCCGGAACTGACCCGGCTTCTGCTCGAGGCCGGTGCCGATCCGAACGACGGCGAGTCTCTCTACCACTCCCTCGAGGCACCCGCATGCACCAAGCTCCTGCTCGATGCGGGCGCGAGGATTGCCGGTTCGAACGCGATGTATCGCGCGCTCGATCTCGACGACGCCAGCGCATTGCAAGTGCTGCTCGATCACGGTGGCGATCCCAACGAGCCGCCGCAGGGTCCGCCGGCATCCGATTGGGGATCGCCGCTGCTGTGGGCGATCCGCCGACGCCGCTCGCTGGTCCATTTCCAAGCCCTGCTTGCGGCCGGTGCAAGGGCGAACGCGCGCACACCCGACGGCGTTTCGGCCCACACGCTGGCGCTTCGCTTCGGGCAAGTCGAGGTTGCTGAACTGCTGGAGCGTGCAGGCGCCGGCCGTGAGCCGCTCGCCGCGGATGAAGCCTTCGCGGCCGCCTGCGCACGCGGCGACGCGGAATCGGCACGCGCAATTCAGCAGGCCCACCCAGGCCTGATCGACACACTCGACGATGCCCGGTTGCGCATGCTCCCCGAACTCGCTGCGCAGGGGTGCGTCGCCGCCGTCAAGGTGATGGCGACGTGCGGTTGGCCGCTGGAGATCCGCGGTGGCGACATCGACGCCTCAGCGCTCAACCACGCTGTTTTTCGTGGTGATGCAGCCCTCACGCGCTTTCTGTTGGAGCGTGGCGCCGATTGGCGGACGCTGCACGGGTTCGACGACAACGTCTGCGGCACCCTGTCCTGGGCATCGCTCAACCAACCGATCGAAGGGGGGGACTGGGTTGGCTGCGCAGAGGCTTTGTGCGCACATGGCCTGCCGCCTGTGCGGCCGGACCCGAACGGCTCGGACATCGTCCTGATCGGAGAGGGGCGCTATCGATTCGCGGACGACGTCACGGATGCGCTGCTCGCCGCCGCCGCTGCCCGGCAGGAGCCCTGAGTCGGAGAATCTGGGCCGTCGTAACGAACCGTCTCTTGTCTCGCCGTGCCAAGTGGCGTCCTCCCGTTCTTCCTTGACAGTGCCGGACATGACGATGCGAGGAAAATTTCAGCGCAACGGTCCGGGAACTCAGCAAAGCCCGGCCAGGGTATCTGGCTCCATCGTGTTTGAGATCAGGGCGCCTTCGAGGTCGAGAGCAAGGACGTAGCTGTTCGACAACGAACAGCCCCGCCGAACCACGCGGGCGTCGGCCCGCCTATTAGCCAAACTCAGTTCGCCGCGAAGCAGTACATCAGCCCGGCGCTGCCGCTCATCTTGAGCTGATCGACGCTGCAGCCGCGCGTACCGTGCGACGAGTTCCACGAAGCATTGGCTACCGGATCGGGATTGGTGCCCTTGCGGTCGTGATGTCCCACGATGGCGGAGCCGCCTTCGCTCTTGGTCCAGTTGCCGCATGTGGTGTCCTTGCCCGGCTCGGGTACGGCCACGGTGCCGTCAGGGCGCGAGCCGGTGAGGATGTCGTGGCGGTTGACCGGATCGCCGAAGCCGGAGACAACCTCGCCTTTCTCGGTCAGCGAGTTGTCCTTGCCGACTTTGGCGTTGGCGCTGTGCAGGTCGGCCACGCTGGTAGCGACAACCATTCCCTTGGCATTGGTCCACGGGCCAGTGCCGATCCGGTCGCGCGCGTTGACAGCGGGCTGTCCGTTTGCGGCAGCGGTGCTCAAATAAGCGCGCCACGTCTTGTTGCCCGCCCCCGCGCTGGCGGCCAGCGACTGGCAGAAGCGGTCGGCCCCGGCCAGGCCTCCGAGGTCGCCGCCCTTGCCGGGGTTCGCGCTGGTGATGAAGAAGCTCATGGAGTTTCCGCCGCCCGATGAACCCATGGCACCGCAACCGATGATCAGTGCAGTGGCCGCAATGGCGACGCCAGCGGAAAGAAACAAGCGACTGGGCATGAGGAGACTCCTGGCAGTGTTGGAGCCGGGAGGCTACCGCACCATGGTGCCGGCGGCAACCCGAGCCGCCCCCATGCGCTGACCCCAGCCTCACCCGGCCCGCGTTGCCGAGCCGAGCAACAGCTCGTTGGGCCCGAGCCAGCCTCGATGGCCGCGAAATTCCTCAAGCGCCTCCTCCATCTCTTGCCAGGCCAACTCCCTGGCCGGTGCATCCAGCGGCGCGAGTACTTCCATGATGGGTGAACCTGAACTTCGAACGAATGCGACGTAGGCAGCGGCGTCAGGAAGTTCGAATGGTGCCGCCAGCGGTTTCACTGCAACCTCGGCATAGCCAGCCGCCGTCAACAGACTTGCAAGCCTGCCCGGTGCCGCAAGGCTGAACAGACCGCCATCGGCGTACGGCGAGACGCTGCCGGTCAAGCCCCGGTGCTTGCGGGCCACCTTCATCATGGTCGTGATGCAAGGGTTGTTTGCGGGGTCGCCGAACACCAGCGCAACGAAGCGGCCGCCCGGGCGCAGCGCGTTGAATGCCGCGGCCAGCGCAGCGGCCGGGTTCATGCAGAACATGAGCCCGAGCCTGCACATCACCGCATCGAAAGGCGTCTGCGCATGAACCGGCTGCTCCGCGTCTGCAACGGCGAAGCGCACGTTGGCAAGGCCAGCCGCTTCGATGCGCCCGCGCGCGAAGTCCAGGATCTTCGGCGAAATGTCGGTCGCCAGCACGTCGCCCGTCGGCCCGACTGCGAACGCGATGTCCTTTGTCTGGTCGCCCGCACCCGCGGCCAGGTCGAGCACGCGTGCACCCCGCTGGAGCCGGGCCTCGGACAGCATCGCTGCGGTTGCCTGGCGCAACCACGCATGAATGATCGGCGAACTGCTGGACCAGCCTTCGGCAGCCCGGTCCCAGGCTTTCACAACGGGCTCCGTCATGCGTCACCCCGGATGCCAGCTTTGACCAGCAGGGGCATCCAGGCCCGTCGGTCGTCGTCTATCTTCGCGGCCAATTGCGAGGGTGAGCTTTGCGCAGCCATCATGGCCGCATCCTCGAACCGGCGTAACAGCCCGGCGCGCGTGACGACGTTGCCGATCGCCTCCGACGCCTGTTCCGCAATACGCGCCGGGGTGCCGGCAGGTGCAAAAAAGGCGAACCACTCGCGCATCACCGATCGCGCGTGGCCCTGATCGATGAGCGTGGGCACCGTGGGCGAGAAACGGCTGCGCTCTCGCCCCGAGGTGCCGAGAAGCCGCAGACGGCCGCCGGAGAGTTGCGGCAGCAGCAGGCCTTCCGGCAGCACGAGTACGGCGACCTGCCCGCCCAGGAGCGCCGCCATGGCGGGTGGGCCGCCCGGATAGGGAACATGGCGCCAGTCGAGCCCGGGCTGATCGAACAGCATGGCTTCCAGAATGTGCGGCAGGGTGCCCGTGCCGGGCGAGGCGGCGTTGGCCTCGCCGGAATGGCGCCGCATCCACTCGATCAACATCCTGGTGTCGGCAACCTCCGCCGGTACGGCATTGCCCACGGCCACGCCAAGATTCATCTCTGCGGCAAGCGACACGGGCACGAGGTCTCGCGCGGGGTCGTAGCCGAGTTTTCCGTACAGGGTTGGGTAGAGGCTGGCAATCGCGCCTTGGCCCAGCAGCCAGGTCGAGCCATCGGCAGGCGCCGACTTCAGCGCCTGCACCGCGATCTGCCCCGCCGCACCTGGCCGGTTGTCGATAACCACCTGCTGTGAGAAGGCACCGGCAAGCGCTTCGCCAAAGGTTCGCGCCACGATGTCCGGCACGCTGCCTGCGGGACCGGTGCAAAGAATGCGAAGGCGTTCCTGCTTCGCTCCCGATACCGTCTGCCCGATGGAGGCGGAACCGCAGGCTGCAGCAGCTGCTGCGGCCGCACCGGCAATCAGCACCCGGCGGCGGGGCATGCGGCCATTGGCGAGGGAGCTTGTCTTCATGGGCGGCCTTGAAGTAGTGTGGCAACTCCAGCGTAGGCCGGAGCTCCATGGGCCACAAGGCGCGGACTTGCAGAACGGGGCCGCAATAGTGCATAACGGGCCATGCTCGACTGGAACGACCTGAAATACTTCGTGGCTGTGGCGCAGCACGGCAGCACGCTGGCTGCGGGCCGGGCCCTGGGGGTCGACCAGTCGACGGTGCAGCGACGACTGACCGCGCTGGAGCGGCACATCGGCCGTGCGCTCGTCCAGCGGCATACCACGGGCTACACGCTCACCGGCTTCGGCATCGAAATGCTGGAAGCCGCGCGTGAGGTCGAACTGGCCGTGGGCGAGTTCGAACAGGTGCTGGCTGCGTCAAAGCGCAATGCCGCCGGCGTGATCCGGCTCACCTGCCCGGAGCCGCTCGTGAACAGGTTGACGCGCTCGGGCCTGCTGGATCGGTTTCATGCGCTGCATCCGGCGCTGCACGTTGAATTTGTAATGAGCGACAAATACGTCGATCTGCGCACCGGCGAGGCCGACGTCGCACTGCGTTCAGGCGACACGGACGATGCCGTGCTCGTCGGCCGCAAGGTGGGCGACTCGCTGTGGGCCGTGTATGCGAGCCGGGACTACGTGGCGCGCCACGGCAAACCCTCGTCGATCGAAGAGATCCAGGCGCATCCGGTGGCCGGGTTCGAAGAGAGCATGGCGAGCCACCGTGCAAGCCAGTGGCTGCGCCAGGTGGCGCCGGGGGCAAACATCGTGGCCCGCAGCGGCAGCGTGCTCGGTCTCCTGTTGTCGGCAAAGGCCGGCGTGGGCGTTGCGCCGCTGCCGACAGCGCTCGGCGATTCGGAGCCGGAACTGGAACGGGTTCTCGGTCCGATCCCGGCGCTGTCGCGGGACTGGCGGCTCCTTGCGATGCCCGAGATTCGGAAGACGCCCCGCGTGAGCGCATTCTTCGACTTCATTGCCACTGAAATCGACGCGCTCAAGCCCATCATCACCGGCTAGCGAGACCGGTGTAACGCAAGTCTCGAGGCCTCATGCGGCCTGCTTCCACTCCCGTGGCGACAGGCCGCTTTGCGCCTTGAAAGCGCGCGACAACGCCGCTTCGCTCCCATAGCCGACCTCTTGCGCAATGAGCTTGAGCGGGCGACCCTGGCGCAGCGCCTGCTGCGCAAGGCCGACGCGCCAGCGCTGCAGGTAGACCCCCGGCGTGCACCCCACGGTGTCCCGAAACTGCGTGGCAAACACGCTGCGCGACATGCCCGCCTCGGCAGCCAGCCCATCGAGCGTCCATTCGAGCGCAGGCTTGTCGTGCATGGCCACCACGGCATTGCGCAGGCGCGGGTGCGAAAGCCCGGCGAGCAGACCCGAGCGGGTTTGCCCTTTTTCCATGAGGTGCCTCAGCACCTGGATGAGCACGACATCGAACAGGCGGTTCAGCAGCACCTGCTTGCCGCAGCGCTGCTCGAAAGCCTCTTCGAACAGCAGCTCCAGCACGCCCTCGGTGCCGTCTATTTCTTCCAGCGGCAGGCAGACGAACGCAGGCAGCGCGGCCAGGATCGGGTTGGCGGCGCCACCTTCGAACTGCAGGTGCGCACAGGCAAAGTCCGCGCCGTGCACGGTGTCGGTAATGAACCTGTGCGCCATCGGCCGCGGATACATCAGGAGGCTGGGCTTTCCGATCCGCAGCACCTCCGCGCCGCCGTGGCTCACACCCACTTCGCCGCGCCGCACCAGGTGCAGCTGCCCCGTTGCGCCCTCCCCGTCCAGGTCGTTGATTCCGCACAGCGCACCGGTATGAAACACCCGCGCAGTGACCGAAAAGTGAGTCAGCAAGGCTTCGAGCCGATCAGCCATCAAATACTCCAAGTCAAGTTATCAGGACTTTTTATCACCAATCGTTTCACCACACACGTAAAGTTCGTTCTGTCGATTCCGACCTGAAACCTGAAACCGAATCAAAGGAAAAAACATGAACGCCGTTACCCGCATCTTCGCCCTGGCCGCCCTGGCTGTTGCCGCCAATGCCGTGTTCGCCGCCGACCCCTCGCCGGTCCGCCAGCCGGCGGCCGCGGTTGCAAAGAGCGCGAGCTACATCACCACCCAGGACGGCGTGCAGATCTACTACAAGGACTGGGGCCCGAAGAATGGCCAGGTGGTTGCCTTCAGCCACGGCTGGCCGCTGAACTCGGACAGCTGGGAATCGCAAATGATTTTCCTCGCCTCCAAGGGCTACCGCGTGATTGCGCATGACCGCCGCGGCCATGGCCGTTCGAGCCAGCCCTGGGAAGGCAATGACATGGACCACTACGCCGACGACCTGGCGGCCGTGATCAACACGCTCGGCGTGAAGGACGTGACGCTGGTCGGCTTCTCCACCGGTGGCGGCGAAGTGGCGCGCTACATCGGCCGCTACGGCACCAGCCGCGTGAAGAAGGCGGCGCTGGTGAGCGCGGTTCCCCCGCTCATGCTGAAGACCGACAAGAACCCGGGCGGCCTCCCCATCGAGGTGTTCGACGGCATTCGCAAGGGAGAGCTCGAGAACCGCTCGCAGCTGTACCTCGACATTGCCTCGGGTCCGTTCTTCGGCTTCAACCGGCCGGGCGCCAAGGTGTCGCAGGGTTCCATCCAGTCGTTCTGGGCGCAGGGCATGCAGGCCGGCCACAAGAACACCTACGACTCGATTGCCGCGTTCTCGGCCACCGACTTCACCGAAGACCTGAAGCGCTTCGACGTGCCGACCCTGGTCGTGCACGGCGACGACGACCAGATCGTGCCGATCGATGCATCCGGCCGGGCATCTGCCAAGCTGATCAAGAACGCCAAGCTGATCGTCTATGCAGGTGCACCGCACGGGCTCGCCGACACGCACAAGGATCGGCTCAACAACGACCTGCTGAATTTCATCAAGGAGTAAGCGGAGGAGCGGCGCAAAGGCTGTAGCTCAGGCGCCGAACCAATCACGGGCCGACCTTCCCTGGTCCGGCCCGAGCATCGAGAAGCCGCCGTCGACCGGAATATCGGCACCGGTCACGAAACGCGCGGCGTCCGAGCACAAGAAAAGCACCACCTGCGCCACGTCGTCCGGGTCGCCCGCCCGGCCCAGCGGATGCAGTGGCGCCGCCATGCGGTCGGCATGCGCCCGGTCGCCGCCGGCCATGCGGCTCAATGCGTCGGACCAGGTCCAGCCGGGCGACACCGAGTTGACGCGCACACCGCGCGGTGCCAAGGTGGCCGCCTGGTTGCGTGTGAGCTGCAGGATGGCGGCCTTGGCCGCGGGATAGAGCGCCCGGTTCGCGGTGCCGAACTTGCCCCCGACGCTCCCCATGTTGACGATGGCGCCGCGCTGCGCCGCCAGCGCATCCGCGGCCTTTTGCACCAGCACTGCGCCGGACACCAGGTTGACGTCCAGCGCGTGCAGCCATTCGCTGCGCGTGGCCGCCATGCCGCTGTCTCCGTAGGCCACCGCGTTGTTGATGAGAAAGTCGATGCGGCCTTCGGTGGCGAGCACATCGGCCAACAGCGCATCGAGCGCCGCGTCCGATGCGATGTCGCACTCCGCAAAGCGGCAGCCGCTACCTAGTTCGGCCTGCAGCGCCTGGCCGCGCCCGGCATCGATATCGACCGCCAATACCTGAGCACCGGCTTGCACGAATGCACGAGCGATGGCGCTGCCGAGCATGGCACCCGCGCCGGTGACGATGGCAACCTTGCCTTGCAGAGTCATGGCCTGTCTTTCGATTGTTTCGCTTCTTTCATGTCCTGGGGGACCTCATCGTTCTTCATGCGCGCGATCGCTTCGTCGACGCGCATCACGTCCGCGAGCATGGCCAGTGTCTCCAGGCTGGCCGCATGCAGGTGCGGCTGCGCGGTGCTGCATGCATCGGCCACAACCGCCACGTCATAGCCCAGGTCGCTGGCATGGCGCGCACCGTGCTCGACCACGTGGTTGGTCGCAATGCCCGCCACATACAGCCGCGTGGCGCCAGTGGTGCGCACCGCCTCTTCGAGCCCGCTCGCCCAGAACGGATTGTTGCGCTTGTGGGTGACGATTGCTTCGCCGGGCAGCGGCGCCAGTTCGGGGTAGAACTCCGCGCCCCACTGCCCATCGAGCACGGCGCCGGTTTCGGCCACGCGGCGGAACAGCATGCTGTTGCGCAGGCAGTCCGCATACCCGGGCGCAAAGGCAATGCGCACAAAGATGACCGGCACGCCGCTCGCGCGTGCACCGGCAATCAGCCGCGCGGCTGAGGCAATCAGGCGCGGGCGCGCGGGGTCGTCTGCGGCCACGCCCACCCGCACCTTGCCGTCGGCGTGGAGCACGTCGTTCTGGTAATGCATTGCCAGCAGCGCGGCCTTGGTCACATGAACACCTGCAAGGCTTCATGCGGCGCATCGCAATTGACAAGCTCTACGCGCTTCATTTCAATGCGCCACGCGTCGCCTTCGCGGCGCAAGGTGTGCAGCACGCTGCCGCCGAAGGCGCGCTGCTCGGTCTTGCGCCACTCGAGCAGATGGAAAGTCGAGCGCACCACGCAACCGCCCTGGGTGCGCGACTCGAGCGAGATGTTGCCCAGCACATGAACGGTGCGAGTCGGTGGCTGCTGCGAATAGGCGCGGGCCTGCTCGAGCCGCCGAGCCCGCATCGAGCGCAGCAAGGCGTTTTCGCAGAACAGCGAGGCGTGGTTGAGGTGATCGGTCTGCCCGTGGACCAGCGGTACCCAGTAGAGCCCATCGGGCGTGAAAAGCCGCAGCCATTCGTCCCAGCGGTGCTCGTCGAGCAGGCGCGCCTCATGAAACAGAAATTGTGAAATGTCCTGTTGTTCTTGCCAGTCGGTGAAGGTCATTCGGCGCCTCCAGCCTGAACGCCCATGTACGCAGCCCAGGCGCCGAACATGTTGCGCGGCGGCATTTCGCTGTTGCCGTTGGAAGACCGGCCGCCCGGCAGGGGCTGGTCGCGCCCCATACCGCGATGCATGCTGACCCAGTCGCCGCCGTCGGAGGCCAGGCCCTCCTGCACGCGGTTGTAGGCTTCAAGGTCATCGGGCATCACGTTCGACGAGGGCGAATTGACGATGTTGGTGTACTTGAGCGTGCGCTGGAATGTGGCCTCCGGCGCCCCCTTCAGCCGAAAGCTGAAAATTTCCACCAGCGTGCGGTCCACCGAGAGCGGCCGTATCACCCGGATCTGCTGGAACGAGGTGTGCGGCGAGCAGCTCGGGTACACGATGGTGTTGTGCCGGTTCACGCGCAAGATCTGGTCGGCGCGAGCCGCGCCCTGCTTCGCTTCGAGCGCCGCCACATAGGCCAGGCTCACCGGGTCGGTGGGCGGCACGAAGATGCCTTCCATGAAGCCGTGGCCGTGGTCGTAACCCTTGAGTTCGAGCTTTTCCCAGAACTCCAGCGGCTCCCCGTTGCCGTCGACGATCACCACTTCGAAGGGCTTGGGCGTGCCGGCGGGCATCGATTCGAACTCTTCCTTGGCTGCGCGCCAGGACGATTCATGCGTGGCCACCGCATGGATCGTGTCGTGCAGGTTCTCGAAGAATATCTTCCAGTTGTTGCGCTGGATCACGCGCTGCACGCCGCCGGCCACTTCCACTTCGCCGTCGGGGGCGCGGTCGCAGAAGTTGTCGAGCGAGGTGGCCACGCCGCCCAGGAATTCGACGAGCTCGGGGCCTTCCTCAGCCAGGCTCGCGAACACGAAGCCGCGGTGGCTGGCCACGCGCGCCACCTTGCGCACGGAATGCTGCTGCGCCTTCAGGTCGAGCGCGGTGTCTTCGTAGCCGCTGCGCAGCGGCACGGAGAGCAGGCTGCCGTCGCATTTGAAAGTCCAGCCGTGATAGAGGCAACGCAAGAACTTGCCGGCGCTGCCGCTGCCGTCCGGAACGATCTTGGCGCCCTTGTGCGGGCAGCGGTTGTAGAGCACGTTCACGGCGCCGTCGGTGTGGCGCACCATCACCACGGGTTCGCGCCCGAGGCGCGTGGTGAAGTAGTCGCCGACGTTGGGCACCTGGCTCTCGTGGCCGACGTAGAGCCAGGCCTGCCCGAAGACGCGGTCCATCTCCAGCTCGAAGATGGCGGGGTCCGTGTAGACGCGCTTGTGCACGCGGTCAGGCTGCACGAGCGCCTGCAGGTCGATGGTCATGAAAATGGGTCTCCTGAACTGTGGTCTTCAGATGTCGAGCACCAGCGGTTCGAGCATTGCCTGGCCGGCGGCCATCATCCCAGCGGCAGGGCCGGATCGGCAATGGTCAGGCTGGCCGACTTTTGCCAGCGCGGCATCAGCGTGTTCGACGGCAAGTGCTCGTCCACCAGCTTGCGCGCCGTTTCCACGCCCGCCACCGGCAAGCCCTTCGTATCGAGCAGGCCAATTTGCACCAGCACGCTGGCCTGGTCCCAATAGATGTGCTCGTGATAGAGCTTGTCGCCCCGGAACTTGACGATGGCAACGAGCGGAATTTCGACCGCCTTGCCGGTTGGCGCAATGCCCGGCAGCATCCAGTCGACTTCCACCGTGTGGGTGAAGCAGAAGAGCATCTCGTCGACGATTTGCGTGGCCCCCACGGTGCGCGAGATGGGGGTGAGCCGCGTATCCGGCGGCGTGGTGGGAATGAAGTGGTGCTTGTAGAAGCGCGAGAGCTCCCTGGCCCCTACGCCGCCCGTCATGGTAGGTATGTGGTTCACATAGGGCTCGCTCACCATCGTGCCCATGGTGGCGACCACGTCGCGTGTCGCAAACTCGTATTCGCAGTGCTTGTCCCAGAGAGCCGACAGGTCGTACACGGGCCCGATGGCGTCTTTGAAAAGCGCCATGGAGCGCTGGTGGGCCATGAGCGTCGAGGGCTTGTCGAAATGCTCGCCGCCGGTGCGTGCGAATGCGTGGTCGACGCCGGGGTACACATACATCTGCGCACCGGGCTTGCCTGCAAAGGCCGCCAACACTTGCTCGCGCGCTTCGGGCGGACAGAACTTGTCGAGCTCGGCAAAGTGCAGCGCAATCGGGCAGTGGATTTTCGGCAGCACGTCAAGGTCTGCCTCGATGCCGACACCGTAGTAGCCCACCGCCGCGTCGACCCCCGAATGCGCGGCTGCCAGATAGGCGAGCTTTCCGCCGAGGCAAAAGCCCAGCGCGCCCACCTTGCCGGTGCATGCCGGGTGCGCACGCAGCGCCTTCACGCTGGCCGTGATGTCCGAAACGCCGGCGGCCACATCGAACTTTTGAAAGAAGCCGAACGCGCGCTGCCAGTCTTCAGGCGAATAGCCCAGTTCGACATTCGGCTCCATGCGCCAGAACAGGTCGGGCGCGAGCACCACATAGCCCTCTTCGGCGTAGAGGTCGGCAACCTCGCGCACGTAGTCGTTGATGCCGAAGATCTCCTGGCACAGCACGATGCCGGGGCCTTGCCCCGAAGGCGGCAATGCAAGGTAGCCGCGAAAGGCCTGGCCGTCTGCGGCTGCGATGTCGATGTATTGGCTCATGGGGCGAGTCTCCGAAGTGGTGGGGTTCGGCGGACGATTCTGTGGAGCGCCCGGCACGTTGTCTGTCCA
This sequence comes from Variovorax paradoxus, assembly GCF_029919115.1. Taxonomy (NCBI): domain Bacteria; kingdom Pseudomonadati; phylum Pseudomonadota; class Betaproteobacteria; order Burkholderiales; family Comamonadaceae; genus Variovorax; species Variovorax paradoxus. Next base: position 2,259,378 of record NZ_CP123990.1, read on the forward strand.
CTTCTTGCAGGCGCATGCCGCGCAAGAAGTGGATAGCCCGCGATCCGCGCGCCATGGAGACTCGGCCCGCGCATACATACCTTTGTTGCACCCCACGCCGTCCGAATCACCCCTTGAGGAGATCTTTCATGTCGCAGGCAAGAATCACAACCGGCATCGCTTTGCTGGCCCTCGCCGTCACGGCCGCATTCGTACCGCAGGCCCTGGCCCAGGCGCCAACCGTCAAGGTCGGGCTTGCAATGGACCTCTCCGGCCCGTTTGCCGTGGGCGGCGCCGAGGCGAAGGCCGGCTTTGCGGTGGCAATGAAGCAACTGGACGGCAAGCTCGGCGGCGTGCCGGTCGAATTTGTGGAGGCCGACACCGGCGGCAGCCCCGACATGGCCCGGCAGGTGGTCGAGCGCATGCTGCTGCGCGACAAGATCGACCTGTTCACCGGCCCCGTCGGCTCGACGGTCGCGCTTGCAGTGGGCGCGCCGCTCTTCGCGGCCAAGGTGCCTTATCTCTCGAGCAACACCGGGCCGAGCGACTACTCGGGGGCGAAATGCAACCCTTATTTCTTCGGCGCGTCTTACCAGAACGACGCATACCACGAGGCAGCGGGCAAGTTCGCTTCGGACAAGGGCTTCAAGAAGGTTGCGCTCATTGCGCCGAGCTACCCCGGCGGCAGGGATGCGATCAACGGCTTCAAGCACAACTTCAAGGGTGCGATAAGCGACGAGCTCTACACCAAGCTGGGCCAGCTCGACTACTCCGCCGAAATCGCGCAGATCCGCGCAGCCCGGCCCGACGCGCTTTACTTCTTTTTGCCGGGCGCGATGGGCGTGAGCTTCATCAAGCAGTTTGTCGGCGCGGGCCTGTCGAAAGACGTGGCGCTGATCTCGACGGCGTTCTCGGCCGATGAAGACATGATTCCCGCCGTCGGCGAGCCGATGCTCGGACTCTTCAACACCGCGCATTGGTCCTACGACCTCGACAACCCTGCGAACAAGCGCTTCGTGGAGGCGTTCCGGCAGCAGAACAACGGGCGCAATCCATCGTTCTATGCGGGCCAGGCCTATGACGTGCTCATGGCCATGGACGCGGCGGTGCGTGACGTGGGCGGCAAAGTGGCCGACCGGCCGGCGCTGCTGAAGGCGATCAAGGCCGCCAGGTACAAGTCGGTGCGGGGCGACTTCAGCTATGGCGCCAACAACTTCCCCATTCAGAACTACTACCTGCGCGTGATCGGCAAGGACGCCAGCGGACGCATCGCCAACAAGGTGATCGGCACGGTGCTGCGGAACTACCAGGACAGCTCTTCCGCCAAGTGCGCAATGAAGCCGGCCTGAGAAGCCGACTGGCGCGCCTGCGGTTCTAGTGCCGGGCCGGCTCGCGCGATGTTTCGCGCGGCAGCCGGCCGAAGCGCTCGCGGTAGCAGGCGGCAAAGCGGCTCAGGTGCGAGAAGCCGCAGTTGAAAGCAACCTCGGTCACGCTCGCACCGTCGTGCCGCGCCAGTTGGGCGTGCGCAGCATCGAGCCGCATGTTGCGAAGCACTTCCATGGGCGAAAGATCGCGATGGCGCCTGAACAGCAGGCCCAGCGCACGGCGCGACACACCCGCAGCCTCTGCCACGTCTTCCACCGAAAGCGGCGCATCGAGCCGGCTGCGCATGAACTCCTCGGCAAGCCGCAGCTGCCGCATGCTGGCCGCCTCGGAGCCGAGCCGCAACGCGTCGTGCTGCTGCCGCACCGAGTTGGGCCGGTGGCACAGAAGGTAGAGCATGAGGTTGTCTTCGTAGTGGGCCAGCCAGCGCGGGTCATACGGCTCACGGGTGTCAGACGGCAGCAGCGATGCGAGGCCTGCCACCATGCGGCACCATTGCGTGCCGGCTGCGTCGTCGAGCCGGAGCGGCAGCTCGAAATCGATTTCGCCGATTTCAGTTGCACCCGCCGAACCGCCCGCGGGCCTGGCGGCAAACGTGCGGCGCGCCACGTCCTGCAGGCGGGCCAGGTCGATCTTGAGCATCAGCTGCTCGCAGTCGGCACGCCAGCGCAGCCGCACGGGTTTGTGCGCGGACACCACCGCCCCCTGGCCCCGATGGATCTGCACCGTCTGGCCGCCGGTATTCACTTCGGCATGGCCGCGCAGCGGCATCTGGACCAGCACGAAGTTGCCCAGCGTGTCGGGCTCGATGTCGACATCGCAGCCATACCGCAGGATGCACAGCGACAGCGCGCTCAGTTCGGCCCGGCAAAAGACTGCATCGACACTGCCGCGGCCCCAGGTGCTGCGGTGCGCCTTCAGCTCATGGGTTACCAGTGCGTGGGTTTCGTCCGCCTTGCGCGATCGGAAGATCTCGCGCCCGTACAGGGTGGAAAGCTGCTGGCTCGACCATGCGTCCACGAACACTCCTCAGGGGCAAAGTAGTGATACCGATCTCTGCCGCCGGGGCAGGAGCGCAATCTACCGCCCAAGGCCGGGTCCTGCCATGGTGGTTGCCCGGGCGGCATGCTCCAGCGTGCAAGAACCTTGCCCGTTGTTCGCGGTTTCTGTTGGGTGCCTGGCGCCGGGGGCGGCTACTTCTGCTTGCTGCCGCCGCCCGATGCGCCCTGGTCCGCTTTTTCCTTGTCCTTGTCCTGCTGCGCCTTCGGCAGCTTGACCTTGGTCACCGTCACGGACACCGGGTCGCTGGCGGGAAAGGACTCTTCGACGCCGCTGTCCAGCGCCTCCTCGCTGGGCGCCTGCTCGACCGGCTTGGCCGGTTCGACGGCCGGCTTGCCGTGGTTCTTGGACGTGGGGAATGGGAAGGCTTTTTCTGAGGTCATGGCAACTCCTCGGCCGTGCACGCCGTTACGGCTTGCGCGGCTCCTTGTTGGTTTCCGAGCGCAGGTCTTCCCTCAGCCCGTAGGCTGCGGAACCGTCGTGGCGCGATGCCTCCACGTTCTTGCGCTTGCTCGACATGCGCTCGGCGGGAGCCGGTGCCGAGTCTTGTTCGCCCGTGGCCGAGGAACTGCCGGTGAACTTTTCTCCGGCACCGATGTTGTCCACGCCACCGCTGGTGGTGGGCCGGGATCCGTCGCCCGAACCGAGATTGGAAGGTTCTCTATTCATTTCGTTTGACTCCTGTTGCTCGAGGAGCAAAGTGGCAATGAATGGATTCTGGGAGCCGGCCGGGGCACGAGCGTAGGACGACGCCAGCGTCCATCAGTCGGAAGCATCCTCGCCTCTGAATCCTTTTCAAAGTGTTGAATGTGTCGGTGGTTCGTATGTGCCGGTACACGACACCCTGGCCGGCGGGACTGGAACAGACCGGTGCTTGAGGGCACTATTTACCGCGCGGATGTGATAAATTCACATTTAAATACAATCTGACACATCATCACCTGGCCCGCTGAATGAAAAAGCTCTCGTTTTCGCGTCGGCGCAATGGCTTCACATTGATCGAAGTAATGATCACGGTGGTGATCGTTGCGATCCTGGCCTCCATTGCGATGCCCAGCTACCAGCGCTACGTGATCCGCGCCAAGCGCTCCGCCGCCCAGGCGCAGATGATGGAAATCGCCAACCGGGAGCAGCAGTTCCTGCTGGCAAACCGCAGCTACGCGGACAAGACGACGCTGGCGGCCAGCGGCTACTCGCTGCCTCCGGAAGTCGCGGCCAATTACGACTACACGATCACCCTGCCGGCGGCCGGAGCTCCTCCGGGCTTTGTTCTGACTTTCACTCCCAGCGGAAGCCAGGCGTCCGACGGCAATCTCACCCTCAACAACGAAGGCGCGAAAACGCCGGCCGACAAATGGTGAAGCCCCGTCCGAACCGCCGGCTTTCCAGGCGCGCCGGTGCGCAACGCGGCGCGACGCTGCTCGAAGTGATGGTCACCCTGCTGATCCTCGCCTTCGGGCTGTTCGGGCTGGTGGGCTTGCAGGCCCGCCTCCAATCGTCGGAGATGGAGTCCTACCAGCGCTCCCAGGCGCTGATCCTGCTCAACGACATGGCGAATCGCATCGCGATCAACCGCCGGCTGGCTTCCAGCTACGTCACGAGCTCGCCGCTCGGCGCCGGCATCAACTGCCCGACCGGCACGGGCTCGCGCCAGCAGGTGGACGCCATGGAATGGTGCAACGCGCTGCAAGGCGCGGCCGAAACCTCGGGTGCCACAAAGCTGGGCGCCATGATCGGCGGGCGCGGCTGCGTGGAAGACCTGGGCAACAACGAATACATGGTCACCGTGGCCTGGCAGGGCCTCGTGCCCATTGCAGCGCCGCCCGAAGGCGTGGCCTGCGGCAAGGACCAGTACGACGTGGCTCCCACCGCCACGGCGCCAAACCCCCAGTGCACGGCCGACCGGTGCCGCCGCATCGTGACGACGCTGGTGCGCATCGGAACGCTTTCATGATGCGCGCACCCTCTGCGCACGGAGCGCCACGCCCTGCCCGCGCCCTGTTGCGCCAGCGCGGCCTGACGCTGATCGAACTGATGGTGTCGATCACGATCATGCTGATCGTGCTGGCCGCGCTGATTGCGCTGTTCCTCAACGTGAACAACACGCAGCGCGAGATGGTCAAGGTCAACCGCCAGATCGAAAGCGGCCGGCTCAGCGTGTTTGTGCTGGAAAACGAAATCTCGCACGCGGGCTTCTGGGAAAACTACATGCCCGAGTTCGACGACCTCACGGTTTCGGGCGTGCCCGCCAAGGTGCCCACCGGCAACGCGCCCGACCCATGCCTGCCCTATACGGCCGCGACCTGGACCGACGACTACAAGCGCAGCCTGCTCGACACACCCGTGCAGGCCTACGACGCCGTGCCGGCCAGCTGCGCCGGCCTGCTCACCAACAAGAAGGCCAACACCGACGTGCTGGTGGTGCGCCATGCCGAAACCTGCGTGGCGGGCATGCCGAACTGCGAAGCCGACGCGCTGGGCAAGCTGTACTTTCAGTCGTCGTTCTGCGGCACGCAGAAGCCTTCGGATTTCGACCTCACCACGGCCGGCTTTGCCACCATGATGAGCAAGAACTGCACGACGCCGTCGCCCAAGCGCAAGTTCATCTCCGACATCTACTACGTGCGCGACTACGCCGACACGGTAGGCGACGGCATTCCGACGCTGGCACGTTCGCGCTTCGACCTGTCGGCCACAGGGTTGGCGCAGCAGCCGCCGGTGCCTCTGATCGAAGGTGTCGAGGGCTTTCGCGTGGAACTGGGCCTGGACACGCTGAGCAAGACCGGCGCGGCGGTGAACTACGCCCAGGCCATCTCGTGGGCGGATGCGGCCGTCAGGTCTGCCCCCACGAACCGCGGCGACGGAAGCCCCGACGGCAACTTCGTTCATTGCAGCACGGCTTCACCCTGCACCGCCGACCAGCTGATCAACGTGGTCGCGGTGAAGCTCTATGTGGTGGCACGCAGCACCGAGATTTCGCCGGGCCATACGGACACGCGCACCTACAACCTCGGCAGCGCAACGCTCGGCCCCTTCAACGACCACTACAAGCGCCATGCGTTCACCACGGCGATCCGCATGACCAATGTGACCGGCCGCAGGGAAACGCCGTGAAGATGCCATCCACATTGCCCAAGCGCCGGCAAGGCGGCGCGGCGCTGATCGTCGGGCTGATCATGCTGGTGCTGATCACGCTTGCGGTCACGGCCGGGTTCACGCTCAGCAACACCAACCTCAAGTCGGTGGGCAACATGCAGAACCGCAACGAGGCGGTGGCCGCGGCCAACCGCGCCATCGAGGAAGTGGCTTCCTCCCTGCTGCTGCCGGGCGTGGACGGATCGCCTTCGCTGGCCCGGCCGCTGGGCACCCAGAGCCGAGTGGACATCAACAACGACGGCACCATCGACTACACCGTGGACATCGCCCCGCCCACCTGCGTGCGCGCCACCAAGTCGACCGACACGGGCGGCGGCGGCACTGCGGGCCCCGGCGGCATTGGCGGCAGCTCTTCCACCAGCGGCTCGGGGCTCAATGCCCTGCCCGACCAATACAACTCGGTGTGGGACATCAGCACCAGCGTGACGGACGCCGCCAGCGGCACCGTCACGGCAGTACGCCAGGGCGTTCGGGCGCTCCTGAGCAAAGAGCAATTCGAAGCCCTGTGCTCGTAGCCAGACCCCGCGCCCTCTACTGCGAATGATCACGACGATGAACGGATCGACATCATGAAAAAGAACTTCTTCCGGCCGTTCTGGGCCGTCGCGATGCTGGTGTTCGGCCTTTCCGCGGCGCAGGCGGAAGACATCGATCTGTTCGTCGGCTACAACCAGACCGTGACGGACGCGCCCAACGTGCTGTTCGTGCTGGACAACACGGCCAACTGGAACCAGCCGTTCACTGCCGAGATCAACGCGCTGGCCAGCGCCTTCGAGAGCCTGCCCGCGGGCAAGTTCAAGGTCGGCGTGATGATGTTCAGCGAAACAGGCGGGGGCAACTCGAACATCGACGGCGCCTACCTGCGCGCCGGCGTGCGCATGATGGACGATGCCAACAAGGTCAAGTACGGCGCGCTGATCCGCAGCTTCGACAAGCTCGACGACAAGTCCAACGGCGGCAAGGCCGGCAAGATGATGGCGGAGGTGTATCGCTATCTCTCGAGCGGCGCGCCGATGGGCGGCAACAACAAGGCCAAGGCCGACTACACCGGCAATGTCTTCGGTACCGCGGCTTCGAAGGCGATCTATGCGCTGCCCGACAACCCGCTGGCGGCCATCAACAGCAGCACCTACACCGGGCCGAACACCACCAACTGCATCGGCACCTACGTCATCTACATCAGCAACGGCGCCGCGCAGGACAACAGCAGCGACACCACCACCTCGACCAACGCGCTGCGTACGGCCGGAGGCAGCACCACCATGATTCCGCTGAGCCCCAGCGGCTCGCAGGACAACGTGGCCGACGAATGGGCCAAGTTCCTGCAGACCAGCATGGGCGTGAAGGTCTACACCGTCGAGGCCGCACAGGCCACCGGCGGCCAGGGGCCGGGCTGGAGCGCGCTGCTCAAGAGCATGGCCGCCCAGAGCAAGGGCGAGTACTACGACCTCAGCGCCACGCCCGACCTGGGCAAGGCGCTGTCCAGCGCGCTCGACGACATCTTCAGCAAGATCCAGTCGGTCAACAGCGTGTTCTCGTCGGTGAGCCTGCCCGTGAGCGTGAACACGCAGGGCACCTATCTGAACCAGGTGTTCGTGGGCATGTTCCGACCCGACGATTCCGCCTATCCGCGCTGGAACGGCAACCTCAAGCAATACAAGCTCGGCCTGGACACCAACAACCAGCTCATCCTGCAAGACGCCGCAGGAACCAACGCCATCAACAACCAGACCGGCTTCATCGCGCCCTGCGCACGAAGTTTCTGGACGCCTGCGCCAAGCGCCACCGACGCCTACTGGAGCTTCCGGCCCGCCGGTGACTGCCTTGGCAAGGAGGCCGCCGAGAGCCCCGACGGCAATGTGGTGGAAAAAGGCGCGCAAGGCTACATGCTGCGGCAGGTGCTCCCGGCCGACCGCAACGTGAAGACCTGCGCCGCAAGCGGCTGCTCGACCCTGACGAGCTTTGCCACCACCAACACGGCGGGCATCACCAAAGAGGCGCTCGGCGTGCCGACGGAGGCCGAGCGCAGCGCACTCATCGAATGGCTGCGCGGCCTGGACAACAAGGGCGACGAGCGGCGTGCCGCCGACGGAACCCCCCTGACCTCCGCGGCCATGCGGCCCTCGGTGCACGGCGACGTGGTTCACTCCCGCCCCGTGGCCATCAACTACGGCAGCGACGACCAGCCGCAGGTGGTGGTGTTCTATGGCGCCAACGACGGCATGCTGCGCGCCGTCAACGGCAACCAGACCGCCGCCATCGGCTCCGCGGCGCCCGGCAGCGAGATGTGGTCCTTCGTGCCGCCGGAGTTCTACGGCAGCATCAAGCGGCTTTACGACAACACCACGCGAATCAATTTCCCCGGCTTGCCAGTCAGCGTGGGCGCAACCGCTCCCAAGCCCTACGGCATGGACGGCGCCATGGCCGCCTACCGCCAGGGCAATGAAGCCTGGCTGTACGCAAGCATGCGCCGCGGCGGGCGCCTGGTCTATGCCTTCGATGTGTCGAACCCCGCCTCGCCCATTCTCAAATGGCGCAGGGGCTGCCCCAACCAGGACAACGACCTCGGCTGCGACACGGGTGCAAACGACATGACAGGCATCGGCCAGACCTGGTCGGCGCCGAAGATCGTCAAGTCGGCCGGCTATGGTTCGGGCAACTCGCCCATGGTGATGTTCGGCGGCGGGTACGACAAGTGCGAAGACGTCGACACCACCTCTGCGGCCCAGGCCTGCGGCGCGGCCGCCAAGGGCAACAGGATCTACGTGCTCGACGGCAGCACCGGCAATGTGCTGAAGACCTTCAACACCGACCGGGGAGTCACCGGCGAAGTTACCGTTGTGAACGACAGCGCCGGCCTGGCCAAGCTTGCCTATGCGGCCGACCTGGGCGGCAATGTCTACCGCATCAAGATAGGCTCAGCCGCACCCGGCAGCTGGGAAATGACCAAGATCGCCTCGCTCGGCTGCGCCACCACCACAGCCACCTGCACGCCCAACCGCAAGTTCATGTTCGGCCCCGACGTGGTCGAAGACAACGGCATGAACGTACTGCTGCTGGGCTCCGGCGACCGCGAAAAGCCCCTGCGCTCCTACAGCGCCGCGCTCAGCGTCTCGAACCGCTTCTACATGATGGTGGACAAGCCGGCCGACGACACCTGGCTGACCAGCGAGTCGACCAACTGCGACGGCAGCTCGCTGCTGTGCCACGGCTCGCTGCTGGCCATTACCGGCACAGACGCGCCCACGCCTACGGCCCTGGCGGCCAAGAAGGGCTGGTATCTTGTGCTCGCGCCGGGCGAACAGGTGGTGACTTCGTCGGTGACCGCCTATGGCAACACCACCTTCAACACCCACACGCCCACCGACCCGGCCGTGCGCCAGTCTTGCCGCGCCGACCTGGGAACGGCCAATGTCTACAACCTGGCCTACCTGAACGCCGGAGCGCAGGGTGCGCGGTTCCAGAACGTGGTCGGCGGCGGCCTTGCGCCCTCGCCCGTGGTCGGCCGCGTCATGGTGAACGGCAGTTTCCGCGACGTGGTGATCGGCGCCAACCCGGACTCTTTCCTGAGCCCCAAGGGTGCAGCGGTGAAGACCGCTTTCACGCAGCCCAAGGGCCGCGTCTACTGGTTCATCCAGAAGTAAAAGGGTGCGCAAGGTGCAGACAACCTCCGGCATGCGCGCACGCGGCTTCACGCTCGTGGAGCTGATGGTCACCATTGTGGTGCTGGTCGTGCTGGTGTCGGTGGCCGTGCCCTCCTTCGACAACATACGGCTTTCGAGCCGGCTCAACTCGTATTCGACCGATCTCGTGGCCGGCAGCCAGCTGGCGCGCAGCGAAGCCATCAAGCGCAACGCTGCCGTAACGCTGTGCGCCTCGGCCAACGGCACCGCCTGCGCCACCAACGGCCAGTGGGAAGCCGGATGGATCGTCGTGAGCAACGACGGGCGGGTCATCCAGAAGCAACCGGCCACCGCCAGCGGCTACCAGATGCGCGACAGCGGCGGGCTGAGCGCCCTCACCTTCGACGCCACCGGTGTCGGCGGCACCGCGGCCAACATCACGATTTGCCGCGCCACCCCGGTCGGCAGCCAGGAGCGGGTGGTGAAAATAAGCGCCACGGGGCGTTCATCGATCACCCGGACCAGTGTGGGTACCTGTGGTGCATGAATGAGGTCTTTTTTGTGCGATCCTCGGCGATGCGGACAATAGTGCACTAACTCGGCCCTGGGCCCTGTTCGTTTACATCGCCGCTGCCGATTTCATCAGTAGAAACGCCTCATTTCATGGAACATCAACTGGACTGGGCACTTGCCGCCTGCGGCCGCATCCTGCGGCCGGTGGTGCGGCTCGCCCTGGCCATGGGTGTGAAGCATCCGCACCTGGAGGTGTTGCTGCGCGACCTGCTGCTGGAGGAAGCCACCCTTTCGTGGCGCAAGCAGGGCGTGGCAAAGCCCAATATCAGCCAGTTGTCGGTTACGACCGGGCTTAACCGCAAGGCCGTGACTTCCAAGGTCCGCGCCCCGGCGGATGCCCTGCCCCATACAGAAGTGTCCGCAGCCGCCAAGACTTTCACGCTGTGGCTGCAGATGGTGTCCGAAAACCAGGCGTACCACCGGCTTCCGATCACGGCCGACGGCGAGGACATGCCGTCCTTCGAAGCGGTGGCAAGGCTTGGCAGCCGCGGCAACGTGCACCACCGCACCATCCTGGACGAACTGGTGCGCCTGAACATGGCGGCCGAGGAGAACGGCTGCGCCGAACTCAAGGTCGACGGTTTCGTGCCCGTGGACGATTTGCAGGCAATGCTGGCGTTTCTGGGCGACAACGGCCGCGACCACCTGCTGGCGGCGGTGTCCAACACGCTTGGCGAGCAACCCCGCATGCTCGAACGCGCGGTGTACGCTCGCGGACTTGCGCTGGAAGACTGCGAGAACATCCATCAACTGGTGCGCGAACGCTGGTCCGCCCTGCACCGAGAACTGGCGGGCGAGATGACGCGCGCTGTAGACCAAGCCCCGAGCGGCGCCAAAGGGCGCATCCGGGTCGGTATCTACACTTATTATGAAGACGACGCGGCGCCGATTGCGCCGGCCGTTGTGCCCAGGCGGGAAGAGAAAGCACCATGAAGAACCACTACAGATGGATGCGCGGCATCCTCTTTGCCGGAGCAATAGCGCTGCTGCTCTCGTGCGGCGGTGGCGGTGGCGGCGGAACTTCGGCAGGCGTTGTGGGCGTTGGCGGCGGCTCGGCTTCGGGTGGCGCGGGTACATCCACGGGCACGGGTTCGAGCACGGGTACTGGCACGGGCACCGGAGCCGGCGATAGCGGGGGCACGGGCACGGCGGGCGGCTCCGACGGTTCGGGCACCGGGAGCGCGGGCGGCGCGGGCGGCACCGGCGGTACGGGCGGTACAGGCGGCGGCACCGACGGCACGACCACGGCGGGCAACGGTACCGACGACGGTTCGGGCGTGGGCTCGGGCGGCACCGGCGTGAGCACCGCCGACGCGACGGGCGTGGGCTCGGTGGGCGGAATCGGCAGCATCATCCTGAACGGTGTGCGCTACAACACGGACGCAGCCACCGTCAGTCTCGAAGACACGAGCGAACTGCAGATCGGCATGAGCGTGCGCATTGCCGGCAAGATCGACAGCGCCTTTACTGCTGCCACGGCCCAGCAGGTCGTCTCGGCAGCTGAACTGCGCGGCGCGGTTTCGGTCATCAACCTCGCGGGCGGCAGCTTCGTGGTGATGGGCACCACCGTCACCACAGACAACGCCACGGTGTGGAGCGGCGTGACCAGCCTGAACCAGCTGCCGGCGGGCGCTGTAGTGCAGGTGTGGGGCCTCCCCTCGGAGCCGGGCAGCCTGCGTGCCACCCGCGTCGAGCTGAATCCCGCATCGGTTGAACCACTGGTTACCGGGTTCGTGCAGAACCTCGATCGGCTCAGGCAGAGCTTCACGCTCGGCCAGTTCGAGGTGAAGTACGGCGGGGCCGTGTTCTCGGGTGGCATCGATGCATCGACCTTCACCGAGGGTACGATTGTCCGGGTGCGCGGCATCGCAGCGCCGGTTGCGGGCGTTTTCAACGCAACCAAGGTGCAGAGCTGGTACGCCATACCAACGCAGAACACCGCGGCGGTGCAGCTTGCTGGCGTCGTTACCAGCTACACCTCGCTCAACGCCCAGTTCAAGGTTCTCGGAACGGCAATCGACGCGTCCAATGCCCAGATCACCGGGGGCCTCCCGACATCGATCGGCAATGGCGTGAAGGTGGAAGTCGACGGCTTCATGGCCAACGGCATCCTGGTGGCGAAAAAACTGCGCATCCGCAACGTGCCAGGCGTCGGCGGGCCGGTCGATTTCACGCTCATCGGCGCCATCGGGGGGTATCACTCTCCATCGAACTTCAAGGTGCAGGGCCGGCAAGTCAACGCCAGCGGCCCAGGTACAAGCTTCGAAGGCGGAACCATTGCCGAGCTGGCCAACGGCCGCCGCGTCTCCGTGGTCGGGGATACGGTCGAGAACGGCGTGCTCATCGCGAAGCGCGTCACCTTCACGCCTTGACACGCGCCACGTAGCACCGCCGGCCCACCGGCCGGTCGCGCCCCAAAAATCGCCCGAGAAAAGCCAGGGGTTGCATTTGCACCCTCGGCTCGATCGCGGCATCCTGCACCCTGAGCGCAACGAAAAAGAAGAACGGTCCCCTGTTCGAACACTCTCTTTTTCGAAAGGTTTGGAATGAACCCCGATCTTGAACTCAGGCACGAAGTCTTTGCCCAACTGAACTGGGACCCCGCCGTCGTCGGCTGCGATGTAGACGTGTGCGTGGCGGCCGGCGTGGTCACCTTGCAGGGCACGCTTGCCAGCGAAGGCCTGAAAGCCGCCGTGGAGCGTGCGGTGCGCCGCGCGGAAGGCATCGGCACCATCGTCAACCAGTTGATGATCATTGATGAGCATCAAGCCACGGCACGCCCGAAGCTTTGACACTTGGCTAGCCAATCCGCCGAAAGCTGCCCATGCCCCTCGCCTCTTCGCCCGCTGCCGAGCAAGACTTCACGCTGCTCGATGCCTGGTGGCGCGCGGCCAACTACCTGTCCGTGGGCCAGATCTACCTGATGGACAACCCCTTGCTCCGCCAGAAGCTCGAGTTGGCCCACATCAAGCCGCGCCTGCTGGGCCACTGGGGCACCACGCCGGGCCTCAACTTCGTCTATGCGCACATGAACCGCGTCATCAACGCGCGGGAGCTCGACGCCATCTTCATTGCCGGCCCAGGGCACGGCGGCCCGGGCGTGGTCGCCAACACCTACCTCGAAGGCACCTACAGCGAGGTGTATCCCCACGTCGGGCAGGACGCCGAGAGGCTGAAGCGGCTCTTCACGCAGTTCTCGTTTCCGGGTGGCATTCCGAGCCATGTGGCGCCCGAAACCCCGGGCTCCATTCATGAAGGCGGAGAGCTGGGCTACTCGCTGCTGCACGCCTACGGAGCGGTGTTCGACAACCCCGGCCTGCTTGCGTGCTGCGTGGTCGGCGACGGCGAGGCCGAAACCGGCGCGCTCGCGGCGAGCTGGCATTCGAACAAGTTCCTGAACCCCGCGACCGATGGTGCCGTGCTGCCCATCCTGCATCTCAACGGCTACAAGATTGCCGGCCCCACCGTGCTCGCGCGCATCGGCGACGAAGAACTGGCCCAACTGATGAGAGGCTACGGACACGAACCGTACTTCGTGGCCGGCAATGACCCCGCGCAGATGCATCGCCTGATGGCGGCAGCGCTCGACAAGGCGCTCGACGACATCCACGCCATCCAGGCCCGCGCGCGGAAAAACGGATTCAGCGAACGGCCGCGCTGGCCGATGATCGTGCTGCGCTCGCCCAAGGGCTGGACCGGGCCCCGCCAGGTGGACGGCGTGCCAATCGAGGGCACCTTCCGTTCGCACCAGGTGCCGCTCACCGGCTTTTCCGGCAAGCCGGGCCATGTGGGCCTGCTCGAAGACTGGATGCGCAGCTACCGGCCCGAAGAGCTGTTCGATGCCGGCGGCGCGTTGCGTGCCGACATCGCCGCCCTTGCGCCCAGGGGCGCGAAGCGCATGAGCGCCAGCCCGCATGCCAACGGCGGCCTGCTGCTCAAGGACCTGGCCCTGCCGCCCTTCCGCGAGCATGCCGTCGCGGTCGATTCCCCCGGCGCTGCAGATGCGGAGGCCACGCGCGTGGCAGGCCGGTTCTTGCGCGAGGTGATGCGCCAGAACGCGGCATCACGCAACTTCCGCGTGATGGGGCCGGACGAGACCGCGTCCAACCGGCTGGGCGACGTGTTCGACGTGACCGGGCGAACCTCGACCGCGGAGATCCTGCCCGGCGACGAGCACGTGTCACCCGAGGGACGCGTGATGGAAGTGCTGAGTGAGCACCTCTGCCAGGGCTGGCTCGAAGGCTACCTGCTCACCGGGCGCCACGGCTTCTTCTCGTGCTACGAGGCGTTCATCCACATCGTCGATTCGATGTTCAACCAGCATGCCAAGTGGCTCAAGGTGACACGCGGCATCGGCTGGCGGCGGCCGATCGCCTCGCTCAACTACCTGCTCACCAGCCACGTCTGGCGGCAGGACCACAACGGCTTCAGCCACCAGGACCCGGGCTTTCTCGATCATGTGGTCAACAAGAAGGCCGAAGTGGTGCGCGTGTACCTGCCGCCCGATGCCAACACCCTGCTCTCTGTGGCCGACCATTGCCTGCGCAGCCGCAACTACGTGAACGTGATCGTGGCCGGCAAGCAACCCGGCCCGCAGTGGCTGGACATCGACGCCGCGGTGCGCCACTGCACGGTGGGCCTGGGCGTGTGGACGTGGGCCAGCAATGACGAAGGCGCCACGCCCGACGTGGTCATGGCCTGCGCCGGCGACGTGCCCACGCTCGAGACGATGGCCGCGGTCGACCTGCTGCGCGAGTTGCTTCCGGACATGAAGGTGCGCGTGGTGAACGTGGTCGACCTGATGGCGCTGCAGTCACCCGACGCGCACCCTCACGGCCTGCCCGATGCGGAGTTCGACTCGATCTTCACCACCGGCTGCCCGGTGGTGTTCGCGTTCCACGGCTACCCGTCGCTGATCCATCGGCTCACCTACAAGCGCACGAACCACGGCAACTTCCATGTGCACGGCTACCTGGAAGAAGGCACCACCACCACGCCGTTCGACATGACCGTGCTCAACCGGCTGGACCGCTTTCACCTGGCGGCCGATGCCATTGCAAGGGTCGGTCGTTTTCAGGACAGCGCGGGCCATGTGCAGCAGCACCTGCGCGACAAGCTGCTGGAGCATCGCGCCTACGTCACGCGGCACGGCAAGGACATGCCCGAGATCGAAAACTGGCGCTGGTCCCGCTGAGCCGCCGCCGGCGCCCCACGCTCAGGCGGCCGCCATGGCCGCACCGCCCAACTGCGCGTCGTTCTCCGCGTCGCTGAGCCAACGCCGCTTGTCGCGCAGCGGCGGTGCGCCGAACATGCGGCCGTACTCGCGGGCGAACTGCGACGGGCTTTCGTAGCCCACGCTGTGCGCGGCGCTCGCCACGTCGGCGCCGGCCATCAGCATCTGGCGGCGCGCCTCCTGCAGGCGCAGCTGCTTCTGGTATTGCAGCGGGCTCATCGCCGTCACGGCCTTGAAATGATGGTGGAACGACGACACGCTCATGTGCACGGCGCGCGCCATGTCTTCGATGCGCAGCGACTGCGCGTAGTTGACGCGCAGCGCACTGATGGCCTTGGCAATGCGCTGGGTGTGGCTGTCTTGCAGCGCAATCTGCCGCAGGCGCGCGCCCTCGCCGTTCACCAGCAGGCGGTACATGATCTCGCGCTTGATGAGCGGCGCCATGATCGGCACGTCTTCCGGCGTTTCAGCCAGCCGCAAGAGCCGCAGCACCGGCTCCAGCACCGGCATGGCAATGCGGTTGACATACATGCCGCGCGACGCGGGCGCATTGGCCTTGGCAGGCAGCTTCTCGTCGCCGATGAGCTCGCCGATGTCGTCGATGGCCAGCTCCAGCCGCACGCCCAGGTAGGGCTCGTTGTCGCTCGTCAGCCGCACCTGGCCGCACACCGGCAGGTCGACCGAAGTCACCAGGTAGTGCATCGGGTCGTACACATAGATGTCGTCGCCCACGATGATCCGCTTGGAGCCTTGCGCTATGAGCCCGAGCGCCGGGGTGGCAAAGGCGTGCTTGGGGCCGTCGGGCTTGCTGATGCAGAACACCTGCAGGCCGGCCACCGGTGTTTCCACAGTGCCGTCGCGCCCGCCCGTGATGCGGTTGATCAGCGCCACCAGTTCCTTGCGGGCCTCGTCGAGTTCGGGCTCCAGGGGCATCGGCTGGGCAATGGCGGCAGTGGTTTCGGGTGTTTCGTCGGACATGTTCAGGGCTTTGTCGCGGTTGGATCCACGGTGCCACGCACCGTGGAGGATCGGGTGGTTACAGCTTAGCGCCGCGCTTGCAAATCTGCACGGGCCCGAACCGAGGTCTGGAGAATTAGGCAAAGACTTTGCAGAAACGCACTCGCCGCGCCGGTGCCTGCGGGCGGATACTTTTTGCCGACGACGCTTTTCCAACGCAAAGGACCTCTCCATGCAATACCGCAAGTTCGGCCGTACCGGCCTGTTCGTTTCCGAGCTGTGCCTCGGCACCATGACCTTCGGCGGCGCCAGCGGCATCTGGGGGCATATCGGCAACCTCCAGCAAGCCGAGGCCGAAAGCCTGGTCGGCCGGGCACTGGACGCGGGCATCAACTTCATCGACACCGCCGACGTGTATTCCGAAGGCCTTTCGGAAACCATCACCGGCCAGGCGCTGAAGAACCTCAAGGTACCGCGCGACAACGTCGTGGTCGCCACCAAGGTTTTCGGCGAAGCCGGCAAGAGCCCCAATGCGGCCGGCGCCTCGCGCTATCACATCATGGACGGCGTGAAGGCGAGCCTCAAGCGCCTGCAGCTCGACCATATCGACCTGTACCAGATCCACGGCTTCGACCCGGTCACGCCCATCGAGGAAACCGTGCGCGCGCTGGACAACCTGGTGCAGCAAGGCCACGTGCGCTATGTGGGCGTTTCGAACTGGGCCGCCTGGCAGATCATGAAGGCGCTGGGCATTGCCGAGCGCCAGGGCCTCGCGCGCTTCGAGTCGCTGCAGGCCTACTACACCATTGCGGGCCGCGACCTGGAGCGCGAGCTCGCGCCCATGCTGCGGAGCGAAAACGTCGGCCTCATGGTCTGGAGCCCGCTGGCGGGCGGCCTGCTCAGCGGCAAGTACGGGCGCAATACCGAAGCCGAAAAAGGCAGCCGCCGCACCACCTTCGACTTTCCGCCGGTGAATGTGGTGCGGGCCTACGACTGCATCGACGCGATGCGCGAACTGGCCGAGGCGCGCAAGGTGTCGGTGGCACAGATCGCGCTGGCATGGCTGCTGCACCAGCAGGTGGTAACCAGCGTGATCGTGGGCGCCAAGCGCGTCGAGCAGCTGGACGACAACATTGCCGCAACGGCCATCCGGCTCGGCGCCGACGAGCTGGCGCAACTCGACCAGGTGAGCGCGCTGCCTTCCGAGTACCCGGGCTGGATGCTCGAGCGTCAGGGCGGCGCACGGGCAAAGCGCCTGGCGGAATCGAGTCAGCGCGGCTGAACGTCTCGCAGGATCAGGCCAGCTCGGCTGAGCGCCTCGCGATGTGCGCCGCGGTTGCGCGCAGCGCACGCAGGTCGAGGTGCTGCGCGGCGCTTGCCGCAGAAGCCTCTGCCAGGTGCGGCACCACGCCCAGCAATGGCGCCCCGAGCCGGCCGCGCAAGGTCTGCAGGTTGGCGTCGGGCGCCAGCATCCCCGGCTCGATGATGCTCGCGACCCAACCCGACAGCACAAGGCCGCGCGCCCGGATGGCTTCGGCCGTGAGCAGCGCGTGGTTCAGGCAGCCCAGGCGCAGCCCGACCACGAGCACCACGGGCAAGCCCAGCGCCACGGCGAGGTCTGCGCTGTCGAGGTCGTCGCCAAACGGCACGCAGAACCCGCCCACCCCCTCGACCACCACCGCATCGGCGCGCTGCGACAAGGCCGCAAAGGCCGAGAGCAGCGGCGGCAACTCGATGCGCACGCCCTCTTCCCGCGCCGCCAGGTGCGGCGACATCGGCGCGCGCAGCAGGTACGGGCAACGCAGCGCCAGCGGTGCGTCGACATTGCCTGCGGCATGCAGCTGCTCGACATCGTCGTTGCGTCACGCACCATCGACCAAGTCCAGGCCCGCCGCCACCGGCTTCATGCCGACCGCGCGCAGGCCCGAGGCGGCCAGCAGGCTCAGCATTGCGCTGCTGACCAGCGTCTTGCCGACGCCCGTGTCGGTGCCGGTAACGAACCAGCGCCGGGGCGTCATGGGTGCACCTCGGGCTGCTGCGCCAGCGCGCTGCCCACTGCATCGACCAGGCGGGCCACATCGGACTCGGTGTGGCTGGCCGATAGCGTGATCCGCAGGCGCGCGGTGCCGGCAGGCACGGTCGGCGGACGGATCGCACCCACGCGCAGTCCGCGGGCATCGAGCTGCGCCATGGTTTCCATTGCACGCGCGTTGCCGCCGACGATCAGCGGCTGGATCGCGGTGGATGAAGCGGGCAGCCAGGCGCTGCCGCCCGGCTGCAAGATGGCCTCTAGGCCCCGGCGAAACTGGGCGATGCGTGCCTTCAGGCGGGCCCGGCGCGCATCGCCCTCTTCGCCCTCGATCAGCTTGAGGCTCGCAAGCAACGCATGCGCAACGGCCGGCGGCGCGGCGGTGGTGAAGATGTATGGCCGCGCCTTTTGCACCAGGTAGTCGGCCACGGTGCGGTGCGCAGCCACGAACGCGCCCGAAACCCCGGCCGCCTTGCCGAGCGTGCCCACAAGCACCAGCCGCTCCGAGCGCAGGCCCTCCGCCTGCAGCACGCCGCGCCCCGTGGCGCCCAGCACGCCGAAGCCGTGCGCGTCGTCCAGCACCAGCCAGGCGTCGTGGCGCTCCGCCAGTGAGAGCAGCCCCGCTACTGGCGCGATGTTGCCGTCCATGCTGAAGACCGCATCGCTCACGATGAGCTTGACCGGTGCATCGCAGGCGCCGAGCTGCGCATCCAGCGCGGCCAGGTCGCAATGCGGATAGCGCTCGACCCGAGCCTTGGCCAGCCGTGCGCCGTCGATCAGCGAGGCATGGTTGAGCGACTCCGAAAAAATCACGGCTTCGGCACCGCCAAGCGCCGATAGCACCGCGAGGTTGGCCATGTAGCCCGTGCAGAAGAACAGGCTGCGCGCCTCGGGAATGAAGGGCGCCATCCAGTCGCCGAGCCGCTCTTCCAGCTCCGCATGCGCGCGCGAATGGCCAAGCACCAGGTGCGACCCGCCACTGCCGGTGCCATAGCGTGCCGCGCCTTCGGCCAATGCGGCGGCCAGCGCCGGGTGCGCTGCCAGCCCCAGGTAGTCGTTGCTGCTGAAGCAGAGCATGGCGCGCTGCGCTTGTGCGCCGGAGAGCGTCAGCGTCTGCTCGGGCGCGCAGGCCGTCTCGGCGATCTGCCGCCGGCGGCGCAGCGACTGCGCATCGAGCGCCGCAATCTCGTCCTCCAGGCGTTCAAGCAAGCGCGACATCGCGGCCTCCTTGTTCTGCGCGGCCGGGCACGTCTAGCGCCCGCAGCGTGTCCAGCGTGGCGTCGACCAGCAGGTCGATCTCGCCGTCGCCAATCGCATACGGCGGCATGAGGTACACCGTGGCGCCGATCGGCCGCATCAACAGGCCGTTTGCCCGCGCGCCCAGGTGAAAGCGCTCGGCAAACCGGGCACCCGGCTGGCGCACGTCGAAGGCCGTGATCATTCCGCGCTGGCGCAGGTGATCGACGGGCATGCCTCGCAAACCTTCGCGCAAGCGGCATAGCAGCCGTTCGGCGCGGGCGCGGTTGCGCCGCAGCGCATCCTCCTGCTCGAACAGGTCGAGCGTCGCAATCGCCGCCCGGCAGGCCAGCGCGTTACCGGTATACGAATGGGAATGCAGAAAGCTGCGCGCCACGTCGTCGTCCACAAAGCCATCGTGGATCGCATCGCGCGTCATCACCAGCGCCAACGGCAGATAGCCGCCGCTGATGCCCTTGGAGAGGCAAAGAAAGTCGGGCCAGATGCCGGCCTGCTCGCACGCGAAGAAGGTGCCCGTGCGCCCGCAGCCCACAGCAATTTCGTCGGCGATGAGGTGCACGCCGTAGCGGTCGCACAGCGCGCGCACCAGGCGCAGGTATTCGGGGTCGTGCATGGCCATGCCGGTGGCGCATTGCACCAGCGGCTCGACGATCACGGCGGCAATCGACGCATGGCTTTCGGCCAGCAGCGCCTCGAGTTCGGCTGCAGCGTGCCGCGCCACCGCGGCAGCGCTTTCGCCCTGCCGTGCGCCCCGTGCGTCGGGCGATGCAACAAAGTGCGCATTCGCGAGCAGCGGCGCGTAGGCATCGCGGAACACCGGCACGTCGGTCACATGCAGCGCGCCCAGCGTCTCGCCGTGGTAGCCGTTGCGCAGCGCGACAAAGTTGCGCTTGCCGGCGAGGCCCGCGTTGCGCCACGCATGAAAGCTCATCTTCAACGCGATCTCCACCGCCGATGCGCCGTCGGAGGCGTAGAAGCAATGGCCGAGCGCATGGCCGGTCAGCGCGGCAAGCCGCTCGGCCAACTCCACCGCGGGCGCGTGCGT
Source organism: Variovorax paradoxus (assembly GCF_029919115.1). Classification (NCBI taxonomy): domain Bacteria; kingdom Pseudomonadati; phylum Pseudomonadota; class Betaproteobacteria; order Burkholderiales; family Comamonadaceae; genus Variovorax; species Variovorax paradoxus. Next base: position 2,279,672 of record NZ_CP123990.1, read on the forward strand.
GCAGCCTGCGAGCATCACGTGCGAAAGCGTGTCGAGCTGGTCTTTCAGCGCGGCGTTGATGGCCGGATGCGCATGCCCGAAGAGATTGACCCACCACGAACTCGTCGCGTCGAGGTAGCGGCGGCCGTCATGGTCATGGAGCCAGACGCCCTCGCCCCGCGCGATCGGCAGCGGCGGCACCGCCTCCAGGCGGATGCTCTGCGTGCACGGATGCCACACGTGGCGCCGGCTGCGCTGTTGCCAGCTCGCGTTTTTTGACGGCGCGGGCGTCGGGTGAGGAGCAATCGTTGGCGGCATCCGCGTAATCCTTTGGGAGCAAGGCGCGGGATCGTATCGACGCAGATCGGCCGCGGCAAACCGCCGGCTCCGATGCGAGATGCGGCCGGTTTGAGCGGCGTTGGCCGGCGTAGCTGATGGTTCGAATCAAGCTCGTGCAACACGGCGGTTTCCCGTGCGTAGAACTTGCGAAGGGCCGGACGCAAGTTGTCTTGCAGACGATAGAGATAGTTGCAGAATATCGAGCATCCGCCGGCGCACGGGTGTGTTTTCTTGTTATCGGACACGCCGATGGCTGATTTTGAAAATCATGAGAAGCCGGCTTGGCATCCTGGCGTTTTCAGCCCTTTTTCACCAGCGCCGAGATGTATTCGCGCAATGAAGTCGCCCCGCGTTCGGATCTTTCCGGCTCTTCCTTGTTATCGAGGGTGAGGCGCGTCATGGCGGCATAAGACCTTGCGCCGGCCTCCGAAAATCCCATCGAACGAAACGCCTGCTCCCATTGGTCCGGCGGCGTCACGACCACTTCCACCGGCCGCCCCAGTGCCTCTGCGAACGCCTCAGCGACATCGCGCGGCGAGTAGCGCTCCGGCCCCTCGACATAGTGCGGCCCGGAGGAGCGGCCCTCGCCCAGCATGAGCCGCGCCGCAAACTCGCCGAGGTCGCGCGGCGCCACCATCGGCAGCGTGAAGTCGGGCGGATACATGCTGTCCAGCTTGCCCTTGCTCCGCGCGGGCTCGAGCGAGGCGTCCCAGTTGCTCATGTAGTAGGCGGCACGAATCGCGCTCACTGGCACAGGCTGGGCCGCAAGCGCCTGCTCCATCCGGTAGAGCACATCGAGGTCGCCGATACGGTCGCCGCGCTGCGCGCCGTAAGTCGATTCGGCAACGATCTTCTCGAGCGGCAAGCCTTCGATCGCTTCGAGAATGCAGTCCAGGCTCCTTTGCTCCTCGGCAGCGGTGTCGCTGGAAGGCGGCGCGGGCGGGTTGAGCAGGAACAGGCGCTTGCCGCCGGCCACCACGCGCCGCAGCGAAGGCACGTCGAACACATCGGCCTCCGCGATGGTGGCGCCCTGCCGGTGCAAGGCGTCGGCATGTGCGGCGTCGCGCGTGACCGCGATCACCTTCTCGCCTTGCGCAAGCAGCGCAGAAACCAGCGCCGAGCCGACATGCCCGGTCGCGCCAAGGACGATGTGCGTCATGCGTGTGCCTTTCTTCAACGGTTGCAAACCGGAAATGACATGGCTCGAAGCTATTGGCCCGCCGCCGCCGCGAGCGCCCGGGTTGGACGACGCCCGTCGTGGGTCTATTCCCACACCGGCGGCCCCGCGCCGCGCGGAGAAATGCATGTCCACGCATTTTTCAAGGAGCAATTTCATGTCGAAGACGAATCCCAACACCCCCGATGAACGCGGCTCGCTCCCGCCCGATCACAACAAGGCGGGCAACCAGAGCCCCACGCCCCGTAACGAGCCACGCCGCACCGCTGAAAGCCGCCACGACCGCGAAAGCCACGTCGGCAGCAGCAACCAGACCCAATCGCGCCGAGGCGGCGGCACGCACTGAGGGCCCCCGGCTGAACACGAACTACCTGCGGTCTCGCCCATGTCTCACCGCAACGAAGCCACCGCAGCCCTGAAGGCGCTGAGCATCGCCACCGACGCATGCCGCGAGTGCCCGCTGGGCGAGCCCGCAACGCAGTCGGTCTTTGGCGAGGGCCCGGTCGGCGCTGTGCTGATGGTGGTGGGCGAGCAGCCCGGCGACAAGGAAGACCTGGTGGGCCGCCCCTTCGTCGGCCCCGCCGGCAAGCTGTTCGACCGCGCCGTGGCCGAGCTCGGCTGGTCGCGCGACAAGCTCTACGTGACCAATGCGGTGAAGCATTTCAAATACGAACTGCGCGGCAAGCGCCGCATCCACAAGACGCCGGGCCAGCGCGAGGCTGAGGCCTGCAGGCACTGGCTCGAAAGCGAAATAGAGCTCGTGCAGCCGCGCGCCTTCATTGCCTTGGGCGGCACGGCCGCGCGCTCGCTGCTGGGCCGGCCGGTGGCCGTGATGAAGGAGCGTGGCCAGTGGCAGGAGAACCCCGCCGGACACCGAGTGCTGGTGACGCTGCACCCTTCCGCCCTGCTGCGCGGCGACCCGGAGCAAAGGGAGGCCGCGTGGGAAGCCTGGCTCAAGGACCTGCGGGTGGCCTCGGAGGTGATGAAGAAAACGGCGGCTGCCAAGTCTCCCGGGCGTGCCGCCCCCGCGCCCCGGCCGGTGCGCGCCCCACGCCGGACTCGAACGACAGCCCCTGCCTAGGCCCTCGCCGCGCGGGATGTCAGGCGCGCCGCCGCGTGCGCATGGTGATCGAATAGCGCAGCGTCTCGGTGGGCGCAATGGCGTGCTGCCAGGCCCAGCGCGCTTCGCTTCGAAGCGTGTAGATGGAGCGCGGCTCCATCAGCAGCTCGAGGCCCGGAGGTGCGCTGGCGCTGGCCGGGGGATAAGGCCGCAGCTGCATCACGGCATCGCCGAGCAGCGAAACGCCGACGATGTCCTCGAAGTCGGGCACGTCGCGGTGCCAGCCAAGCGGCGTTCCGGGCCGATATTCGGCCACGAGCATGTGGGCGAAATCTTCGGGCGCCATGCCCATCCATTCGGCCACCCTGGCCCTTAGGGGGTGGAATACCTCAGGGATCGGCGCACCCGGCTTGAGACGATGGTTGGCAAAGTCGTAGCTGCCGCCAAAGCCGATGCCGCGGCGGCGCGCGGTGTATTCCTTGTAGCGCATCTCCCGGAGCTCGAAGCCCCGCACGATGCGCAGCAGCTCCTCTTCTTCGGCGCGCGTGAGAAATTCATGCTCGTACCGCAGGCCCTCGATGGCTGCCGCCGGCACCTCACCGAACAGGTCGGGCTCGTCGGCCAGCTGAATGCGCCTAGCGGATCGCATCGACGCCTCCCCGTTCTCCCTTCGCACGTGCCGGGCCGCCCAGCTGCAACTCCCACCAGGGCGGCAGCAGCTGCCGGATTTCAGCGCGTGCAAACCGGTCGTCCAGCAGATGCAGCACGCCGCTGTCTTGTTCGGTGCGAATGACGCGCCCGGCAGCCTGCACCACTTTTTGCAGGCCCGGATAGAGATAGGTGTACTCGTACCCCTTGCCGAAGCGCGCCTGCATGCGCTCGCGCGTGATCTCGTTCAGGGCGTTGTATTGCGGCAGGCCCAGGCTCGCGACAAAGGCGCCGATGAGCCGGCTTCCGGGCAGGTCGATGCCTTCGCCGAAGGCGCCGCCGAGCACGGCAAAGCCGATTCCTCGCCCGCCCTCCTCGAAGCGAGCCACAAAGTCGCGCCGCTCGGCCTCGGCCATGCCGCGGGTTTGCGTCCACACGGGCACGCCCGGGTGCCTGGCCAAGAATGCCGCGCAGGCTTTTTCAAGGTAGTCGAAGCTGCTGAAGAACGCGAGGTAGTTGCCCGGCAGGCGCTCGAACTGGGCCCCGATGATTTCGGCCACGCTGCGCAACGATCCGGCGCGGTCGCGGAACCGGGTCGACACGTTCATGGCCACTTCCACGCGCAGTTGCTGGCTGCAGAAAGGCGACGCCACGTCGAGCAAGGCCGTGTCGGCCGGCAGCCCGAGCGCGTCGCGGTAGAACTCGAAAGGCGACAAGGTGCCCGAAAAGCAGGTGACCGATGCGGCATCGGCAAACCTCGGTTCGAGAAACGGTGCGGGCACCAGGTTGCGGATGGCCAGGCTGCGCTGCTGCTGGTCTTGCGCGGGCCCCAGCGTTCGCTCGAAAACCGAATGGTCGCCGAACGATTCGGCCAGCCGCGCGAACTGCAGCGCATCGAAGAAAAAGCGCTGCAGCGGTCCTTGCAGGGCCTCGGGCGTGGCCGCGAAATATTCGCCCATCGCCATGTTGGCCGCCTGCAGGGCACGCGCAAAACGCTCGGGAACTTCATCGACCACGTCGTACGGCTCGGCCTGCGATTGCTGCACCGTGTCCCACTCGCGGTAGAGCCGGGCCAGCGGGCCGCGCACCGCCGAGGGAGCCGCGCGGTGAGCTTCTTCGAGCGCCGGGCCGTCGAGCTGGGCGGTGTACATGCCGCGCGCCCGCTCCAGCAGGTTGTGCGCCTCGTCCACCAGCACGGCTGCGCGCCACTCGGCGTCTTTCATGGTGGCAAAGAGAAAGGCGCTGCCGTCGAAGTAGTAGTTGTAGTCGCCCACGATCACGTCGCACCAGTGCGCCATTTCCTGCGCAAGGAAATAGGGGCACACGGTGTGTGCCAGCGCAATGTGCCGCAGCGCCTGCCGGTCGAGCCGGGCGGTGCGCGCGGCCTCTTCCCGTGCGGCGGGCAGGCGGTCGTAGAAGCCTTTGGCAAGCGGGCATGAGTCGCCGTTGCAGGCCCGGTCTGGGTATTCGCACACCTTCTCGCGCGCGGTGAGCTCGAGCACTCGCACCTGCGCGCAGTCTTTGCCCAGCAAGCGCAGCGCGTCCAGCGCCACGGCGCGGCCGGAGGTCTTGGCGGTAAGAAAGAAGATCTTGTCGATCTTTTGCGCGGCCCGGGCCTTGAGCAGCGGAAAGATGGTGGCCAGCGTCTTGCCGATGCCGGTGGGGGCCTGCGCCATGAGGCAGCGGCCGTTCACGGCGGCGCGGTACACGGCCTCTGCCAGTTCACGCTGGCCCGCACGGAACGCGCCGTGCGGAAATCCGAGCCGGGCGAGCGCGCCATCGAGCGCTGCATGGTGCGCGGCTTCAGCCTCTGCCCAGGCGCTGTAGCACGCGCACAAGCGCTCGAAATGCGCCTGCAGCGCCGCCCGCTCGTGCTGCTCTTCGAGCACGGTTTCGTCGCCGGTGGCCAGATCGAGGTACACCAGCGCCACGGTCATGCGTTCGTAGCCGTGCAGTTCGCACAGCATCCAGCCGTAGGTGCGCGCCTGGGCCCAGTGCAGGGCCCGGTGGTTGCCGCGAATGGCGTCGAAGTCGCCGCGGAAGGTCTTGATTTCTTCGACCCGGCGTTCGCGCGGATCATGGCCGTCGGCCCGGCCCCGCACCTTGAGCGCGCCCCAGTGCGAAACCAGCGCCACCTCGCTCTGGTAGCCATTGCCACGCCGCCCCTGTACCAGCGCGTGGCCGGCCATGCCCTCGAGCGCGCTGGGCGCGGGCACAAAACGCAGGTCGAGATCGCCCGCCTTGGCCGCAAAGGCACACAGCGCCTTGACGGACACCGTACGCTCCCCGGGCGGATCGATCACCCCGTTCTGCAGCTTGGTCGAAGGATTCGCGGTCACTTGGATGGCACTGTATGAAAGAACAGTATAACGGCGAGCCCGAGGTGGCGCTCCGCATTGCCGCACAAGAACGTCTCGGGGCCTTCTCCGACACAAAGGACCTCTGACTTCGGCAAAACTAGAAAAGTTTTGCTTACAAATCTCGCCTTAATGAAAACTCCGACCGCGATCGACCCCGATGATTTCGACCGCCTGCTGAGCCGAAACCTGAAACTGCCGTTGCTCGGAGGCCTGATCGGCGCCCTGGTGTTCGTTGGCCTGATCGTCTATCTGCTGTCGACCATCGGCGCGGTCGAGCACTCGGACCGCGTGACGCGCAGCGCAAGCGAGCTGCAGCGGCGCAGCATCGATATGGAAACCGGGCTGCGCGGTTTTCTCATTACGGGCGACGAGAGCTTTCTGGAGCCCTACCAAACCGCCTTGCCAAGAATCAAGGGTGAGATCGACTCGCTGCGCAAGCTGGTTTCGGACAACCGGCAGCAGCTGGAGCGGCTGGAGCGCATAGACGCCATCCAGCAGGACTGGAATGAATATGCCCGCGGCCTGATTGCCGTGCGCAAGACCGGCGCCGACTACCAGCAGGCGGTGCGGCAAGGCCGCGGCAAGCAGCTGAGCGATGCCATGCGCGCCGAGTTCGCGGGGTTTATCGAGACCGAACAGGGCTTGCGTTTTCAGCGCAGCGAACAGGCCAACCGCACGAGCTGGCTGGTGGTGGGCACGTTCCTGCTGTTCACGCTGCTGTTCACCGGCCTGGTGGCGTACTTCGGCCGGCGGCAGCTGATGCGGCTTTCGGACAGCTACGACGTGGTGCTGCAGGAGCAAGCCGCGCATGCCGATCGGCTGGCGCAGCAAGCGTGGCTGCGCAGTGCGCAAACAGAGCTGGTGGGCGACCTGGTGGGCGAACTGAGCGCCAACGACCTGGGCCGCAAGGTCCTGGCCTTTTGCTCGCGTCACCTGGGCAGCGCCGTGGGTGCGCTGTATGTTCGCGAACGGGACGGGTCGCTGCGCCGCGCGGCGAGCTATGGCTTCTCGATGGAGGCGGAGGCCTCGCCGCAAGTGTTCTCCCCCACCCAGAGCCTGATCGGCCAGGCTGCGGCGGAGCGGCGGCGCATGCTCATCGAGCCGATCCGGGCGGACTACCTGAAGGTGAATTCGGGCCTGGGCGAAATGGCGCCCTCGGCCGTGCTGCTGATGCCGGTGTCGAGCAACGGCGTTGTCAACGGCGTGGTCGAGCTGGGCCTTCCGGCCGCGCCCGATTCGCGCGCCAACGAACTGCTCGACCTGGTGGGCGAAGACATCGGCGACTCGCTGGCAGCAGCCCGCTATCGCGAACAGCTGCAGGACGCGCTGGCCGAAACGCAGCAGCTCAACGAAGAGCTGCAAGTGCAGCAGGAAGAACTGCGCACCGCCAACGAGGAGCTCGAAGAGCAATCGCGCGCGCTGCGGGCTTCGCAGGCCATGCTTGAAAACCAACAGGCCGAGCTGGAACAGACCAACAGCCAGCTTTCCGAGCGCACCGAGGCGCTGGACCAGCGCAACGCCGCCCTGCGCCGGGTGCAGCGCGACCTGGAAGACCGCGCCGACGAGCTGCAGCGGGCAAGCCGCTACAAATCGGAGTTTCTGGCCAACATGTCGCACGAACTGCGCACGCCTCTCAACAGTGCGCTCATCCTTGCGAAGCTGCTCGGCGACAACCCGCAGGGCAACCTGAGCCCGGAGCAGGTGAAGTTCGCCGAATCGATCTATTCGTCGGGCAACGACCTGTTGACGCTCATCAACGACATCCTGGACATCTCCAAGGTCGAGGCGGGCAAGCTGGAGATCGTGGTCGAGAACGTGGCGCTCGACAAACTCGCGCAAAGCCTGGAGAGTACCTTCAAGCCCGTGGCCGCCGAAAAGCGGCTGGCTTTCAGGCTGGAAATGCGCCCGGGCACGCCGCCCCTGCTGGTGACCGACCGGCACCGGGTCGAGCAGATCCTGAAGAACCTGCTCTCCAACGCAATCAAGTTCACCGACAGCGGCGAGGTGGCGCTAGTGGTTTCCGCCGCGCCGGACGGCGGTGCGGTCTTCGCGGTTTCGGATTCGGGCATCGGCATTGCACCCGACCAGCAAGCACTGATCTTCGAAGCCTTTCACCAGGCCGACGGCACCACCAGCCGCCGCTATGGCGGCACGGGCCTGGGCCTTTCGATTTCGCGCGACCTCACGGGGCTGCTAGGCGGCACGCTCGCGGTGCAGAGCCAGCCTGGGCAGGGCAGCACCTTCACGCTGCAGTTGCCGGCCGTGGCGCCGCAGGGCTTGCAAGAGCCGGCCCCGGCTCCCGCCAAAGCGGCAGCCGTGCAGGCCCCCTCTCCCATTGCTTTCACAGGACACTCGCCGCCGGTGGCCCCGGGGCCGCACGGCGCCGTGCCGCCACCGCTTTTTGCCGACGACCGCGAGCTGCCGCGCGACCAGGTGCGCCGGGTGCTCGTGATCGAGGACGAGCCGCAGTTCGCGCACATCCTCTACGACCTGGCGCACGAGCTTGGCTACCGCTGCCTGGTGGCGCACGGTGCCGCCGACGGCTTTGAATTGGCGCAGCAGTTTGTGCCCGATGCAATCCTCCTCGACATGCGGCTGCCCGACAGCACCGGCCTGGACGTTCTGCAGCGCCTGAAGGATTCGCCGAAGACGCGCCACATTCCGATCCATGTGGTGTCGGCCGCCGACAACGCACAGGCCGCCGCGCTGCACATGGGCGCCATCGGCTATGCGCAGAAGCCGGCCACGCGCGCCGAGCTGATGCAGGTGTTCGCGAGGCTCGAAGAAAAGCTCACGCAAAAGGTCAAGACCGTGCTGCTGGTCGAAGACGATGCGCTGCAGCGCGAGAGCGTGATCCGGCTCATCGGCGACGAAGACATCGAGATCATTGCCGTGGGCTCCGGCGGAGAAGCGCTCGAGCTTTTGCGCAGGCGGGTGTTCGACTGCATGATCACCGACCTGCACCTGCCCGACATGCAGGGCAGCGAGTTGCTCAAGCAGATGGCGGCCGAAGAAATCGTCTCGTTCCCGCCGGTGATCGTCTACACCGGGCGCAACCTCACGCGCGACGAAGAGGCCGAACTGCAGCGCTATTCGCGCTCGATCATCATCAAGGGCGCCCGTTCGCCGGAGCGGCTGCTCGACGAGGTCACGCTGTTCCTGCACAAGGTGGAAGCCGAGCTTTCGAGCGAGCGCCAGGGCATGCTCAAGGCCGCGCGCGGGCGCGACCGCATCTTCGAGGGCCGCACCATCCTGCTGGTGGACGACGACGTGCGCAACATCTTCGCGCTGACGAGCGCACTGGAGCAGCGCGGCGCCGCGGTCGAGATCGGCCGCAACGGCCGCGAGGCGCTCGAAAAACTCGCCCACGTGCGCGAGATCGACCTGGTACTGATGGACGTGATGATGCCGGAGATGGACGGCCTGGAAGCCACGCGCCGCCTGCGCGCCGACCCGCGCTTCGACAAGCTGCCCGTGATCGCGATTACCGCCAAGGCCATGAAGGACGATCGCGAGCAGTGCCTGGCAGCGGGCGCCAGCGACTACCTGGCCAAGCCTGTGGATTTGGAGCGCCTGTTCTCGCTCTTGCGCGTGTGGCTGCCGAAAATGGAGCGGCTGTGACCTCCACCGCTCCGCCTTCGTCCCTGCCGGCTTCCCCGCCCTCCCCGTTGAGCAACACGGAGATCGAGCTGCGGCTGCTGATGGAGGCCATCTACCTCAAATACAGCTACGACTTTCGAAACTACACCGTCGCGTCGCAGAAGCGCCGCGTGCTGCATGCGCTGGCGCAGCTCGGGCTGCCGAGCATTTCGGCGCTGCAGGAAAAAGTGCTGCGAGACCCCGCCCTGTTCGGCCGGCTGCTGCAATACCTGACGATTCCGGTGAGCGAGATGTTTCGCGACCCGGCCTATTTTCTGGCGCTGCGCCAGCATGTGGTGCCCATCTTGCACACCTACCCTTCGGTGAAGGTGTGGGTGGCGGGTTGCAGCACGGGCGAAGAGGTGTTTTCGCTAGCGATCTTGCTGAGGGAAGAAGGCCTGCTCTCGCGCACGCAGATCTATGCCACCGACATCAATCCCGCCTCGCTCGAAAAGGCGCGGCAGGGCATCTTTCCGATCGAGGCGGTGCGCGGGTACACGGCCAACTACCAGCGCGCGGGCGGGCGCAGTTCTTTCTCCGACTACTACACGGCCGCCTACGAGGCCGCCCGCTTCGACCCATCGCTGTGCGCCGACGTCATCTTTGCCGACCACAGCCTGGCAACGGACAGCGTGTTTGCCGAGACGCAGCTGGTGTCTTGCCGCAATGTGCTCATCTATTTCAACCGCGAACTGCAAGACCGCGCGCTGGGCCTGTTCCACGAATCGCTCTGCCACCGTGGGTTTCTTGGGCTGGGTGCAAAGGAAAGCATCGATTTTTCGAGCTACTCGCAACGCTTCGATGCGCATTCGCAGCCGGAGCGCATCTACCGCAAGGCCACATGAAGCCGACCGCACCTCAACCCCCGGAGCGGCGCGTCGAAGCCGTGGTGCTTGGCGCATCCGCGGGCGGCATCGAGGCGTTGTTCACGCTGCTGAATGGCCTTCCGCCGTCATGGAGCCTGCCCGTGGTGATCGTGCTGCACGTGCCCGAAAACCACGAGAGCCACCTGCCCCAGATCTTTGCCGACCGCCTGCACCTGCCTGTGCACGAGGCTGCGGACAAGATGCCGCTCGCGGCCGGGCATGTGTACTTCGCACCGCCTGGCTATCACCTGTCGATCGAGCGCGACCGGCGGTTTTCGCTCAGCTGTGAGCCGCCGGTGCATTTTTCGCGGCCCTCGATCGACGTACTGATGAGTTCGGCCGCCGACGCCTACGGCCCTGCGCTTGCCGGCATGCTGCTTACCGGCGCGAACGAAGACGGCGCCGAAGGACTCCAACGCATTCAGCAGGCCGGCGGCATCACAGCCGTTCAGGACCCCAACGAAGCACAGATTTCCATCATGCCCCAAGCGGCCATTGCCTTGCATTCCCCTGATCACGTGCTACCCCTGCGCGAGCTTCGCGCATTGCTCTTGCAACTGGAGTCCGCCCATGCCCATTGACGTCGAGAGCAAGTTGCTGATCGTCGATGACCTGCCAGAAAACCTTCTTGCGCTCGAGGCCCTGATTCGCGGCCCCGGGCGCGCGGTGTACCGCGCAACTTCGGCCGAGGAAGCGCTTGCGCTGCTGCTCGACCACGAGTTTGCGCTGGCCATTCTCGATGTGCAGATGCCCGGCATGAACGGCTTCGAGCTGGCCGAGCTCATGCGCGGCACGGAGCGCACGCGGCACATTCCCATCATCTTTGTGAGCGCGGCGGGCCGCGAGCTCAACTACGCCTTCCAGGGCTATGAAAGCGGCGCAGTCGACTTCCTGCACAAGCCGCTCGACCCGCATGCGGTCACGAGCAAGGTCAACGTGTTCGTCGACCTGCACCGCCACCGCAAGGCGCTCGGCCAGGAGATGGAAAAGCTCGCTGCCGCCAACCACAAGCAGGAAGAACTGGTGCAGCAGCTGCGGCATACGCAGCGGGAGCTGGAGCGTGCGGTGCAGATGCGAGACGATTTCATGTCGATGGTTTCGCACGAGCTGCGCACGCCACTCAACACCCTTTACCTCGAAACGCAGCTGCGGCAGCTGCATGTGGCCAAGGGCAACCTGGAGTCGTTTGCAGCGGACCGCCTGCCCTCGATGATCGAACGCGACCAGCGGCAGATACGCAACATGGTGCGGCTGATCGACGACATGCTCGACGTGACGCGCATGCGAAGGGACGCGCTGTCGATACAGCCCAAGTCGGTAGACCTGGCCGCCCTTGCACGGGCCGTGGTGGAAGGCCTGCGGCAGCAGGCGGAAGCCGCAGGCTCGGTGATTGCGCTCGAAGCGCCGGGCGAGCTGCGCGGTGTGTGGGACGAGTTCCGCATCGAGCAGGTGCTGACCAACCTGCTGACCAACGCGCTGCGCTACGGCCGCGGCAAACCTGTCGAGATGATGCTGGGCCAGGCCGACGGCACGGCGCGCATCACCGTGCGCGACCAGGGGATCGGCATTGCGCCGGAAGACCAGCAACGCATCTTCGAGCAGTTCGAGCGCACCGACGACAGCCGCAAGCACGCATCCGGCCTCGGCCTTGGCCTCTACATCACGCGGCAGATCGTGTGCCTGCACAACGGCCGCATCGAGGTGGAGAGTACGCCGGGCGAAGGGGCGCTGTTCCGCGTCGAACTGCCGCTGGAGGCCGTCGCCGCGACTGCGGCGCCAACGCAGGCGTAGGCGCCCTCCTACTGCATGCCGTGCAATTGGCCGGGATACTGTGAGGTTCGCCCTAGCTGATGGAAAGCGTGCCACTGTGAATGTGCTGATCGTCGACGACAACCAGGCCGCGGCCGACCTGCTGCAGGAACTGCTGACCCTGCAGGACCATACCGCCCGCTGCACCTACACGGCGCAGCAGGCCATGGACGCGGCCAAGGCGGAGCACTTCGATGCAGCGCTCATCGACCTGACCCTGCCCGATTTTCCGGGTACCGAGGTGGCGCGGCGCTTGCGCTCCGAGGCCTCGGAAGGCGCCCCGCGGCTGCTGGTGGCCATTTCGGGTTTTTCAGCAGAAGACGCGGCCGGCGCCTCGGCGCGGAACCTTTTCGACCACCATCTTCAAAAGCCGATCGATTTCGGCCAGCTCGCCGCGATTCTTTCCGCGCCGCAGTAGGTTTTCAGCGCCGGGCGGTGCCCGGCGACAGCAGCATTTCGGTGCCGGCCATCTTGAAGGCAATGGTAGGCGCGGTGAAATCGCTCAGCGATGCGCCAAGGCCGATCTCGCCGCTGCCGTGCAAAACGCATTCTTCGCGCCGCAGCGCAATTTCGTTGCTCGGCCCGCCGTTGCCATGAAACCGCACCCAGGTGCCGTAGGTGCTGAGATCGGTCAGCACGCAACTGCCCTGCCGCAGCTCAATGCGCGCGTGCAGGCGTGAAACGCGCGGGTCGTTGACCACGAACTGCGCGTCATTCACGCGGCCAAGGTGAATTGGCAACTCTTCGGTGCGAAACATGGAGCGCACGTCAAGCCACGCAAGCTCGATCTGGCCGAACGAAGAATCAGGCAGGCGCATGGGCATGAGTGCGGCCGGCACGGTGAGGAACGAGGTCACCTCCTCCTGCCAGTCGATGCGGTGGACGGCCGACATTTCACTTCGGCCGCGAATGGTGATGAGGCCCAGGTCGCGGTGCCGCACGCCGACCTCGCGCAGCTGCGAAATCACGGCGTCGGTGGCCCAGATCTGGCCGGGCCCGGCCAGGTCGCTCAGCCGCGAGGCCAGGTTGACCGCGTCACCGAAACAGTCGCCTTCCACCTCGAGCACTTCGCCGCTTGCCACGCCAATCTGCAACGCCATGCGCAGCGGTGCCGGCCAGGCCACCAGGCGCTTCTGGTGATAGCGCTGAAGTTCGATGACCGCATGCGTAGCCGCGGCGGCGTTCGAGAAAATGGCAAACACGCCGTCGCCCAGCGACTTGACCACCCTGCCGCCGTGCGCCTGGCAAATGCTGCCGATCCATTGGGTGAGCCGCGTCACCGTCTCGGTGGCGCGCGCGTTTCCCATGGCTTCAAAAACCCGGGAGCTTCCAGTCAGGTCGGCAAAAACGACGGTGGAATTCACATCCATGCTGTTGGGGAGAGCTCGAAGGCAGCAGTTGCTGGTGCCCACACATTAACGGCCTGTTGACGGATCGACGCGTGGTACGAGCCTGTTAACCCCATTTCTGTGCACTGAACTTGTACGACCGTCCGCAGGATGACATTTATTTTTACAACTTTCGTAGTCAAACACCAACGACGTTCTTATCTGAATCGTAAAGTGTGTTGTTTGCAAACAAGAAACACTGTTTCAGAACTTGTTAATCGTCGGACTGAGGCTTAAGGTAGCAACCGTCCTTGCTTCCGGCAATACGCTTTTAGTCCTCATGCTGACTTTTCGTCGCTTTTTTCGCTTCTTCGGAATTCCCGGTTTCGGGTCTCCCCGAATGGGAGAAAACCAGTTGGGAAGAATCCGCTCGGCCATGCTGTCTGTGCTGCAGGCGCACGGAGGCCATTCGGTACAGCGCGTTGCACAGCGCGTGCGGTTTGCGGCCGACGTGGAGTCGCTCTGGTATTTGCGCCAGGACGTGATGGTTGCGCTGAGCGCCATCGATGGCGAAGCCGCTGCCCGCCGCCAGATGAAAGCCATCAACAGCATGTTCGAAGGCGGCCTGCCGGGCTCGATGGGCCCGCGCGCGCACCAGCGCTTTACGCAGCACCAATAACAGCGCCGGCGTCTGCTGGCTCAATGCGCGTGGCCGTGCGCGTGATGCGCATCGTGGGCATGCGCGTGCCGATGGCCCCAGACCATGAAGACATCGCGCCCCTGGGCGGCCAGTTCCACCTTGGCGCCCACAGGCAGCAGCACCTTGGTCTGCACATGCCCGAAGGGCAGCCCCGTGAGCACAGGCACCTTGAGCGTTGCGCGCAACCTGTCGACCACTGAATCGAAGCCGAAACCGCGGTCGTAGCCCGGCACCTTGCGCATGCCGGTGAACTGGCCAAACACGATGACGCGCTGCTTTGCCAGCACGCCAGCCATGCGCAGCTGGTCGAGCATGCGCTCGATGCGGTACGGATGCTCGTTGGTGTCCTCGATGAAAAGCACCCCTTTATCCACCTGCGGGAAATAAGGCGTTCCGAGCAGGCTGGTCAGCACGCAAAGGTTGCCGCCCCAGAGGGTGGCGTCGTGCACGGGCTTGAGCTTCAGCCCGGCGTCGCGCACCGGCATGCGCCAGCCGGTGCCTTCGCCCTGCCCGCTCACCAGGTCGTCGAAGCAGGCTTCCATGATGTCGTCGGCACCGCCTTCGGCGCCGAAGTCTTCGCCCACCGCAGGGCCGGCCCAGGTGACGGCGCCGGTCTTGACGTACAGCGCGTTCTGCAGGGCCGTGAAGTCGCTCAGGCCCACGAATTCGGTTCCGCGCTGGATCGCCTTGGCCACGGCCCTGTAGGGGATGGCGTCGAGGATGCGCGTGAGCCCGTAGCCGCCGCGCGCAATCAATGCAATGTCGGCACCGCTGGCGGCGGCACGGCTGATCGACGCGAGGCGTGTTGCGTCGTCGCCCGCAAAGCGCTGGTGCACGGCAAGTGCGGCCTCGTCGACTTCGACTTCATAGCCCAGGGCCTTGAGTCTTTTCACACCGCGGCGAAAGGCGGCCTTGTCGCGAATCGCGCTGGAGGGGGAATAGATGTAGATGTGTTTGGTCACGCCGCCGAGTATCCCATTGCATTGCGGGCCTGCCGTGCCAGCGACGCAGCCTGCTCGGCACTCGGGCCCGACGACGATGCGATGGGGCCGAGTGCACGCAGCGCGGCCTGGTAGCCGCGGTCCGGGAATGGGGCGCGCCACGCATCGCTGATCCGCTCGCCGCCATCGGGCGCAAGAAGGATGGCCGCGAACCGCTCCGGCCTTGTTGCCTGAAGCAATGCCGCGATACCGGCACCCGCGGCGCTGTGCACCAGCACCATCGGCCCGGGCTGCATGCGGTCGAGCCATTCGCTCAACACCTGGCAGTGCCATTCGGGCGTGTGCACCGCCTCGCGCTTGGGCTTGTCGCTTTTGCCGAAGCCGACAAGATCTGGCACCAGCGTTCGCAGCCCTGGCGCCCCCACCAGATGGCGAAAGAAGTAGCCCCATTCGCCGGGGCCATGGACGCACAGGCAACAGGCTGTCTGCGCGTCGCTCGGGCCTTCGCCTTCGTCTATGTAGTGCATGCGCCAGCCTCGCAGGCTGGGCAGGTCCTGGACGTAGCGTGGCGCAAATGCGTAGCCCTCCAGCGCATCGAAGCGCTCGGCCGGCGTGCGCAGTGCGTCGTCGCGCAAGGGCTCGGCCTGCTCGCGCGCCGCATCGCGCCGCTCCTTGAAGAATTCTTGCAGCACGGCGCTGCATTCGGCGGACAGCACACCGCCCTGCACCTGCGTGCGATGGTTCAGGCGGGGTTCCGCAAAAAGATCGACCACCGAACCGGCCGCCCCGGTCTTGGGGTCCGCCGCACCGAACACCACGCGCGCGAGCCGTGCATGCAACATGGCACCCGCGCACATGGCGCACGGCTCGAGGGTGACAAAGAGCTCGCAGCCGTCGAGCCGATAGTTGCCGAGTGCGGCGGCCGCGGAACGCAGCGCATTGATTTCGGCGTGCGCGCTCGGGTCGTGCTGCGCCACCGGCGTATTGCGCCCGGTGGCAATGACCTGGCCGTTCTTCACCAGCACTGCACCCACGGGCACTTCGCCGGCCTCGGCAGCACGGCGCGCCTCGGCCAGCGCCAGGCTCATCCAATGCGCGTCACCTGTCTGCAAAGGCTGCACGGGCTCAGTTGTCATCCGGCATCTTGCGCGCTTGCGCCGCGGCCTCGAGCGCTTCCTTCACCTGGGTTTGCACCTGCTGCACTTGTGCGCGCGCATGGGCCGGCGTCTCGCCCGGCGCGGGCGATGCAGCGCCGGGTACCGCGGGCAATGCCGGCCTTGCAGTGGCGGTCAGCTGCTTCCTGGCAAGCAGCCCGACGATCACCAGCGCCAGCACCAGGCCGAGCAATCCGAACATGCGCATGTCAGCTTCCTTGCGCCGCCGCGGCTTCGCCCGTCATGCCGAGGCGCTCCATCCACACCGCCAGCGCCTTCTCGTCCGGCGTGCCGGCGCTGTAGACGGCGCGCATGGCGGCATGCGATTCGCGCCGGTGCTGGTTGAGCTTGAGCTTGCATTGCAGCGCGGTCACGCGCATTTCGAAGCCGACGATGCCGGCAAGCATCTTGAGCTGGAACTCCTCGCCGAGGTCGCGCCACTGCTGCGCATAGGCGGGCTCATGGTCGCCAATGAGCTTCTTGAGCAGCGCATCCTTGTCGCCGGGCTCTTCGATCAGCCGGGCCTCGACGGTGCAGTGCACTGCAAGATAGTTCCAGGTGGGCACGCGTGCCAGGTCGGGGTAGACCGAAGGCGACAGGTACGAATGCGGCCCCATGAAAGTGACGATCGCCTGCGGCCGCGCCTGCAGGTAGCGCCAGTGCGGATTGGGCTTGGCGCAGTGGCCCAGCAGCACGAGCTGGTCGCCATCGCGCTGCTCGGCCACGATGGGCAGGTGCGTGACGAAGGGCAGCCCCTCATCGTCGTTGGATATCAGGCTGGCGAACGGGTGTGCGCGCATCAGCTCCAGCGCAATGGCCGGATCCTTGGCGTTGAACTGCGGGGGCATGTACATGGGGCGGTTTCCTCGTGGAGAGGCCCGATTGTCCCCCGAGCCGCCCTTATCTTGCGCGCGGTGCCTCCAGCAGCTTCACCATCGCGGTGTAGCCGCGGGCCTTGGCAAGCTGCAGCGGCGTGTTGCCCTGGCGGTCGGCCAGCTGCAGGTTGGCACCGGCATCGACCAGTGCGGCAAGAGTGCGCTGGTGGCGCAGGCCGCCGTCGCCGAGCACGACGGCTTCGATCGCCGCCGTCCAGTGCAGGTTGTTGACATGATCGAGCGGCGCGCCGGCAGCGATCAGTTGGCGCACCACTTCGTCGTGGCCCAGGTGCGCCGCCGCGATGAGCGCGGTGCCGTCGTAGCGGCTCGTCACCTGTTTTGCACTGGCGCCGAGCGACAGCAGCAGCGCCAGTGTCGGAACATCGTCGGCCACCGATGCGATGGTGACCGCGTCGTAGCGGTCGTCTTCAAGTGCATCGAGTTTTGCGCCGGCCTTGGCGAGCAGCTTTACCGCCTCGCGCTGCCGCGCATGGGTGGCCACGTGCAAGGGCGTGCGGCCTCGCGCATCGCGTGCTTCCAGGTTGGCGCCGGCGGCAATCAGGCTCTTGAGCTTTGGCACGTCGCCATGCCAGGCGGCCCGATGCAGCCCTTCATAGGCCAGCACCTCGGCCGCTTGCGGCGGCACCTGGGCCTGCGCGCCAAGCGCCGCGCCCATGCCGAGCGCGACCGCCAGCACTCCGGACCAGATGCCGCGTTTCATCATCAACCCAGCAGGCCCTTGACCTTTTCCAGCGCGGCATTGGCGCACTGCTCGTCCAGATGGCCGCCGGGCGCACCGCCCACGCCCACGGCGCCGATCACTTCGTTGCCCGACTTCACGGGCACGCCGCCGCCCAGCAGCAGCACGCCCGGCAGGTAGACCAGGTTGGCGCCGGCGGGATTCTTCTGCGAGCCTTCCATCATGGCTTGCGTCGCGTTCTTGGCCGATGCCGACGTCCAGGCCTTGCGCTCGCTCGACGCCAGTGTGTGCGGACCGGCGTTGTCGGCGCGCTGCACGGCACGCACGGTGCCGGCGCGGTCGACCACGGTGGCTGCCACGTTGTAGCCGTTGGCGGCGCAGGCAGCCACGGCTTCGGCCGCGATCTGGTTGGCCAGCGCGAGCGAGATGTTCTTTTCGGAGCGCACCGCGGGTGCGGCGGTCTGGGCCTGTGCGGCGGAAGCGGCAAGCAGAATGGCGAGGCCGCCAAGGCGAAGGGTGGAACGCATTTTTCGATTTCTCCAGTGGATGCGGGTGGTTGCGCCGGCGCGTTGCCGACAGCTGCGCCACTGTAGAAAACATGGGCCGCCGCGGCCATTCGTACGGCTACGCCCGGCGCTCCGTAGAACTACGGAGCGCCGGGTTCAGGCGTCCCCGGCCACAAGCACGGCGTAGCGGCGGATCAGCTGCGCCAGCGAGTCGCAGTCGAGCTTGGCAAACAGGTTGGCGCGGTGCGTCTCGACCGTGCGGGGCGACAGCGCCAGCACGCGCGCAATCTCCTTGTTGGTGAGGCCCTGCACGATGAAGGCCAGCACCTCGCGCTCGCGCTCCGACAGCTGCGCCACCCGCTCGCGCGCCGCGTTGTCCGCCTGCGCGCGTTCCCGCGAGCGCACATGCTGGCGCACGGCCTGCTGCAGCGCTTCGAGCAATTGCTCGTCGTCCACCGGCTTCTCGAGGAACTCGGCCGCGCCAGCCTTGAATGCGCGGCGGCACATCTCGACGGTGCCGTGGCCGGTGAGCATGATCACGGGCTGGTCGACGCCTTGCGCCGTCAGCCGGTCGAGCACGGTGAGCCCGCTGATGCCGGGCATGCGCACGTCGAGCACGATGGCGCCGATGCTCGCGCGGTCGAAGCCATCGATGAAGGCCTGCGGATCTGCCCAGCCCTGCACCCGCAGGCCCACCGTGCCGATCAGGAGCGAAAGGCTGTCGCGCACCGCCTGGTCGTCGTCGATGAGATGAACGAGAGGCGATTGCGGTGAATGCGGTGCCGGGCTGTTCATGCCGCGCGCCCGGTCGATGCCGCCACCAGCGGGAGCAACAGCGTAAAGCGCGCGCCGCGCGGCGCCGCATTGGCCGCGCCCAGGCTGCCGCCCATGCCGCTTGCCAGCGTTTCGCTGAGGCTCAGGCCAAGGCCCAGGCCGCCTTCACGGGTGCTGAAGAAAGGCTCGAAAAGGCGCGGCATGGCCTCGGGCGAAATGCCGCGCCCGTTGTCGGTCACGGTCAACACGCCCTCCTGGCCGTTGCGGCCGACAGAAACCGCCAGACGCCGCTCGGACACGGGCACCTGGTCGAGCGCCTGCAAGGCGTTCATCAGCAGGTTGTGCACGATCTGTTCGAGTGCCACGGCTTCGGCCTGCACCCGAACCGGCGCCTGGGCCGTGGCGTCGAACTGTGCGGCAACGCCGCGTTGCGCGAACTCCGGCGCCAACAGATGCATGGCGCTGCGCACCACCTCCTGCAGCACCAGCGGCTTCACGTCGCCACCCGCTTCGGGTCGCTCGATCACGCGGCGCAGGCGCCCGACCACGCCCGCCGCGCGGCGCGCCTGCTCCACGGCCTGGCCCATTGCGTCGCGCGCCGCGGCCAGCTCGGGCGGATCGTCGTCGAGCAGCCGCCGCGCGGCCTGCGCGTTGGCCAGCACGGCGGTGAGCGGCTGGTTCAGTTCGTGTGCCAGCCCTGCAGAGAGCTCGCCCAGCGCATTGAGCCGGGCCACCTGGCCGAGCCTCAGCAACTCCTCGGCCCGCCGGCGCGCAATGCGCTGGCGCTGGGCGGTCCACAGGCCCGCCAGCAGCAGTGCGACCGCCATGGCCCAACCTCCGATGGCGCGCCATGGCAGTTCGGCCCAGCCCACGTGACGCTCGGCCACCACGTCGAAAGGCTGGCTTGGCGATGCCAGCGGCTTGACAAGGCTGAAGCGCCAGCCGCGCGCTGCGGCATCCACCGGCTGGCCCGGTTGCAGGACGAACTGCTGTGCGCCGCGCTGCAGGGTCACGCGCACCGGGCTTTGCTTCGGGTTCATCGGCCAGTCGCGCCAGGGCACCGAGCCCGCAAGGTCGATTTCGAGGGCGTAGCTTGTGGGCGTGGCGCCAATCACGAGCTGGTAACGGCCCTGAGCGAAATCGACCGCGGCGAGTTCGGCGCGGCGCTGCCTGCGCGAGCCCGCTTCCGCCGCAGCCAAGGCACCCGCCTGCTTTTCGTCGGGCCAGGGTTCGTCGCCTTCGCGCCGCTGCACGCGCAAGATGGATGGATAGACCGAAGACAGCCGCTGCTCCGGGCGCTCCGCGCCGCTGCCGGTTTCGAGCAACGCGAGCGTGGCCAGCACTGCGTCGTACTGCACCATCTGCTGGCTCATGAGCCGGTGCGCGATGCGAACGTCGCCTTCGAAGACCTGCTGCAGCCGGGCCAGCTCTGCGCGCGCAAGCCATACACCGCCCACGGCAGTGAGAGCCAGCCACGCCAGCCACCATCCAACCCGCATACGCAACCACTGTTTCATGGCGCGGATTGTGCCCGGCGCGGCAAGCCCGGCCGATGTTGGCCGAGAATGCGGCCCCAGACATGGCTGAACTGCAGGACACTCTTTTCCCCGATCTTCCGCGCCCTCCCGAAGCGCCACCAGCGGCGCCGCAAGAGCCCGAGGCCGAGCCGCCCGCGAAGAAGAAACCACGCGGCGGCACTGTGGCGGCGACGGCGGCCGACCCGGCACTCATCGAGCTGGCCGCGGCGCTACCGCCGGCGCTTCGGCTCGGTACCTCTTCATGGAGCTATCCGGGCTGGGCCAACCTGGTGTGGGACGGCGAATACGCCGAATCGGTGCTCTCGAAGAACGGGCTTGCCGCGCTGGCACAACACCCGCTCTTTCGCACCGTGAGCCTGGACCGCAACTTCTACCGCGCGCTTACGGCAAGCCAGTACGCGCGCTATGCGGCCATGGTGCCCGACGACTTTCGCTTTGTGGTGAAGGCGCCGAGCCTGGTGACCGATGCCACCGTGCGCGACGAGAGCGGCCGGGGCACGCAAGTGAACCCGGTGTTCCTGAACAGCGAGATCGCCATTCAGGAATTCGTGCAGCCCGCGCTCGAGGGCCTTGGCCACCGCATCGGTGCATTGGTGTTCCAGCTGAGTCCGATTCCTTCGCAACTGCTGGCCGACCAGCCCGCGCTGCTCACCCGCATCGGCGACATGCTGGAGGCCCTGCCCGGCTTGCACCAGGCGGCACCGGACGCCGTCATTGCCGTGGAGGTGCGCGACCCGCAGCTGCTGTGCCCCGCCTTCGCCGACATGCTGCGCAGCACGGGCGCAACCTTCTGCATGGGCCTGCACGCCAAGATGCCGCCCATCGAAGACCAGTTGCCGATGCTGCGCGCACTGTGGCCCGGCCCATTGGTGTGCCGCTGGAACCTGCATCGCCGGCATGGCCGCTTCGGCTATGAAGATGCGGAAAAACTCTACGGGCCGTTCGACAAGATCGTCGATCCCGATCCGGAAACGCGCGCGGCTTTGGCCAAGGTGATTGCAGGCACCACTGGCGCAGGCCAGCGCGCCTACGTCACCGTGAGCAACAACGCCGAAGGATGCGCGCCGCTGACGATTGCCTCGCTGGCGAGGGACATCGTCAACCTGCCGAAGCGCTAGCGCATCAACGGGCGGCGGGCTTGGCGGCTACGGTCATCTCCAGCTCCACGCTTGCGTTCTTGGGCAACGCATAAACGCCGACCGCCGTGCGCACATGCACGCCGGCATCGCCGAACACACGGTGCAAAAGTTCCGACGCCGCATCGGCCACCTCGCTCTGCTGCGTGAAGTCGGCGGTGCATTGCACAAAAACACCCACGCGCAGCACCTTGCCGATTTCGTCCAGAGACCCAAGCTCGCGCCGCAGCAGCGCGAGGCAGCGCAAGGTGCAGATTTGTGCGGCTTCGCGCGCCTTGGCAAGCGACACCTGGTCGCCCACGCGGCCGGTGACGACAACGGTGGTTCCCACGCGCGGCACCTGGCCGCTGGTGTAGACGGCGTTTCCGTCGCGAACGACAGGTATGTAGTTGCCGCCGGCAACAAGCTCGCCTTCGAAGCTGTGGCCCAGTTCGGCGGCAATGCGGTCGGCAATCTCGTCTCGGGTCTGCGCGGTCATACGGGTTCCATGGCTCCATCAAACGATGGCTTCATTGTCGCCGTCCACCTTCGGCGCAACAGGTACAGATTGCGCAGACCCGATGCGCAACAGATCGCCGGAAGACCGGCTACTGCTCGATGGCGAGGTACACCCGCCCGCCCTCGATCTTCACCGGATAGCTGCGCAGGTCCTCGGTGAGCGGCGCGCACATGGCCTTGCCGGTGCGCACATCGAAGCGGCCCTGGTGCAGCGGGCATTCGATCTCGTGGCCCTCCAGGAAGCCGTCGCAAAGCCGCGCGTGGCCGTGGGTGCAGATGTTGTCGGTCGCGTGAATGCCGTCTTCGGTGCCGTACAGGGCAATGTCCCTGCCCTGCACTTCGATACCCACCACGTCGTCGGCGGGAACCTCGTCGACCGACGCCGCGTCGATCCATGTCACTGTGGTCATAGGTGGATGCCTTCGGATCTTGTGGCTCAGATGGGATAGATGATCGAGTTGGGGATCATCTCGCTGTCGAACACGCAAAGACGTGTCGCGAACTTCAGTCCTTCAGGGGTCGCAACCACCGTGTCGATGTAGCGGCCGACGTTGAACACGGTCGAGGCCTGGTCAAGCTTGGTGCGGAACACCGCGTAGTTGGCCTCGCTGTGGATCGTGCCGTCGGCATCGACCTTGTGCACCAGCGGCAGGCCTACCACGTGGCGCTGGTAGTACGGGTCGTGAAACAGCGTTTCCTTGATGCCGTAGACCCGGTCTTCGAGCATGCCCCGGCTCTCGAAGGACAGCGTGGCAAGCGGCAGCCCGCGCTCGTGGTTCTCGCGCGGCTGCAGCCTGTAGCTGCACTCGTCGATGAAGAACGCGGGCCACAAGTCCCACTGCCCTGAATCGACGGCATGCGCATAGGCCGCGTACAGGCGCGACAGTTCGAGGTAGGCGTTGGCGTCGAGGTTCATGCCGCCTCCATCACTTCGCGCCAGTAGCGGTACATGCCGCGGATCAGCGTCTCGGTGACCATGTGATCGGTGTTCCCGACCTCGCGCCCGCCCAGTTCTGCCAGGGTGCGGTGATACGGCTTCTGCTCGAAGCCTTCCTGCGAAAACTCGATCACCTCGCCATCGTCGGCCGAGACAAAGCCGGCCGGCCCGAACAGGTTGGCCTGGCGCAGGCGCCGCTGCGTCATCTCCTCGGTGTCGTCTTCAAAGCCGAAGTGC
Source organism: Variovorax paradoxus (assembly GCF_029919115.1). Classification (NCBI taxonomy): domain Bacteria; kingdom Pseudomonadati; phylum Pseudomonadota; class Betaproteobacteria; order Burkholderiales; family Comamonadaceae; genus Variovorax; species Variovorax paradoxus. Next base: position 2,302,873 of record NZ_CP123990.1, read on the forward strand.
GTCCAGACAAAATCGAAGGCGTCGTGTCCCACGGGCTGTATGTGGCGCGTGGACACACTGTTGACCTGCTGCTGCAGGATGAGGCTGGGGAACAGCGTCATCATCACCGCCGTGGGCCCGTTCCACCAAGGCTCTGGCACGATGTCCAGAAAGCGCGGGTCCTTGAGCTGCATGCTTTCCTTGAAGCTGGACACCTGCGTGACCTGTGCGGCCTTGCCGGCGCTGCCGCGGGTGGAAATCATCGCGGCGTGGCGGCCATGCGAATCCATCTTGAGCTCCGACTTGTTGTCCGCACGCCAGAGCCCGAAGGTGACGAACCAGGTGTGCAGGAGGCCCGGGTGGTACGGGTCCTTGATGTTCTCCTGCATCAGCTTCCAGTTGCCGGGAATGCGCTGGCGGTTGTAGCCAAGAATAGTGAGCTTGCGGCCGTCGAACAGGCGGTCGAAATAACCAAGGATGTCGGGCCCGAGGAACTCCTCGAACGGTTCCACGTCATGGTCGAACGAAGCGAACACCACGCCGCCGCGCGAAGCCACCTTCAGCTTGTTGAGCCCGTGCTCCTCGGTCTTGAAGTCCGCCGGCATGCCGCCGTTGACCTTGCCGTCCTGCTTCACGCCGCGGCGGAACGGCACGCCCTGCAGGTCGCCCTTGAGCGTGTAGTTCCACTGGTGGTACGGACAGACGAATTCCTTCTTGTTGCCGTGGCGTTCGCGGCAGAACTGCATGCCGCGGTGGGCGCAGACGTTCTCGAACACGTGGATGGCGCCCGCTTCGTCGCGCGACATGACGACGGAGCGCTCGCCAATGGCCGTGCGCTTGAAGTCGCCCGGATTCGGAATCTCGGCTTCCAGGCCTACGTAGCACCAGTGCTTTTCGTAGAAGAAGCGTTGCAGCTCCTTCTTGTGCAGCGCCTCATCGGTGTAGGCCATGAAGGGAATGCGGCTGGTCTTCTCGCTGTCCCATCGCAGCTCGATCGGAAATACATCTGGCGTGCTCATCGCGGGTCTCCTTTTCTTGTCCGTCTGTCTCTGTTCTTCAGGTGCCTTGCAGGTAGAAGGCATCGGCATGGGTCTGCTCGGGTGCGAGGCCGCGCGCATGCACCAGTTGCGTCACGGCCTCGACCATGGGCGGCGAGCCGCAGAGGTAGGCGCGCCAACCGTCGAGGCCGCCGGGCCAGTCGGCGCGAATGGCATCGGTGATGAGGCCCTGGCGTTGGTTCTCGCGCGCAGGTCCGGTAACGACCACCACATGCACCTTCAGGCCCGGATGCCGCGCCTGCAGTTCGGTGAGCTCGGCCAGCCCGTACACGTCAGCGCCGGAGCGCACGCCAAGGTACAGGTGAATCGGCTGCATCAGGTCGGCCTCGATGGCGCCGCGGACAATGGAGAGAATTGGTGCGAGCCCCGTTCCACCGGCCGCGCACAGCATCGGCCCGCGGTGCTTCGTGCGCAGGTAGGCCGTGCCGAGCGGTCCGCTCACCCGCACCGAATCGCCCAGGCGCAACTGCTCGAAGATGTGCGCGGTGACGCGCCCGCCCGGCACCTTGCGTATATGAAATTCAAGCTCCGCATCGCGGCTCAACCCGGCCATGGAATACGGCCGTGCCAGGTCCGGCGCGAACTGCAGCTGTGCGTACTGGCCCGGTGAAAACTCCAATGGCTTGTTCGGCTTGAGCCGCAGGCGGCGGATGTCATGCGTGAGCACGTCGATGCCGGTCACGGTCGCCTTGAGAATGCGCGCCGGGTGCACCACCACCTCGTCGGGCTCCGGAATCTCGATGGTGCAGCTTTCGGTCAGCGTGCTCTGGCAGGCTAGCACGTAGCGCTCGCCCTGCCCGTCGGGCCTTATCGCGTCTTGCCCGGCGTCGAGCAACTGGCCGGCCACCACCTTGCAGCGGCAAGTGCCGCAACGCCCCGACATGCAGCTGTAGGACACCGGCACATGGTGTTCGCGCAGCACCTCGAGCAGGTTCGCGCCGGGGCGGACTTCGAGCGTGCGGGCAATCGGGTGAATGTGCAGGTCCATCGTGAGCTTTTGTGTGCGCCGGGTTGTTCGGCCGGCTTGTCTCTGGAGCGGATGATGCGCGGCGAATTCAGATTGACCAATAGAATCCGGTGAATCAGCTACATCACCGCCATGAATAAAGGTCCGTATGCAACTCAAGGACATCGACCTCAACCTGCTGCTGGTGTTCGACCGCATGCTCGCCGAGAAGCGCGTCTCGGCCGTGTCCGAATCGCTCGGCCTCTCGCAGCCGGCCATCAGCAATGCGCTGGCGCGGCTGCGCAAGCTGCTGGGCGACGAGCTCTTCTTGCGCACGGCACGCGGCATGGAGCCCACGCCTTTCGCATTGCAGTTGGCCGAACCGGTGGCCTACGCAATGGGCGCGCTGCATTCGGCCCTGAACCAGCAGGTGGTGTTCGACCCCGCCACCAGCACGCGCAGCTTCACGCTGGCGATGACCGACATCGGCGAGATCTACTTCACGCCCAAGCTGATGGAAACGCTGTCCGGCACGGCGCCGGGCGTGACGATCAGCACGGTGCGCAACAACACCGCGGCCAGCCTGCGCGATGAGCTCGAGGCCGGCCACGTCGACATTGCGATCGGCCTGCTGCCGCAGCTCAAGGCGGGCGTGTTTCAGCGCCGGCTGTTCTTGCAGCGCTATGTGTGCCTCTTTTCAAACGCTCATCCGCTGGCGCGCAAGCGCAGCGTGTCGCTCAAGGACTTCAGCGCGGCCGACCATGTTCTGGTGCAGGCCGCCGGCACGGGCCACGGCAAGGCCGACGACGTGATGGCTGCGCAAGGCATCCAACGGCGGATCCGCCTCAGGGTGCCGCACTTCGTGGCCATTGGCCACATCCTTCGCTCGAGCGAGATGATCGCCACCGTGCCGGAGCGGCTGGCGCAGAGCATCGCCGAGCCGTTCGGTCTGGTGTGGCGCCCTCACCCCGTGCCGCTGCCGCAGATTGCGATCAACCTGTTCTGGCACGCAAAGGTGCATCGCGACCCGGGCAACCAATGGCTGCGCGGATTGCTGTTCGACAATTTTGCGGACAGCGACTAGAAGGCAACGACCGCGGGACTCAAGCAGGCCGCGCCGAAGGCCATTTCCCCAGCACCTCATGGATGCTTTCGCCCACGTGGCTTTCGATGAGCGAGAACGAATCGGCCGTCCACCGGACCGGCTCGATCGAACGGCGCTCGACCTTGGTGGGCGTGTAGGCCAGGGTCATGTGCGGCGTAAAGCCGCGCTCGGGCTTGAAGCCCGCATCGGCCAGTGCTTCGCCAAGACGCTGCCTGAAGACCGCAAGCGCCGATGTCCCGCTTTCAGCGCCGCACAAAACGAGCGCCTTGCTTTTGTCGAAACGCATGACCTCGTCGAACACCACATTGAAAGACGGAGGCGCCATGCTGGCTGCTGCGTCCATTGCGGCTTGCACCTGCTTGCGGGGCACTGCCGCCGGATAGCTTCCGAGATGATGCAGCGTGACATGCAGGCGATGCGCCTCGGTCAGCTTTCCTTTGAACGCATGCTGTTCCCTGAGGCGCGCGCCAAGCGCGGCAATCGAAGCGGCGTCTTCAGGGTGCGGAAAGATCGCGAAGAAGAGTGATCTGGACAGCCGCTCCTTGCCGGGCGCGGCAGTGCGCCTACGTCGCAAAGGGGGCGGTGGAGGATCGATACCTGGGAGAAGAAGCTGTTCGGGCATGGCAAAGAATAAGAGCGTCTTCCCCCGGAGATTCGGACTGCTGCTGGACCCATAGCTTACCGAAAGCACCCGCATCGCTCGGTGGTTTTCATTCTTGACGAACCCGAACGGTTGCCCTATTCTCCGCACCGCCTAGGACAGTCGTCCTAGTTTGCGGGAGATTCCATTGCAGATGACCGTTGTGGCCGACAAGAGCACCCGCGAGCAGATCGTGGACGCCGCGGACCAGCTGTTCTACAAGCGCGGTTTCGAGGCCACATCGTTCGCCGATATTGCCAAGGTGGTGAACATCTCGCGCGGCAATTTCTATCATCACTTCAAGACCAAGGACGAAATCCTGGATGCGGTGATTGCCGCGCGCGTTGGCCAGACGCGCGGCATGCTGGCGCAATGGGAAGCATGCGGCCCCGATCCCATGAGCCGCATCCGAAGCTTCATCCACATCCTGGTTGCCAACCAGGCTCTCATCATGCGGCACGGCTGCCCGGTGGGCACCCTGTCCACCGAACTCGCCAAGCTGGACCATCCTTCGCTCAAGCAGGCCAGCGGCCTGTTCACCCTGTTCCGCGTCTGGCTGCGAAAGCAGTTCGCGCTGCTGGGCCGCAAGGCCGATGCCGATGCGCTCGCCATGCACCTGCTCGCCCGGAGCCAGGGCGTGGCCGTGCTGGCCAACGCCTTTCATGACAAGTCCTTCGTCAAGCAGGAAGTCCGTCAGCTGTGCGAATGGCTCGAGTCCTGCGCGCCCAAGCCAGCCGCCAGCAACCGCTGACCTCCAGGCTCATCATCTCTGCAAAAAGAAAAACCCATGTTCATCGTGCTCCTCAAGTTCTCAAGCAACAAGGCGAATGCAGCCCAGTGGATGGAAGGCCACAAGGCATGGCTGCAGCGCGGTTTCGACGACGGCGTGTTCATGCTCGCCGGCAGCCTCAAGCCCAACCGGGGGGGTGCCGTGCTCGCGCACCGCACGACCATGGACGAGTTGCAGGCGCGGGTCGATGCCGATCCGTTCGTCGCCGAGAACGTCGTGAGCGCCCAGATCATGGAAATTGCGCCGGCTCGCGCCGACGAGCGGCTCGGCTTTCTGCTGGGCTGATATCCCTACACACCTACAGCCACAGCCACCCGATGACTGCATTGATCAACGGCCCAGACGGCCAACCACGCTGCCGCTGGTGCGCCACCGCGCCCGAATTCCTTGCCTACCACGACACCGAATGGGGCTTTCCGGTAGCCGACGACCGCCGCTTGTTCGAGAAGCTCTGCCTGGAAGGTTTCCAGTCGGGCCTGAGTTGGCGCACCATCCTTGCCAAGCGGGAAAACTTCCGCGCGGCGTTCCATGGCTTCGACTTCAACAAGGTGGCACGCTTCACCGCGAGAGACGTCGAGCGCCTGCTGCAAGACGCGGGCATCGTCCGGCATCGGGGCAAGATCGAAGCGGTGATCCACAACGCCGCGCGGGCGCAAGAACTGGTTGCGAGCCACGGCTCTCTGGCCGCCTTCTTCTGGAGCCATGAGCCCTCTGCCGAATCGCTTGCGGAGCCGCAGAGCGCTTCGACATCCGAGGCTTCCATTGCGCTTTCCAAGGCACTGAAAAAGCTCGGCTGGAAGTTCGTGGGGCCGACGACCGTGTATGCCTTCATGCAGGCCATGGGCCTCATCAACGATCATGCGCAAGGGTGTGTGGTCCGGGCCAAGGCGGCGCGTGGTCGCAGCGCGTTCCAGATGCCGCGAGCACGCCCGATGCCGATTGACGAAGGCGCGGAACTCGCGCGTGCGGCGCCGCTCTGACAAACCATGCACGCCGCGCCAGAACCAGGATTTGTCCAGGTTGAATCCGCACCGGATCGAGCACCGCCCGAGCAAACTGGCCGTGCGGGCGGCCTTCCACGGCGCACCGTCGCCGCGGCAATGGTCGCCTTTCCCGCGCTCTGGCTGGGTGCCCGTGCCCAGCCCGCAGCGGCCCGAATGGCCACGCCATCGCAAACCGAAGGGCCGTTCTATCCCGTCCGCCTGCCGAGCGATTCCGACAACGATCTGCTGCGCAACGGCACGCTGAACTACCGTGGCGGCCAGCCCGCGTGGGTCGACGGCTCGGTGACCGACTTGGACGGCAAGCCGCTGCGCGGCGCGCAGGTCGAGATCTGGCAATGCGACGAAAACGGCCATTACCACCACCCCGGTGACGGTGATCGCGCCGATGCGGCCTTTCAGGGCTTCGGCCGCGTGGCAGTCGGCGAGGACGGCAGCTACCGCTTCCGCACCATCCGGCCCGTGCCCTACAGCGGCCGGACGCCGCACATTCACGTCAAGGTGAAGCTGGGCACGCGTGAACTGCTGACCACGCAACTCTACGTGGCCGGCGACCCGGGCAACGCGCGCGACTATCTCTGGCGCAACCTTCCCCAAGCCGCAAGGGACGCTGTTACCGTGCCGTTCGAGCGGGCGGCGGATGGGCTGCGGGCGCGCTTCCCGATTGTGGTTGCGGCCTGAGTGCGGCCGGGTTCGGCGACGGCAGCGCCGACGCCTGAACGCACTGTGCCAAAAAAGGCTGGCGTTTGTATCTTTTCGTACAACCGTGTACTCCATCCGCCTACAGCCGGCGACCGGCAAAAATAAACAATGCCGGCATGGTGGAACTGGACGACGACTCAGATCAGCATGCCTTGGCCGCCCAGGCGGCAGAGTGGCGCCGACGCGCGCTTCGCGGAGACCGGCATGCACGCGGCATCGCCCACGCCCTTGAGGTGAAAGTGCGCAAGCTTCGCGGCAATACACCGTCCGTAAATCACGACCTCGACACCCGGCCGCTCGCACCGTGGCAACCTTCCCGGCGCTGGTGGAACGCGTGGAGGCGCAACTAGGAACAAGAAAGCCGCTGGCAACAGCGGCTTTTTTACAGGAAAGTGAACCTCACTCCCATTCGATCGTCGCCGGCGGCTTGCTCGACACGTCGTACGTCACCCGGTTGATGCCGCGCACTTCGTTGATGATGCGGCCCGACACCTTCTTGAGCAACGCATACGGCAGCTCGGCCCAGTCGGCAGTCATGAAGTCGCTGGTCTGCACGGCGCGCAGCGCGACCACGTAGTCATAGGTGCGGCCGTCGCCCATCACGCCCACACTCTTCACGGGCAGGAACACGGTGAAGGCCTGGCTCGTGAGGTCGTACCAGGTCTTGCCGGTTGCGTCGTCCTTGAAGTTGCGCAGTTCCTCGATGAAGATCGCATCGGCGCGGCGCAGCAGGTCGGCGTATTCCTTCTTCACTTCGCCGAGGATGCGAACGCCCAGGCCGGGGCCGGGGAACGGATGGCGGTACACCATCTCCGGCGGCAGGCCGAGTGCCACGCCCAGTTCGCGCACTTCGTCCTTGAACAGGTCGCGCAGCGGCTCGAGCAGCTTGAGGCCGAGCTGCTCGGGCAGGCCGCCCACGTTGTGGTGGCTCTTGATGGTGACGGCCTTCTTGCTCTTGGCGCCGCCCGATTCGATGACGTCGGGGTAGATGGTGCCTTGCGCGAGGAAGGTTGCGCCCTTGTGGCCCCCATCGCCGGCCTTGAGCTTGGCGGCCTCCTGCTTGAACACGGTGACAAACTCGCCGCCGATGATCTTGCGCTTGGCTTCAGGGTCGCTCACGCCGGCGAGCTTGCCCAGGAACAGGTCGCTGGCGTCGACGCGAATCACCTTCGCGTGCAGCTTGCCTTCGAACATCTCCATGACCATGTCGCCTTCGTTCAGGCGCAAGAGGCCGTGGTCGACGAACACACACGTCAGCTGGTCGCCAATGGCGCGGTGGATGAGCGCGGCAGCCACGCTCGAATCCACGCCGCCCGAGAGGCCGAGGATGACTTCTTCATCGCCCACCTGCTCGCGGATCTTCTGCACGGCTTCGGCAATGTGGTCGCGCATGACCCAGTCGGGCTTGGCTTCGCAGATGCCGAGCACGAAGCGATCGATGATCGCCTTGCCCTGCACGGTGTGCGTGACTTCGGGGTGGAACTGCAGCGCGTAGTAGCGGCGCGCCTCGTCGGCCATGCCGGCAATGGGGCAGCTCTCGGTGCTGGCCATGAGCTTGAAACCGGGCGGCAGCTCGGTGACCTTGTCGCCGTGGCTCATCCACACGTTGAGCATGCCGAAGCCTTCGGGCGTGGTGAAGTCGGCAATCTCTTTCAAGAGCGCGGTGTGGCCATGGGCGCGCACAGCCGCAAAGCCGAACTCGCGCTTGTGGCCGCCCTCGACCTTGCCGCCGAGCTGGTGCGCCATGGTCTGCATGCCGTAGCAGATGCCGAGCACCGGCACGCCCAGCTCGAACACGGCCTGCGGCGCCTTGTCGGTGGTTCCTTCGTACACGCTCGCGTGGCTGCCCGAAAGAATCACGCCCTTGAGGTGGCCGTCGGCTGCGTATTCGCGCACCCATTCGTCGGTCACGTCGCAAGGGTGCACTTCGCTGAGCACGTGTGCTTCGCGCACGCGGCGTGCGATGAGCTGGGTGACTTGCGAGCCGAAATCGAGAATGAGGATCTTGTCGTGTTGCATGGCGAGAGGACTCAGAGCGTTGAGATGTCGAACAGCCTGACGCCCGCTTGCGGCGCAGCCTGGATGAGTTGCTCGTCGAAAGTGGCGAGCGGAAGATTGAGCGACTTGGCGAGCCACAGGTAACCCGCGTCGTACAGCGAAACGCCTGCGTCGATGGCCACGGCGAGCACGGCCTTGTGCTGGGCCGGCGCGAGTTCATGCAGTTCGACGCGATGGCGAATGGCGTCAAGCACGCTCCACAGCCCTTCGACTGCAGAAGGAGGAATGCGGCCGCTGCGCACGCCGTTGGCAAGGATGTTGGCGCATTCCCATTGCCAGGCGTTGGGCGCCTGCGGCTCCACTTCGTCGCGGCGAATGGCGGCGTAGAGCTTGCGGGTGTGTTCGCTGGCCTGGTCGGGCAGCAACCAGGCGGCGGTGACGGAAGCGTCCATGACGAAGGCTGTCACGATTGGCGCCCTTCGTCGAGCAGTGCGCGGACCGACTGGCCGGGCTTGATGGCGGCGTGCAGCGCGTCGATCTGGCCGAGTTCGCGTTCGATCTGCTCGTCGGTGATGACGGGCTTGCGCCGCACTGGCAGCATGCGCACCACCTCCTTGCCGTGGCGGGTGATGCGAACCTCCTCGCCCTTTTCGACCATGTCGATCAGGGCAGAGAAGTTGTTCTTGGCTTCGGCGATGCCGATGGATTGCATTTGGGCCAGAAAGTTTGAATCTGGCCCAAATTCTAATCCCAATCTGGCCTGATTTTCAAGGTCTGGCCAGATCAGGCTCACTCAGCGCGGTAGTTTGGCGCTTCCTTGGTGATCTGCACGTCGTGCACGTGGCTTTCACGAATGCCCGCCGTGGTGATCTCGACGAACTCGGCCTTGTTCTTCATCTCTTCGATGGTGGCGCAGCCGCAATAGCCCATGCTGGCACGCAAGCCGCCCGACATCTGGTACACGATGGAAACCATCGAGCCCTTGTACGGCACACGGCCTTCGATGCCTTCGGGCACCAGCTTGTCGGCATTGGGATTGCCGGTGGTGGATTCCTGGAAGTAGCGGTCGGCACTACCCTGCTGCATGGCGCCGATGGAGCCCATGCCGCGGTAGCTCTTGTAGCTGCGGCCCTGGAACAGCACGATTTCGCCCGGTGCCTCTTCGGTGCCTGCGAACATGCCGCCCATCATGACGGTGCTTGCGCCCGCGGCAATGGCCTTGGCGATGTCGCCCGAATAGCGGATGCCGCCGTCCGCAATCAGCGGAATGCCGGTGCCCTGCAGCGCGGTGGCCACGTTGTCCACGGCCATGATCTGCGGCACGCCCACGCCGGCAACGATGCGCGTTGTGCAGATCGAACCGGGGCCGATGCCGACCTTGACGGCGTCCGCGCCGGCGTCGGCCAGCGCACGCGCTGCGTCGCCAGTGGCAATGTTGCCGCCGATCACGTCGACCTGTGGATAGTTCTTCTTGACCCAGCGCACGCGCTCGATCACGCCCGCGCTGTGGCCGTGCGCGGTGTCGACCACGATGGCATCGACGCCGGCCTTGACCAGCGCCTCGACGCGTTCTTCGGTACCCGCACCCACGCCGACGGCCGCGCCCACGCGCAGGCGGCCGCTCGGGTCGCGCGCTGCATTGGGAAAGCTGGTCTGCTTGGTGATGTCCTTGACGGTGATCAAGCCCTTGAGCTCCCAGGAACTGTTGATGACCAGCAGGCGTTCGAGCTTGTGCTTGTTGAGCAGCGCCTTGGCTTCAGCGAGCGTAGTGCCGTCGGGCACGGTGATGAGCTTTTCGCGCGGCGTCATGATCTCGCTCACCGGCACGTCCAGGCGGCTCTCGAAGCGCAGGTCGCGCCCCGTGACGATGCCCACCACCTTGCCGCCGTCGAGCACCGGAAAGCCCGAGATGCCCAGCTCGTCGGACAGCTGCATGACCTGCAGCACGGTGTGCGTGGGCGTGATCACCACCGGGTCGCGCAGCACGCCGGATTCGTATCGCTTCACCTTGGCAACCTGCGCAGCCTGCTCGGCCGCGGTGAAGTTCTTGTGCACGATGCCGATGCCGCCTTCTTGCGCAATGGCGATCGCGAGGCGAGCCTCGGTCACGGTGTCCATCGCGGCGGAAACCAGCGGCAGATTGAGCGCGATGTTGCGGGAGAAGCGGGTGGCGAGGGAGGTGTCCTTGGGCAGGACCTGGGAGAACGCTGGCACCAACAACACGTCGTCGAAGGTGAGCGCTTTGCCGAGAAGGCGCATGGGTGAAGCTCCAAAAGACGGATTGTAACGATGCCCGGTACTTACCCGTCCCGTGAGGGGCTTCGGCCGATATGGGCGCCAGCTGCGGGAGCGCCAAACGTCGCCAATTTCCAACTCGACGGGGTCGAAACTGTGGGCCGCCCATGTTGCAAAACGTAAGGGCAGCTAAACTCGCCGCATGAAATTCGCGCATTGGCTCGTACTGGGATGTGTTTGCCTGCTGCCGCTGTCGGCCAGCGCGCAATGGCAATGGATCGACAAGAGCGGCAAGAAGGTCTTCAGCGACCAGGCCCCGCCGCCCGATATTCCGGAAAAGAACATCCTGCGCCGCGCAGGCTCTCCGCCGCCGGCGCGCACGGGCTTCAGCTCGGCTCCTGCCGAGGGCGCCGGCTCCGACGAGGCAGCGGCACCCAAGGCCCGCGAAGCCGCGGCAGCGCCCAAGCCTCCGGCGGTCGACAAGGAACTAGAGGAAAAGACCAAGAAGGCGCAGGCCGAAGAAAAGGCCAAGCAGGCCGCCGAGGCGGAGAAAAACGCCAAGATCAAGTCTGAAAACTGCGAACGCGCGCGCCAAGGCAAGGCCACGTTCGACAGCGGGATCCGCGTGGCCAAGGTCAACGCCAAGGGCGAGCGCGAGATCATGGACGACACGGCACGCGCCGCCGAGCAGAAGCGTCTTCAGTCGATCATCGAAAGCGACTGCAAGTAAGGCGAGGCGGCCGGCTCAGTAGCCGGCCTTGCCGCCCTTGCGGCGGTTTGCAAAAAGGCCGGTACCGCGCGCACCCTGCCGCTGAAAGCGCTCGCGGCGCGCCACCTTGGGGTCGACCGCCAAGGGCCGGCATAACTCGACACGGTCGCCGTCCTTGAGCGGCTGGTTCCATTCGACTTCCCTGCCCCAGATTCCCGGCGTCATGGCCTGGCGCCAATCCAGTTGCGGAAAGTGCTGCGCGAGGTCGCTGGCCTTCACGGCATCGTCCACGGTGGCCCCGGGTGCCAGCCGCTGCACTTGCTCGAACACCTCGCGCGGCGCGGCCGAGCAGCTCAGCGTGACTTCGATCATCCTTCCTTGCCGTAGACCTGCTCGGCGCGCTTCACGAAGGCCTCGACCAGGCTGGAGGCAACGGTGTCGAACACCGGCCCCACCAGCGCCTGCAGCGCAAAGTTGCTGAAGCCGTAGCTCATGTGCAGCTCGACCCGGCATGCGCGGTCGCCGGGCTCGCCCACGGGCGCAAACTTCCAGATGCCGTCGAGGTTGGAAAACGGCCCGTCGACCAGCTTGAGGTGCACTTCGCGCCCCGGCACATGGCTGTTGCGGGTGGTGAAGCTCTGGTGAAGGCCGGCAAAAGCCAGGCCGACTTCGGCGGTCATGCCAGCCTCGTCTTCCTCGATGACCCGGGCCTTGTCGCACCAGGGCAGGAACTGCGGATACTTCTCCACATCGGTGACGAGCGCGTACATCTCTTCGGCGCTGTACCAGATGAGGACGGACTTGTTGACGGTTTTCATAGAATCGGGACAGCGTGCGCGACGGATTGTATTGAAGCCATGCGTCCCCATCTTTCCGAGCCATGGCCACCAAGAAACAAGATACCTCCTCCCGCATTGCCGACAACAAGAAGGCCGCGTACAACTACTTCTTCGAAGAACGCTTCGAAGCGGGCATCGTTCTCGAAGGCTGGGAAGTCAAGTCCCTGCGCGAAGGAAAGGTGCAGCTGACCGACGGCTACGTGGTGATCCGCGACGGCGAGCTGTTCGTCGTCGGCCTGCAGATCAACCCGCTCAAGAGCGCGTCGACCCACGTCAACCCTGACTCCGTCCGCACCAAGAAGTTGCTGCTGCACAAGGAAGAAATCCGCCGGCTGGTCGGCAAGGTCGAACAAAAAGGCTACACGCTGGTGCCGCTCAACCTGCATTGGAAGGCCGGCAAGGTCAAATGCGAGATTGCACTCGCCAAGGGCAAGGCCGAGCACGACAAGCGCGACACCATCAAGGACCGCGAAGGCAAGCGCGAGGTCGAGCGCGCCATGAAAAGCCGCAGCCGCTAGTTTCTTTTTTGCGCGCATGGAATAAAACGCCGGTTGCAGGCGTTTATGCGGTGTCACCGGATCGTCGGTGCGCCACAACCAGGAGTCTTCCATGTCGCCTTTTCGCGTTTCTTCCGCCGGCATTGCCGCCGCCCTGCTTGGCAGCCTGCTCGCGCTTCCCGTTCTCGCCCAGCCCAAGGCCGCGGACGGCGCCTTGGTCGGGCCGAACGGCATGACGCTCTACACCTTCGACAAAGATACCGCCGGCAGTGGCAAGTCGGCATGCAACGGCGGCTGCGCAACCAACTGGCCGCCCTTCATGGCCACCGATGCCGACAAGCCAGCGGGCGACTTCACCATCGTTACCCGCGACGACGGCAAGAAGCAATGGGCCGCCAAGGGCTGGCCGCTCTACTACTGGGCCAAGGACACGAAGCCGGGCGACAAGACCGGCGACGGTGTCGGCGGTGCCTGGAAAACCGCCAAGCCCTGAGCCGTACGCGCCTCGCTCCCAATGGACGCCCGCCTGCTGGCCGAGCAGATCCCGAGTTTGCGCCGCTATGCGCGCGCACTCACGGGCAATGCCTGGGCGGCGGACGACCTGGTGCAAGACACCCTGGAGCGAGCCTGCAGCAAATGGCGCCTGTGGCTGGTGGGCAGCGACCTGCGCGCATGGCTGTTCTCCATCATGCACAACATCTTCGCAAGCCAGCTGCGGCGCTCCCCGCCACCGCACCGCGTCGTGCCGCTGGACGAGGCCGCACAGGAGCTGCACGGCGGCGTCGATCCGGGCCGAGACCTCGGCACCGGCCTCGACCTGCAGCGCTGCCTGATGCAATTGCCGGAGGACCAGCGGATCGTGCTGTTGCTGGTAACGCTCGAAGACTTCTCTTATGCGGAGGTGGCCAAGGTGCTCGGCGTTCCGGCGGGCACCGTGATGTCTCGCCTGTCGCGCGCCCGCATCCGGCTGCGCGAGTTGATGGACGGCGCCTCCGTGCCGAACCGCCCCGGTCTGCGCCTCCTGAAGTGAATCTGCCGCCCAACCATGAACCGCCCCGCCTCGCCCCCCACCGACGAAGAACTGCATGCGCTGGTCGACGGCCAACTCGCGCCGGACCGCCGGGCCGAGGTCGAGGAAGCCGTAGCGCATGACCCTGCTGTTGCGGCACGGATCGCGGCTTGGCGCCGCCAGCGGGAGGCCTTGCGGCGGCTGCACGGCGAACTGCTCGACGAGCCGATTCCCGCCGCATTGGCGGGCGCCCTCGATAGCGGCTTGCATCGGCAAGGCAGCTGGGTTCGCTGGGGCGGCATGGCGGCCGGCGTACTGGTCGCATTTGCGGCCGGCTGGCTTGGCAACGCCCAGTGGGCGGCGCATGGCGCCGCGTCTTTGGCCCGATTGGCCAAGGCGCCTGCAACGCGCGAGTTCGTGCACGACGCATCGATTGCGCATGCCGTCTATGCGCCCGAAAAGAGGCATCCGGTCGAGGTGGCCGCCACCGAGCAGCAGCATCTCGTCCAATGGCTGTCCAAACGCCTGGACAGGCCACTCAAGGTGCCGGACCTGACGACGATGGGCTACACGCTGGTCGGCGGACGCCTCCTGCCCGGAGAAAGCGGCGCGCGCGCCCAATTCATGTTCGAGGACGCATCCGGCGAGCGTGTCACGCTCTACATCGGCATTCTCGACAGCCCGGCGACCACCAACACAGCCGCTTCGCGCGAAACGGCCTTCCGTTTTGCCTCGGAAGGGCCCGTGCCGAGTTTCTATTGGGTGGACCAGGGCTTCGGTTATGCCGTAGCCGGCAAGCTGCCGCGTGATGTTTTGCTGAAACTCGCGACGCTCGCCTACCGCGATTTGTCTTGAGGCCGGCATAAACTGCCCGGTCGCGCAACCAACTGGCTTTGTTTTCGCGATTTTTCAACTGAAGGAGAAACTGCATGAAATTGCTCAGCGCCTCGATCCTCGCGGCGGCATTGCTCGCCGGCTGCGGTGGCATGTCCAACAAGACCGCCAGCGCACCCGACACACCCACCCGCACCGCCGACGGCGTGCTCGTCGGACCGAACGGCATGACGCTCTACACCTTCGCTCGCGATACGCCCGGCGCAGGCACTTCCGCCTGCAACGCCCAATGCGCCGCCAACTGGCCGCCGCTCCCCGTGGCCGAGTCCGCCAAGCCGATGGGCGGCTACACCATCATCGTGCGCGAAGACGGCAAGAAGCAGTGGGCCTACAAGGGTGCTCCGCTCTACTACTGGACGAAGGACAGCAAGCCGGGCGACAAGACCGGCGACGGTGTCCTGAACGGCGCCTGGAAGGTTGCCCGTCCTTAAGCTTCGGTATCTGCTGAATGCTGAATGCAAAAGGCCCCGGTGAAAGCCGGGGCCTTTTTTTCTTTTTGAACCGGCTCAGTGAGCGCTGGGGAGCACGCTGTCGGCAGCCGTGGTGCGTCGTCCGCGCAATGCAAGCAGCTCATTGAACACCAGTGCGCCAATGACCAGCGCGCCACCGGTCAACACGCTCGGCGCAGGCGTTTCGCCGGCACCCAGCCACGCCAGCGCAATGCCGAAGATCACCTCGAGCAACGCAAGCAATGCGACTTCCGGCGCCTTCAGCACCCTCGCGCAAAGCACTGAAAGCACGCAAGGAATCGCCAGTTGGAACACGCCCAGGAAGGCAAGCAGGCCGAGATCATGCGCATTCGCCTGAAAAGGCAGCGCAAAGGGCAGCGTGCACAGCGCACTCAGCGCCGCGCCGATCAGCACCGCGGGAACCAGGTCGATGTCCTGCCCCTTGGCATTCGCATGCTGAACCACGGTCCAGTTGGTGGCGCCGGCCAAAGGCACGCAAAGCGCCACCAGCGTTCCAAGCAGCGATCCGCCCGCCGCCCCGCCCTGCACCAGCTGCGTGCCGTACATCCACGCTATGCCGAGCCCGGCCACCACGATGGCAAGCCAGGTTCGAACGGGCAGCCGGTGGCCGATGAAGATGCGCGCGGCCAGCGCCGTGAACAACGGCCCGAGCGCCATGGTCACCAGCACACTGGCAGTGGAAGCCAGCGTGAGCGCCACCATGAAGGCGGTGAACATCACCGTCCAGCAGACGCCTGAAATCCACAGCGCGCGGCCGCCGCGCCGGATTTTCGAAAACACCGCCCGGCCCCGCCAAAGCGGCAGGATCACCAGCAGCGCAAGCAGCGTGAAGAGGCTGCGCCAGAAGGTGATCTCGAAACTGTGCGCCTGCGCAAGGTGCCGCGTGACGACGCCCGCCGTGGCCCACATCAGGGTCACGGCGACCATCATCCACACGGCCCCTCCGTGCGTCAGGCGCAGCATCGGTCGGTGTCGGTGCCGGCGATCAGCTCGCCGTTTCGCGGCTGGCGCGCTTGCGGTCGCTTTCCTTCAGGAAACGCTTGCGCAGGCGCACGCTCTTGGGCGTGATTTCGACCAGCTCGTCGTCCTCGATGAACTCGACGCCGTATTCCAGCGTGAGGTCGATCGGGGGCGTGATCTTGATTGCATCTTCCTTGCCGCTCACGCGGAAGTTGGTCAGCTGCTTCGTACGCGTAGCGTTCACCACGAGGTCGTTGTCGCGGCTGTGGATGCCGACGATCATGCCTTCGTACACCGGATCGTTGGCCTTCACGAACATGCGGCCGCGGTCGTCCAGCTTGCCCAGGGCGTAGGTGAAGATTTCACCGTCGTCCATGGAGATCAGCACGCCGTTCTTGCGGCTGCCGATGTCGCCCTTGTGCGGTTCGTAGCTGTCGAAGATGTTGCTGATGAGGCCCGAGCCGCGCGTCAGGTTCAGGAATTCGTTCGTGAAGCCGATCAGGCCGCGCGCCGGAATGCGGTACTCGAGGCGAACACGGCCGCGGCCATCCGGTTCCATGTTGACCAGTTCGCCCTTGCGCTCGCCCAGTGCCTGCATCACGCCGCCCTGGTGCTGCTCTTCGATGTCGGCCGTGACCAGCTCGATGGGCTCGTGCTTCTCGCCGTTCACGGTGCGGAACACCACGCGCGGCTTCGACACGGCCATTTCGTAGCCTTCGCGGCGCATGTTTTCCAAGAGGATGGTCAGGTGCAGTTCACCGCGGCCCATCACTTCAAAGATGCCTTCTTCGTCGGTTTCGTTCACGCGCAGCGCAACGTTGTGCTGCAGTTCCTTCTGCAGGCGGTCCCAGATCTGGCGGCTGGTGACGAACTTGCCTTCGCGTCCGGCCAGCGGGCTGGTGTTCACGCAGAAGTTCATGGTCAGGGTCGGCTCGTCGACCTTGAGCATGGGCAGCGGCGCGGGCTTGTCCTTGTCGGTCACGGTGACGCCGATGCCGATGTCGGCGATGCCGTTGATCAGCACGATTTCGCCGGGGCCGGCTTCAGTCGATTGCACGCGGTCCAGGCCTTGGAAAGTCAGCACCTGGTTGACGCGGCCCTTGACGGTCTTGCCGTCCGGACCTTCCATGACCAGCACGTCGGTCATGGGCCGGAGCGTGCCCTGGCTGATGCGGCCCACGCCGATGCGGCCCACGAAGGTCGAGAAGTCGAGGGCGGAAATCTGCAGCTGCAGCGGCGCGTCCGGGTCACCCTTTTGCGACGGCACGTGCTTCAGGATGGTGTTGAACAGGGCCGACATGTCGGGACCCCACTGTTCACCGGGTGCGCCCTCTTCCAGCGACGACCAGCCGTTGATGCCCGACGCGTAGACCACGGGGAAGTCGAGCTGTTCGTCGGTTGCGCCGAGCTTGTCGAACAGGTCGAAGGCGGCGTTGACCACCTTGTCGGGGTTGGCGCCCGGCTTGTCGACCTTGTTCACGACTAGGATCGGCTTGAGGCCGAGGGCCAGCGCCTTCTTGGTCACGAAGCGGGTCTGGGGCATCGGGCCCTCTTGCGCGTCGATCAGCAGCACCACGCCGTCGACCATGGACAGCGCGCGTTCCACTTCACCGCCGAAGTCCGCGTGGCCCGGGGTGTCGACGATGTTGATGTGCGTGCCTTCCCAGGTCACGGCGCAGTTCTTGGCCAGGATGGTGATGCCACGTTCTTTTTCGATGGCGTTGTTGTCCATCACCGTGTCGACCACTTTCTCGTGCTCGGCAAAGGTGCCAGACTGGCGCAGCAGCTGGTCGACCATCGTGGTCTTGCCATGGTCCACGTGGGCAATGATGGCGATATTGCGGATTTGCTTGGTACTCATGGTGTCGCTTCGGTCTGTTGTGCGTTCAAAAGAATTTGCTGGATTTCGATGGGGTTCAGCAAGCGCCCCGGAATCAGTTCGTTGGCCGTGATGTGGGCCGTTCCCAGGAAGGCCGGCGGTTCGATGCCGAACACCGCCACCTCGTCGGCATCGGCCCAACTGCCGCGGCGGCGCAGGCCCGAGAGAAAACGTGCCGCATCTTCGTTGCCGAGCATGACGCGGCTGTGGCCGTCCACAAGCGACTCGGCAGGCAGGAGTTGTGCCAGGCGCTCTTCCTCGCCCATGGCCTCGAGTGCCTCGAGCGTGACGCACTGCGCCTCGCCGAAGCCGCCCGTTGCCGTGCGGCGCAGCGAGGTCAGGTGCGCGCCGCAACCCAGGGCCTCGCCGATGTCTTCGCCCAGGGTGCGAATGTAGGTGCCCTTGCTCACCGAGGCAACGATCCGCAGGGCGGTTTCGTCCGTTCGCGTGATGCTCAGCCGATAAATGACCACGTCGCGTGGCGCGCGCTCGATTTCGATGCCTTCACGCGCGTACTCGTACAGCGCCTTGCCGTCTTTCTTGAGCGCGCTGTGCATTGGCGGAACCTGGCGGATCGGGCCGGTGAACTGCGCCTCGACACGGGCCAGGTCTTCAGGGGTGACGTGCACCGGGCGCTCTGCGATGACTTCGCCTTCGGCGTCCGCGGTGGCGGTTTTTACGCCCAGGCGGGCTGTGGCCACGTAGATCTTGTCTGCGTCGAGGTGCAACTGGCTGAACTTGGTGGCTGCGCCAAAGCACAGGGGCAGCACGCCGGTCGCGAGCGGATCGAGCGTGCCGGTATGCCCCGCTTTTTCGGCGCGCAGCAACCACTTGGCCTTTTGCAGGGCCTGGTTGCTGGAAAGTCCCAGCGGCTTGTCGAGCAACAACACCCCATGCACAGGGCGCCGCTGCACCCTTGTGCGTGGCGCGTTCATGGCTAGTCGTCTTTCGAACGCGAAGCGACGGCCTGCGCAATGAGCGCATTCATGTCGGCCGCACGCTCAGTGGTGCGGTCGAACAGGAAGTGCAGCGTTGGCACGGTGTGGATGTGCAGGCGCTTGAACAGGCCGTTGCGAAGGAACCCCGCGGCCTGGTTCAGCGCTTCGGTGGTTTCGTCCACGTCGCCCGTGAGCACGCTGAAGAACACCTTCGCATGCGCATAGTCGGGCGTGACCTCGACCGCCTGGATCGTGACCATGCCCACGCGCGGGTCCTTCAACTCGCGCGCGATCAGCTCCGTCAGATCGCGCTGGATCTGATCGGCAACCTTGAACGCGCGGTTGGGGGCGGCGGCTTTTCTTTTTGGCATGGACTCGGTCGCATCGAACGCTTGTTACAGCGTACGGGCGATTTCCTTGATTTCAAAGAACTCGAGCTGATCGCCCTCTTTGATGTCGTTGTAGTTCTTGAGCTTGATACCGCACTCGAAGCCTTCGCGCACTTCGCGGACGTCGTCCTTCATGCGCTTGATCGAGTCGACTTCGCCGGTGTAGATCACCACGTTGTCGCGCAGCAGGCGGAAATGCGCGCTGCGGTTGACCGAACCCGAGGTGATGTACGAACCTGCGACCGTACCGATCTTCGAGGCCACGAACACCGTGCGGATCTCGGCCGAGCCGATGATTTCCTCGCGGCGCTCCGGTGCCAGCATGCCCGACATCGCAACCTTGATCTCGTCCACAGCGTCGTAAATGATGCTGTAGTAGTTCAGCTGCACGCCATTGCCTTCAGCCAGCTTGCGCGCACCGGCATCGGCACGCACGTTGAAGCCGATCACGATGGCCTTGGAGGCGATGGCGAGGTTGATGTCGCTCTCGCTGATGCCGCCGACGCCGGCGTACACGATCTGCACCTTGACCTCTTCGTTCGCCAGCTTGAGCAGCGACTGGGCCAGTGCTTCCTGCGAACCCTGAACGTCGGCCTTGATGATGATGCGCAGCGTCTGCACTTCGCCGGCCGTAAGGTCGGTGAACATGTTCTGCAGGTTCGCGGCCTGGGCCTTCGCCAGCTTGGTGTTGCGGAACTTGCCGGCACGGTAGGTGGCAATTTCGCGCGCACGGCGCTCGTCGCTCATCACCATGAACTCGTCGCCCGCTTGCGGCACTTCTGTCAGGCCCTGGATCTCGACCGGGATCGACGGACCCGCGGTCTTGATGGTCCGGCCGTCTTCGTCGAGCATGGCGCGCACGCGGCCATAGGTCGAGCCGGCCAGCACCACGTCGCCGGTCTTGAGCGTGCCGGACTGAACCAGCACGGTCGCGACCGGGCCGCGGCCCTTGTCGAGTTGGGCTTCGATGACCAGGCCCTTGGCGGCGGCATCCACCGGCGCCTTGAGTTCCAGCACTTCGGCTTGCAGCAGCACTTGCTCGAGGAGGTCGTCGATGCCCTGGCCCGTCTTGGCGGACACCGGCACGAACGGCACGTCGCCGCCGTACTCTTCAGGCACGACTTCTTCGGCCACCAGTTCCTGCTTCACGCGGTCCGGGCTGGCGTCGGGCTTGTCGATCTTGTTGATGGCAACCACGATCGGCACACCAGCGGCTTTCGCGTGCTTGATGGCTTCCTTGGTCTGCGGCATGACGCCGTCGTCGGCCGCCACCACCAGGATGACGATGTCGGTGGCCTGTGCACCGCGGGCACGCATGGCCGTGAAGGCCTCGTGACCCGGGGTGTCGAGGAACGACACCATGCCGCGCTCGGTTTGCACATGGTAGGCACCAATGTGCTGCGTAATGCCGCCGGCTTCGCCCGCGGCAACCTTGGCACGGCGGATGTAGTCCAGCAGCGAGGTCTTGCCGTGGTCGACGTGGCCCATGACGGTCACGACCGGTGCGCGCGGCAGCGCTTCGGCGGTTTGCGCGCCCACGTCCTCGTCGGTGAAGGCTTCCGGGTCGTCCAGCGCGGCAACGACCGCGTTGTGGCCCATTTCCTCCACCAGGATCATGGCGGTGTCCTGGTCGAGCGACTGGTTGATGGTCGCCATCTGGCCCAGCTTCATGAGCTGCTTGATGACTTCCTGCGCCTTGACGGCCATCTTGTGCGCGAGCTCGGCCACCGTGATGGTTTCGGGCACGTGCACTTCGAGAATGCGCGCTTCGACTGGTGCGGCCTGCACATGCTCTTCGTGGCCTCCACGGTCATTGCTGCCACGGCGGCCACGCGGGCCTCCGCGCCAGTTGCCGCGGCCGACACCACCGCTGGCATCGCCGCGGGTCTTGATTTCCTTCTTCTTGGCAGGATCGCCAGCCCAGCTCGACGAGAGCTTGGCCGACTTGACTTCCTTGCCGGCACCGGCGGCGCCAGGCGCTGCGGGAGCTCCGGCTGCGGCGGGCGCACCGGGGCGAGCCGCGGGCGCGGCCGGCTTGTGCAGCGTGCCCTTGACCGCGGCCTTTTCGGGCTGCGGCTTCTCGGGCGCCTTGTGCGGCACCAGCACGCGGGCCGGTGCGTTCATCATGGCGCGAATGGCTTCGGCTTCAGCGAGTGCCTTGCGGCGACGCTCGTCGAGATCCTTGGCGCGAGCGGCTTCCTCGTCGGCACGGGCCTTCGATTCAGCGGCGGCCTTGGCCTTTGCGTCTTCCTTGGCTTGCGTGGCGGCGGTCTGGGCGGCCAGCTTGGTGTCTGCGGCTTGCTGCTCGGCGGCAGCGGCTGCGGCGGCCGCAGGTGCTGCCACCGGCGGCTTGGCCGCTTCTTTGGCGGGCGCAGCGGCAGCTTCGGCAGCGGCCTTTTTCTCGGCGGCGACGCGTGCAGCTTCCTGCTCGGCCTGTTCGGCGCGCTCGGCCTTTTCGGCCTGCTCGCGTTCGCGGGCTTCGGCTTCTTCACGCAGGCGGCGCTTCTCGGCCAACTCTTCTTCCTGGCGGCGGATCAGCTCGGCCTGGCGGCGCGCTTCTTCCTCGCGGCGGGCCAACTCGGCCTCGTCGATGCGGGGTGCGGCGGGTGCCGCGGCGGGCGCTTCGGCCACAGGCTGCGCTTCAGGCACGGCCGGGTGGCCGTCGTCGCGCTGGATGAAGGTGCGCTTCTTGCGCACTTCGACCTGGATGGTGCGGGCGCGGCCGGTGGCGTCGGCCTGCTTGATCTCGCTGGTCGACTTTTTCGTCAGCGTGATCTTCTTGCGCTCGGGCTCGGCAGTGCCGTGGCTGGCTTTGAGAAAGCCGAGCAGGCGCTGCTTGTCAGCCTCGGTGAGTGCATCGGTGGGTGCCGCTTTGGGCACGCCTGCGCTCTTGAGCTGGTCAAGCAAGGTTTCGGGAGTCTTCTTGAGCTCGTTCGCGAACTCGGCGACAGTGGTACTGGACATATTGGTTTCGTGCCTCCATGACCATCACTCTTGGCCGGCGAACCAATGTTCGCGGGCTTTCAAGATGAGGGCTTTGGCGTCATCGGCGCTGTGGCCGGTGATCTCGGTGAGTTCATCGACCGCGAGGTCGGCGAGGTCGTCGCGGGTGTGCACACCCGCCTCGGCCAGCTTGGGAATCAGCTCGGGGTCGAGGCCTTCGAGGTCGCGCAGATTCTGCGAGACGGTCTCGACGCCCTCTTCCTTTGCGATTTCCATGGTCAACAGCGCATCCTTGGCGCGCGTGCGCAGCTCGTTGATGGTGTCTTCATCGAAAGCTTCGATCTCCAGCATTTCGGAGATCGGCACATAGGCCACTTCCTCGAGGCTGTTGAAGCCCTCGGAGATCAGGATGTCGGCGATTTCCTCGTCGACGTCGAGCTTTTCCATGAAGAGCTTGCGGCTGGCATCGGTTTCGACGGCCTGCTTCTGCGCAGACTCGTTGGCGTCCATGATGTTGATCTTCCAACCGGTGAGGTCGGAAGCCAGGCGCACGTTCTGGCCGCCGCGGCCGATGGCGATGGCGAGGTTTTCCTCGTCGACCACCACGTCCATGGCGTGCTTTTCCTCGTCGACCACGATCGACGACACGTTGGCCGGTGCCAGGGCGCCAATCACGAATTGCGCCGGGTCTTCGCTCCACAGCACGATGTCGACGCGTTCGCCTGCGAGCTCGTTGGTCACGGCGTTGACACGGGTGCCGCGCACGCCGACACAGGTGCCGATCGGGTCGACACGCTTGTCATGCGACAGCACGGCGATCTTGGCGCGCGAACCTGGGTCGCGGGCGCAGCTCTTGATTTCGAGCAGGCCTTGTTCGATTTCGGGCACTTCCTGGCGGAACAGCTCGATCATGAACTCGGGCGCCGAGCGCGACAGGATGATCGGCGCGCCGCGCAGCGTCAGGTCGACCTCCATGATCATGGCCCGCACGCGGTCGCCGTTGCGCAGGTTTTCCTTGGAGATCATCTCGCTGCGGCGCAGGCGCCCTTCGACGCGACCGGCCTCCACGATGATGTCGCCCTTGTCCAGGCGCTTGACGGTGCCCACGAAGATCTTGTCGCCGCGCGACATGAAGTCGTTGAGCAGCATTTCGCGCTCGGCATCGCGGATCTTCTGCAGGATGACCTGCTTGGCCGCCATGGCGCCGATACGGCCGATGGGCACGGATTCAACCGCTTCCTCGATGTATTCGTCGACCTCGATGTCGGGCATTTCTTCGCGCGCCTCGAACAGGAGGATTTCCTGGTCGGGCAGCTGCAGGCCGGCCTCGTCCGGTACGACGTGCCAGCGGCGGAAGGTTTCATAGTCGCCGCTGTCGCGGTCGACCGAGACGCGGATGTCCACGTCGCCCTGGTGGAGCTTCTTGGTGGCCTGCGCCAGTGCGGACTCGACTGCGCCGAAGACCACGTCGCGCTCGACGTTCTTCTCGCGCGAGATCGCATCCACCAACATCAACATTTCGCGATTCATGCCACCACTCCTCTAGTCAGTCCGGAACATTCGTTCCGTCGTCAATATCCGAAAAACCCGGTTGGGTTTTGGCCTTGCGGCCCTTGAAATCCACAATGGGCGCAAGCCGCGCATCGCGCAGCTCGTCCAGCACGAAGCCGAGCGCATGCAACGTTGCAGGCGCGCGCTTCTTGCTCACTTTTTGACCCGGCTTGGGCTCGGGCGCATCGCTCCAGACGATTTGCCAGCCCGGGGCTCCGTTGGCCCCTTCCACGCGTTCCAGCGTGCCGCGAAACTTCTTGCGGGTGGCAGACACCTGCCCCGCCGCCGCGGCACCCATCGGCGCCTTGAGCGTGATGTCGATCACCTCGCCCACGAAACGTTCGAAATCCTGCTCATTGCGCAGCGGACGGTCAATACCCGGCGAGGAAACCTCGAGCCGCTTGTAATCGACACCATCGACCTCGAGCGCAAATTGCAGCTGCCGCGTGACCTTTTCGCAATCTTCGACGGTCACGAAAGGCTCGGGAATACCGGCGGCCACAGCTTCCGATGTGGGGGCCGTCCAGGGCAAATCAATCGTCACGCGCAGCAATCCCCCGGCCGACCGTTCGATCTCGACCAGGTCGTAGCCGAGTCCGGCCACGGTTTGTTCCACAATCTGCTGCAATGCCACGTGTTCGAAAACGCCTTGTAAAAATGCCTGTGCGAAATGCTTGTACGCGCCACCCGCCCGCCACGGATGCCACGCATTGAAAATGCATAGACCAAAAAAAACGGGCGGTTGGTACCCGCCCGTTTGGTCGTGAGCCTCGAATTATATGCTATTCCCGTGATAAATGAAGGGGATGGAGCCGCTCAAAGCGCCTATCGGCGACGGGATTTGGACCAGACCAGCGCAAACAGCATGGAACCCAGCGTCAATGCGGCTGCGGCAACCAGCAGCGGAAGCTGGAAAGAACCGGTCCGCTGGGCCAGCGGTGCGGCAAACAGCGGCCCGATGATCTGGCCGACGCCATAGGAAGCCGTCGCATAGCCGATCAGCCCGGCCGCGGCATTGCCCCGCAAGCGGCGAGCATCTCGCATTGCAAAAAGTGTAATGGCGGTAAACGGCATGCCGAGCAGCAAGCTCCCGAGCGCAAAGCCCGTGATCGTCGGCCACGCCACCGAGAGCACCACGCCCAGCGCCTGAAGTGCATAGGCCACGGCCAGCAGCAGCCGGTTGTCCCAGTGGATGGGCGCGCGGGCGCCGATCAGCGCGCCCGGAATGATGGCCAGCCCGAACAGCGGCCAGAAGAAATCGGGCCAGGGCGAGCCCGGCAGCGCCTGGCGGGCGATCACCGGGAGGAATGTGGCCGTGATGATGTAGCCGAAGCCGGCCAGGCCGTACAGCGCGACCAGCCAGATCGCGTCGCTGCGCACGGAGGCAGGCGCGGCGAAGCCCGCGGCCGCAGCGGGTGCCGCCGCAGAACCGCCAGTGGCGGGCAGGTCCCCGTCGTCGAAAACCCGCCAGATGAGCGCCACCAGCACCACTGCCAGCACGCCCAGGCCAATCCATCCTGCTTCCGAACCCCAGCGGCCCAATGCGCCGCCGAGCAGCCCGGTCATGGCAATGCCGATGCCCGGGCCCGTGTAGATCACGCCTGCCAGCGCCGGGGAATTGGTTTCGGCCAACCGCCGCAGCCCCCATCCTGAAGCAAAAACGAAAACCCAGGCGCTCATCACGCCGGCTGCCGTGCGAAGGACGCCCCAGCTGGTGAAGCTGTGGAGCACGCCCATGCCGATCAGCAGCACAGCCGTCGCGGCCAAGCCGCCGCGCACCATGCTCTTGGCCTTGATGCCGATGGCCGCGCAGCTGACCGCGCCCAGAAAGTAACCCAGGTAATTGAGCGAAGCCAGCACGCCTCCAGCCTCCAACTGCAGCTTTCCCTCATGCAGCATGATCGGCAGCATGGGCGTGAAGGCAAAACGCCCCAAACCCATGGCCACAGCCAAAGTAACCATGCAGGCCAGCGCCGCGCGCCAGGCACCGCGCCGGTTTTGTCCGACTCCCGACATTTTTCTTCAGTTCCGTTGCTATTCCAGCAGCGCTGCGGCCACCAGTTTCTTTGTATAGGGATGCTCGGGCGCATCGAGCACGCGCTCGACAGGCCCGGCTTCGAGGATGGCGCCGTCCTTCATCACGATGACCTGGTGCGCCATGGCGCGGATCACCTCGACATCGTGCGTGATGAGCAAGTAGCTCAGGCCGCGCTCGCGCTGCAGGCGCTGGAGCAAACCCAGCACCTGCTTCTGGATCGTGACGTCGAGCGCGCTGGTGGGCTCGTCGAGCACCAGCAATTGCGGATCGACGATCAATGCCCGCGCAATCGCGAGCCGCTGGCGCTGCCCGCCCGAAAACTCGTGCGGATAGCGGTCGAGCAGCGACGGAAACTGCGCCTCGGTCAAGCCCACGTCGGCCAGTGCTGCCAAAGACCTGGCTCGGCGCTGCGCGGTGTCGAGTTCAGGCGCGTGTACGCGCAGCCCCTCCCCCACGATCTGCTCAACGGTCATGCGGGGAGATAGCGAAGAAAACGGGTCCTGGAAAACCACCTGCATGGCCCGGCGCAGCGTCAGGTCCGACGCGCGGTTGACCGCCCACCCTTTGCCGTCCACTTTCAGCGCGCCGCGAAACTTCAGTAGCCCCAGCGCCGCCAACGCCAACGTCGACTTGCCCGACCCCGATTCGCCGACCACGCCCAGGGTTTCACCGGGCGCGATGCGGAAATCGGCGTTCTCCACTGCGATGAATTCGCCCTTGCGGAACCAGCCCGCGATGCCCGGCCTGGACACCGGATAACTCACCCGGAGGCCCTTGGCCTCGAGCACCGGCTTCGCATCCGCGCCTGCGGCCACCGCGGAGACGTCGCGCTCCGGATGGCTGTCGATCAGTTTGCGTGTGTAGGCATGCTGCGGGGATTCGAACACGGTGCCGACGGCGCCATGCTCGACGATGCGGCCGCTTTCCATCACCGCTACGCGGTCGGCGAACCGGCGCACCAGATTGAGATCGTGCGTGATCAACAGCACGGCCATGCCGTGCTTGCGTTGAAGGTCGGCAAGCAAGTCGAGAATTTGGGCGCGAACAGTGACGTCGAGCGCGGTGGTCGGCTCGTCCGCCAGCAGCAGGCGCGGCTTGCAGGCGAGCGCCATGGCAATCATGGCGCGCTGGCGCTGCCCGCCCGAAAGCTGGTGCGGAAACGACCTCGCCCGGCGTTCCGGCTCCGGAATTCCGGTGTCGGCCAGCAACTGGACTGCGGCGGCCTGGGCATCCCGCGCCGAAAGCCCT
This sequence comes from Variovorax paradoxus, assembly GCF_029919115.1. Lineage (NCBI taxonomy): Bacteria > Pseudomonadati > Pseudomonadota > Betaproteobacteria > Burkholderiales > Comamonadaceae > Variovorax > Variovorax paradoxus. The sequence continues at coordinate 2,329,691 of NZ_CP123990.1, forward strand.
TCGTGCAACTCGAGCACCTCCGCAATCTGGTCGCCCACGCTGTAGAGCGCGTTGAGCGCGGTCATCGGCTCCTGGAAGATCATCGCGATCTCCTTGCCGCGAATGCCGCGCAGTTGCCGCTCCGGAATCGACAGCAGGTCACGCCCGTTCGAGCCGTTTTCGGCGTCGAACAGCTGTGCGGTCCCGGTCACGTCGGCGTTCTGCGCCAGCCGCAGGAGCGAAAGCGCCGTAACGGTCTTGCCCGAGCCCGACTCGCCGACCAGCGCGAGCTTTTCGCCGGCGGCTATATGAAAGTCGACACCGTGTACCACGCTCTTGCCGCCGAAAGAAACGCTCAAGCCCTTCACGTCGAGCAACGGCAGATGGGTCATTTCGCTCATTTGTCGGCCTTTCGCGGGTCGAGTGCATCGCGCAGCGCATCGCCCATGAAGGTCAGCAGCATCAGCGTGATTACCAGCACCCCGAAGGTGGAAAGCGAAATCCACCATGCGTCGATGTTTGCCTTGCCTTGGCTCAGCAGTTCGCCGAGCGACGGCGTGCCCGGCGGCACACCCAGGCCAAGGAAGTCGAGCGAGGTCAGCGCCAGGATGGCCGCGCTCATGCGAAACGGCAAGAAAGTGACGACCGGCACCATGCTGTTGGGCAGGATGTGACGCCACATGATCTGAAGGTTGCCGACGCCCAGGGCACGGGCGGCACGCACGTAATCCATCTGGCGGTTGCGCAGGAACTCGGCACGCACGTAGTCGGACAGGCCCATCCATCCGAAGAGGCTCAGCAGAATCAGCAGCAACGCGACGCTGGGCGTGAAGATCGCACTGAAGATGATCAGCAGGTACAACTCGGGCATCGAGCCCCATATTTCGATGAAGCGCTGAAATGCCAGGTCGGTCTTGCCGCCGAAGAAGCCTTGGATGGCCCCGGTCACGATTCCCAACACCACGCCGATGGCGGTCAGTGCCAAGGCAAACAGCACGCTCACGCGAAAACCGTAGATCAACTGGGCAAGCAGGTCGCGCCCCCGGTCGTCCGTGCCCAGCAGGTTGTCGCGCGACGGCGCTGACGGATTCGGCAGCTTGGCAAAGTAGTTGAGCGTTTGCGGGCCATAGGGGTTGGGTGCGTAGATCGCCCAGTTCTTGCCGGCCGTGATCCGCTCGCGAATGAAGGGATCGAGGTAATCGGCGGGCGTTTCGAAGTCGCCGCCAAAGGTTTTTTCGGCGTAGTCGCGCAGCACCGGAAAATAGGTTTGCCCTTCATAGCGCACAACGAGCGGCTTGTCGGTCGACAGCAGCTCGGCAAACAAGCTGAGCACCACCAGCACCGTAAAGATGGCAAGGCTCCAGAATCCGAGCGGATTCCGGCGAAAGCGGCGCCACGCGCGGCGCGCCGGGCTCAGCGAGACAGGCAATGCGTCAGTCAAATTTCACCCTCGGGTCGACCCAGACATAGCAAAGGTCGGAAATGAGCTTGGTCAACAGGCCTATCAGCGTGAACAGGTACAGCGTGCCAAGCACCACCGGGTAGTCACGCCGGATCACGCTCTCGTAGCTCAGCAGTCCGAGGCCATCGAGGGAAAAAAGCGTTTCGATCAGCAGCGAGCCCGTGAAGAAAGCGCCGATGAAGGCGGCCGGGAACCCGGTAATGATCGGAATCAGCGCGTTGCGGAATATGTGCTTCCACAGCACCTGCCGCTCGGCCAGGCCCTTGGCACGCGCGGTCAACACATACTGCTTGCGGATCTCTTCCAGGAACGAATTTTTCGTGAGCATGGCCGTCACGGCGAAACTGCCGAGCACCATGGCCGTCACGGGCAGCGTGATGTGCCAGAGATAGTCAACAATCCTCGCCCCCCAGCTCATGCTTTCCCAACTGGGCGATGTCAGCCCGCGCAGCGGAAACCACTGCAGCTGCCCGCCGAAGATGACGAGCAGTGCCACCCCCAGCACAAAGCCGGGAATCGCGTAGCCGACGAGCACGATGAGCGTCGTGACAAAGTCGAAGCGCGAACCGGCCCGCACTGCCTTTGCGACGCCGAGAGGTACAGCAATCAAATAGCTGATGAAGAAGGTCCAGAGGCCCAGGCTGATCGAGACCGGCAGCTTTTCCTTGACCAGTTCCCAAACCGCTTTGCGCTGGTAGAAGCTCTGCCCAAGATCGAGTCGCGCAAAAGACTTGAGCATTTGCCAGAAGCGCTCATGAGCGGGCTTGTCGAAGCCGTAGAGTCTCTTTATCTCCTCGATGCGCTGCGGATCGAGCCCCTGGCGGCCGCGATAACCTGCGCCTCCGGCCGCGGCCCTTTCCCCGCCCGAGTCGCGGCCCTGCAACTGCGACACCATCTGCTCGACCGGGCCGCCGGGCACAAACTGGATGACCGCGAAGGTGATGACCAGCACGCCCAGGAGCGTCGGGATCATCAGAAGCAGGCGCTTGAAGATGTAGCTGGCCATCAGGTTACGGTGCTCCGGGTCACGTGGGCCTTGTTCACTTGTTCGTGGGCGACGCCCACCAGGTCGTGAGGGCCCAGTCGCCGGCATCGTAGTACGGCGGAATGGTCGGCGGCAGCATGACACCGGCCGGCCGGTAGCCGATCAGGAAGGCGCTGCCGTAGTACATGGGAATCGAGTAGTGGCCGTGCGACAGCACGCGGTCGAGCACGCGCATGGCTGTAGCGAGTTCTGGCCGCGTGGTCGCGGCAACCACCTTGCCAAGGATCGCGTCTACCGCCGGGTCGGCAATACCCCAGGAGTTGGCCGACCCGTTGGTTTCCGCGGCCTTCGAACCGAAGAGTTCGAAGAGTTCGCCGCCGGGCGCAGTGCTGCCGGGGATGCGCCGGGTGGTCATGTCGAAGTCATGGTTGTCCATGCGCTGCTGCGCCAGCGAAAAATCGACCGTGCGGAAACTCGTTTCGATACCCAGCTTCTTCAGTGCGGCCTGCAGCGGCGTCACGACCCGGATCATCGAGGGCTGGTCGTTCAGGAATTCGATCGTGAAAGCCTCGTTCTTGCCGTTTCGCAGGGCCCCGTCGCGGTAGGTCCAGCCTGCTTCGGCCAGCAGCGCCCTTGCCTGACGCAAGTTGTCGCGCAGGCTGCCAGGAGGCTCGGTGCTGGAGGGTTTTGGGGCGGGTCCGAACACCTCGGGCTTGAGCTTGTCCCGCAGGGGCTCCATCAGCGCAAGTTCGTCTGGCTTGGGCAGGCCGTCGGCGTGAAACTCGCTGTTCGGAAAATAGCCCTGCACCCGCTTGTAGAGCCCGTAGAACAGCTGCCGGTTGAGCCATTCGAAGTCCATGGCAAGGCCGATGGCCTGGCGGACGCGCACATCCTTGAACTTGTCCCTGCGGGTGTTGAAGATGTAGCCCTGAAAATCGCCCGGGTTCTGGTTCTCGAAGGCGCGCTTGACGATCTCGCCGCTGTCGAATTGCTTACCCTTGTACTGGCGCGCCCAGTTGCGCGAAGTGAACTCGCGCATGAAGTCGAACTCGCCGGCTTTCAGCCCCTCGAAACGCGCGGTCTCGTCGAGGTACACCTTGTAGGTGACGCGGTCGAAGTTGAAGAACCCCTTGCGCACCGGCAGGTCGGCGCCCCAATAGTCGGCGCGGCGCACATAGCTGATGTCGCGGCCAAGGCGGTCGCTGGCGGGCCTGTAGGGGCCCGAGGCGATGGGCACCTCGGTAACGATCTGGTCGAAGGGCTTGCCAGCGCCCCACTTGCGGCCGAAGACCGGCATGCCGCCGATCACCAGGGGCAGCTCCCGGTTCGGGCTTGCAAAATCGAAGCGCACCGTGCGTTCGCCGATGGCGGTCGCCTTCTTCACCTCGGCGTAGATGGTGCGGAACTGTGGGGCGGCGAGCTTGCCGGTAAGGGTTTCGAACGAATGGACCACGTCGGCGGCCAGCACCGGCGAACCATCGTTGAAGCGTGCCTTGGGATTGAGCCTGAACGTCGCCGAGAGCCGGTCGGCAGGAACATCCACGTCTTCGGCCAGCAGGCCATATACCGTGGTCGGCTCCTCCGAATTTCCGGTCATGAGGCTCTCGAACATGAGAGGGCCAAGTCCGGATGGCGCGGTGCCCTTGAGCGTGAAAGGGTTGAACTTGTCGAAATTCGTCGGCCGGGTGGGCGGCACCAGCCTGAACTCGCCACCCTTGGGGGCCTGTGGGTTCACGTAGTCGAAATGTGTGAAACCGGGCGGATACTTGATGTCGCCGAATTGCGCATAGGCATGGGCGGCCCATGAAGGAGCCGCCGAGAACGCCAACAATAAAAGCAGCCAACCTCGCATGCGAGAATTCTGCCCAAGATTTTCACGAGGCAACTTCATGGGCTTTCTTTCCGGCAAAAAACTGTTGATCACCGGCGTGTTGAGCAATCGCTCCATTGCCTACGGCATTGCCAAGGCATGCCACGAACAAGGCGCCGAACTCGCCTTCAGCTACGTCGGCGAACGGTTCAAGGACCGTATCACCGAATTCGCTGCCGATTTCGACTCGAAGCTGATTTTCGACTGCGACGTGGGCGACGACGCGCAGATCGACAAGCTCTTTGCCGATCTGGCGCAGACCTGGCCCAAGTTCGACGGCTTCGTGCACAGCATCGGCTTTGCGCCGCGCGAAGCCATTGCGGGCGACTTTCTCGAAGGGCTCTCGCGCGAAGGCTTCAAGATTGCGCACGACATCAGCGCCTACAGCTTCCCGGCCATGGCCAAGGCGGCCCTGCCCTACCTGAACGACAAATCGGCGCTGCTGACGCTGACCTACCTGGGCGCCGAGCGCGCGCTGCCCAACTACAACACCATGGGCCTGGCCAAGGCCTCGCTCGAAGCCTCGGTGCGCTACACCGCGGCCTCGCTCGGTCCCAAGGGCATGCGGGTCAACGGCATCAGCGCCGGCCCTATCAAGACGCTGGCGGCCAGCGGCATCAAGGGCTTCGGCAAGATGCTGTCGGCAGTGGCAGAGGCCTCACCCATCCGCCGCAACGTGACGATCGAAGAAGTCGGCAATGTCGCCGCCTTTCTGCTGAGCGACCTGGCCAGCGGCGTCACGGCCGAGATCACCTACGTGGATGGCGGCTTCAGCAATGTCGTGGCGGGAATGGCCGAATAAGGGCTGGCCCGAAACCTTCGGTCGAACATTTCTGCATCGATTGGCAACCGCTTCTTGCTGACGCGACGTTCCCTCCTGCTCGCCGGGTTTGGCGCGCTCGTGGCCCGTGCGGCCACGGCTCGCGACGGCGCGCCCGCGCTCATGCTGGCCGAGGTTTACCGCCCCGGCATGTCGCTGGCCGACTACTGGGTGAGTGAAAAGTACGACGGCGTGCGCGGCTACTGGGACGGCAAGCGGCTGTGGACCCGGGGCGGCGAGCCGGTCGTGGCGCCCGCCTGGTTTACCGCGCCGCTGCCAAAGCAGCCGCTCGACGGCGAACTGTGGGCCGGCCGGGGCCAGTTTTCGCATGCGGTTTCCACCGTGCGCAGCCAAACGCCCAACGACACGGCTTGGCACAGCATGCGCTTCATGGTGTTCGACCTGCCGGCTCAAGGCGGCGATTTCACGGCCCGGCTCGCAGCCCTGCGAAAACTGTTGCCGATTACCGCTGCGCCTTGGGTGATTCCGGTGCCGCAAGAGCGGGCCACCACGCACGCAGACCTGCAGGCACTGCTCGACAAGACGGTGAAGATGGGCGGGGAAGGCCTCATGCTGCACCGGGGCGCCTCGCTCTATCGCGCGGAGCGCAATACCGACCTCCTCAAGGTAAAGCCCCATGACGACGCCGATGCCCGCGTGGTGGGGCATGTGCCCGGCAAAGGCAGGCACAGCGCCCGCCTGGGCGCGTTGCTGGTCGAAACGCCCGAGGGCAAGCGCTTCAAGCTTGGCACCGGCCTGACCGATGCCGAACGCGACAATCCGCCCGCGGTCGGCAGCTGGGTGACCTACCGCTTCAACGGCACAAACGCCAGCGGATTGCCGAGGTTCGCGCGCTTCGTGCGAGCGCGGACCGACCTGCCCTCTTGAACGCAGCACGCCGAGCGTGCCGCGTGCTTCCTCGGCTCTTTGCTATTTCTTCGGCGCGGCCACGCAGTCCGCGTAATAGCGCTTCTTGCCGGTCTCGTCGATGCGCGCCACCAAGCCGTGGATGTCGGTTTCGAAGCCCGGGCACTGCAAGTTGAACTCGCGCGAGAACTTGAGGTAGTCGACGATCTTCTTGTTGAACACTTCCCCCGGAATGAGCAGCGGAATGCCCGGCGGGTACGGCGTGATCAGGCTGGTGGTGATGCGGCCTTCGAGCTCGTCGATTTCCACGCGCTCGGTTTTGCGGTGCGCAATGTGGGCAAAAGCGTCGCTGGGCTTCATGGCCGGCGTCAGGTCGCTCAGGTACATCTCGGTCGTGAGGCGCGCCACGTCGTAGCGTGCGTACAGCTGGTGGATGTGCTGGCACAGGTCGCGCAGGCCCAGGCGCTCGTAGCCCGGGTGCTGCTGGCAGAACTCGGGCAGGATGCGCCACATCGGCTGGTTGCGCGCGTAGTCGTCCTTGAACTGCTGCAGGGCAGTGAGCAGCGTGTTCCAGCGGCCCTTGGTGATGCCGATGGTGAACATGATGAAGAAGCTGTAGAGCCCGGTCTTCTCCACAATCACGCCGTGCTCGGCAAGGAACTTGGTCACCACGCTCGCCGGAATGCCCGTTTCGGCAAAGTTGCCCTCGAGGTCCAGGCCCGGCGTCACGATGGTCGACTTGATCGGATCGAGCATGTTGAAGCCGTCGGCCAGCTCGCCAAAGCCGTGCCAGTTGCGCGGCGACTTCTTGCTCTTGCTCGGCTTGCCGTTCTTCTCGCCTTGCATGATCCAGTCTTCGGCGCGGCCAATGCCTTCGTCGACGAGCTTCTCGGGGCCCCAGACCTTGAACCACCACTCGTCCTTGCCGAACTCGTCTTCGACCTTGCGCATGGCGCGGCGGAAGTCGAGCGCTTCCAAGATGCTCTCTTCCACCAGCGCCGTGCCGCCGGGCGGCTCCATCATGGCGGCGGCCACGTCGCAACTCGCAATGATGGCGTACTGCGGGCTGGTCGACGAGTGCATCAGGTAGGCCTCGTTGAACAGGTCGCGGTCGAGCGCACGGTTCTGCGAGTCTTGCACCAGCACGTGGCTGGCCTGGCTGATGCCCGCCAGCAGCTTGTGGGTGGACTGCGTGGCAAATACCAGTGATTCCTTCGGACGCACGCGCCGCTTGCCCATGGCGTGATAGGCGCCATAGAACGGGTGGAAAGCCGCATGCGGCAGCCACGCCTCGTCGAAGTGCAGCGTGTCGACGTAGCCGTCGAGCATGTTCTTGATCGTCTCGGTGTTGTAGATGACCCCGTCGTAGGTCGACTGGGTGAGCGTCATCACGCGCGGCTTGACCTTGTTCGGGTCCACGTCGGCGAGCAGCGGATTGGCCTTGATCTTGGCCTTGATGGCGCTCTGCTCGAACTCGCTCTTGGGAATCGGGCCGATGATGCCGAAGTGGTTGCGCGTGGGCTTCATGAACACCGGAATCGCGCCGGTCATGATGATCGCGTGCAGGATCGACTTGTGGCAGTTGCGGTCGACCACCACCACGTCGTCGGGCGCCACCGTGTGGTGCCACACCATCTTGTTGCTGGTGCTGGTGCCGTTGGTCACGAAGAAGCAATGGTCGGCGTTGAAGATGCGCGCCGCGTTGCGCTCGCTGGCCGCCACCGGGCCGGTGTGGTCGAGCAGCTGGCCGAGTTCTTCCACCGCGTTGCAGACGTCGGCGCGCAGCATGTTCTCGCCGAAGAACTGGTGGAACATCTGGCCCACCGGGCTCTTCAGGAACGCCACGCCGCCCGAATGGCCCGGGCAGTGCCACGAGTACGAACCGTCTTCGGCGTAGTCGATCAGCGCCTTGAAGAACGGCGGCTGCACGCCCTCGAGGTAGCTCTTGGCCTCGCGGATGATGTGGCGCGCCACGAACTCCGGCGTGTCCTCGAACATGTGGATGAAGCCATGGAGCTCCCGCAAGATGTCGTTCGGAATATGGCGCGAAGTCTTGGTTTCGCCGTAAATATAGATCGGCACGTCGGCGTTCTTGCGCCGCACTTCGCCAATGAAGCTCCGCAGGCTGAGCACGGCCGGGTCCAGGTCGGGACCCACGGTAAATTCCTCGTCGTCGATCGACAGGATGAACGCGCTGGCACGGCTTTGCTGCTGGGCAAACTGGCTCAGGTCACCGTAGCTCGTGACGCCCAGCACCTCGAAGCCCTCGCTTTCGAAGGCCTGCGCAAGTGCGCGAATACCGAGGCCCGAGGTGTTTTCGGAGCGGAAGTCCTCGTCGATGATGACGATGGGGAAGCGAAATTTCATGAGCAGGGCTCCGGACAGGCAATGAGGCGCGAAGTGTACGGAATTCGGATGAAGGATTGCGTGAGCTTTTGACTCAGAATGTCGAGCGTCCATCAAAGAGGAGAAGACATGGCGAATTCCACCATCTGGTGGCTGATAGCAGGAGCCGCGATCGTGCTCGAGCTGCTCTCGGGTACGGTCTACCTGCTGCTGCTGGCCACCGGCTTCGCAGCTGCGGCCGTTGCAGCGCACCTGGGCATGGGCACCGTCGCGCAACTGGTGGTGGCGGCCGTGGTCGGCGTGGGGGCCGTCCTGGTCTGGTATGCCGTGCAGCGCAGGCGGCCGCCGGCACCGCCCACCGAGGCGAATCGCGACGTGAACATGGATATCGGCGAAATCATCCACGTGGAGGCATGGCACCCCGACGGCACGGCCACCGTGCGCTATCGTGGTGCTCAGTGGACCGTGGTGCAGCGCGCGGGCCGCGCTTCGTCGGCCGCCGGGGAGCACCGCGTGGTCGAGGTCGTCGGCAGCCGCCTCGTGGTCGAAAAGACCTAATCAGAATTCAAGAGGAGAAACATCATGGAATTTTCGATTCCCATCATCATCCTGGTCATTGCGATCATCGTCATCAGCCAGTCGGTCAAGTTCGTGCCGCAGCAGAACGCATGGGTGCGCGAGCGCCTGGGCAAGTACCACAGCACCATGACGCCAGGGCCCAACTTCCTGATCCCCTTCATCGACAAGGTCGCCTACAAGCACAGCCTGAAGGAAATTCCGCTCGACGTGCCGAGCCAGATCTGCATCACGCGGGACAACACCCAGCTGCAGGTCGACGGCATCCTGTACTTCCAGGTGACCGATCCGATGCGCGCGAGCTACGGCTCGTCCAACTACATCGTGGCGGTAACGCAGCTGGCACAAACGTCACTGCGCAGCGTGATCGGCAAGCTCGAGCTCGACAAGACCTTCGAGGAGCGCGACGTCATCAATGCGCAAGTGGTTGCCGCCATCGACGAGGCGGCGCTCAACTGGGGCGTGAAGGTGCTGCGCTACGAAATCAAGGACCTGACCCCGCCCAAGGAAATTCTGCTCGCGATGCAGGCGCAGATCACCGCCGAGCGCGGCAAGCGCGCGCTCATAGCCGCCTCCGAAGGCCGCCGCCAGGAGCAGATCAACATCGCCACCGGCGAACGCGAGGCGTTCATCGCCCGCTCCGAGGGCGAGAAGCAGGCCCAGATCAACAACGCCCAGGGCGAAGCGGCGGCCATCACGGCCGTGGCCACCGCCACGGCGGACGCCATCGAGCGGGTTGCGGCGGCCATTCGCCAGCCGGGCGGCGAGCAGGCCGTGCAGCTCAAGGTGGCCGAACGTGCGGTGGATGCGTACGGCAAGGTTGCGGCCGACTCCAAGACCACGCTGATCGTGCCGAGCAACATGAGCGAAACCGCCGCGCTCATCGCCTCGGCCATGCGCATGGTCCAAGCCGGCAAGCCGCAAAATCCGGCCTGAGCGACTGCTACAATCGAGGGCTCAGGAGCGGTGGATGAGCGGTTTAAGTCGCACGCCTGGAAAGCGTGTGAGGGTTAATAGCCCTCCGCGGGTTCGAATCCCGCCTGCTCCGCCAGAGATTGATTGTTCGTAACCGTTCACGAACATGCAGAAAAGAAGAAAGCCCGAGTTGCCCCAAGGCACCTTGGGCTTTTTTGTGGGCGCCGTTGTACCCCAGCAACGCGCCCGGCACCGCCAACCGGGGTCGTCTGGCGGTACCATCCAAAGGTCTTACTTTTGAAGCCTGCAAAGGAGCCCGGATGGCCGGACAGCAACAAACCTCATCGCGTGGCGACACGTCACTCGAACAGACATTGGAGAAGACCGAAGCGGTTGCAGCCGATGTGCAGCGGGCATCGGACAACCTTGCGGTCGTGAACACGGTGCTCGAACAAGGGTTGCCTGAAGAGGTTCAGGTGGGCGACGTGGCCCAGGCCATCGAGCACACCAGCCAGCTTGAAGAAAAGCTGGCCAAGTCGGCCGAAACACTGGCCGAGGTCAACGCGGCCTTGAGCGAAGAAATCGAAAAGCGGCTCGAAGCCACTGCCGAGCGGGACGAAAGCCAGGCTCAGGCCGAGGAACTCAAGGCAAGAATCCGAGCTGGCGCTGCGGACTGACCGTCTTCACGGTCGTCCCGGCCGAATGGATTGCTCCTTATCCCTTCTCCTACGCTGCGGACTCATCCGGCACGCTACGCTATTGGTTCTCAAAGCGAAACCACGGCATGGCCCTCATCACGTTCCTCGTAGAGGACAACAAGACCATCAGAGACAACCTGGTCCCGGCCCTCGAGGATCTGGTCAATGGCCAAGTCGTCGGGTTTGCTGAAACCGAGTCGGCCGCGCTTGCCTGGCTTGCCGCCCATCCGAATGACTGGCAGCTTCTCATCATCGACCTGTTCCTGAAGGAAGGCTCGGGCCTTGGCGTGCTCTCGGGCTGCAAGACCCGCGGGCCGGGCCAGCGGGCGGTGGTGCTGAGCAACTACGTAACGGCAGACATTCGCGCCCGCTGCGAGGCGCTGGGTGCCGATGCCGTCTTCGACAAATCGCGGGATCTCGATGCCTTCATCGAATACTGCAACACCGACCGGCCCTCGGGCTTTGCAGCCCTCCCCTGATCAACTGCACACCAACGGCCGGTAGCCACCATCCGGCAGACATGAAAAAAGGGCCCGAAGGCCCTTTTTCTTTTTGCGCATTGCTGCGCTACGCGGTGAAGCCGATCAGCGCACCACGGCGATTTGCGTACGCACGCCACCCTTGTAGGTGAAGAGCGTCAGCGCGCCGTTCTTGATGTCGCCCTTTTCGTCAAAGGCGATCGGGCCGGTCACGCCCTTGTATTGCACCTTGCCGACTTCCGGCAGGTACTTTTCAGGGTCGGCGGAACCGGCCTTGACCATGGCTTCAGCCAGCACGTTGACCGCGTCGTACACGTACGGTGCATAGATCTGCACCTCCACGCCGTTCTTGGTCTTGAACTTGGCCTTGAAGTCTTCCAGCGGCTGCTTGAAGTCGCCGTCGACACCGCCGGCTTCAGCGCAAACCACCATCTCTTCGCCGATGGCGTCACCAGCCAGCTTGGGCAGTTCGCCGGTGCACAGGCCGTCGCCGCCCATGAACTTGACGTTCAGGCCGAGTTGCTTGACCTGCTTGAGCATCGGGCCGCCAACGGCGTCCATGCCGCCGAAGAACAGCACATCGGGCTTGGACGACTTGAGCTTGGTCAGGATGGCGTTGAAGTCGGTCGACTTGTCGGTGGTGAATTCGTGGCCGACGATGGTCGCGCCGGCAGCCTTGGCCGCCTTTTCGAATTCTTCGGCAACGCCCTGGCCGTAGGCCGTGCGGTCGTCGATCACGGCAATGTTCTTGCCCTTGAGCGTTTCGACAGCGTACTTGCCCAGCGTGCCGCCGAGTTGCGTGTCGTCAGCCACCACGCGGAACGTGGTCTTGAAGCCTTGGCGCGTGTACTTGGGGTTGGTTGCCGAAGGCGAGATCTGCGGAATGCCAGCGTCGCTGTAGAGCTTGGAAGCGGGAATGGTGGTGCCCGAATTCAGGTGGCCCACGATACCGTTGACCTTGCTGTCGACCAGCTTCTGGGCCACTGCAGTGCCTTGCTTCGGATCGCCAGCGTCGTCTTCGGCCAGCAGTTCGAACTTGGCAACCTTGTCGCCGATCTTGAGGCCCTTGGCATTGAGATCTTCGATGGCCATCTTGGCGCCGAACTCGTTGTCCTTGCCAAGGTGGGCAATCGGGCCGCTGGTGGGCGCGACGTGACCGATCTTGACGACCAGTGCGTCTGCCGGAGGCGCTGCAGGTGCCGGGGCCGCTGCCGTGGGCGCCGGTGCGGCGGGTGCAGCAGCTTCTTCTTTTTTGCCGCAAGCCACAAGCGTGAGTGCAGCCAGTGCGACCGCAGTCCATTTCAATTGCATGAGAACCTCCAGAACATGGATAAATAAAACTAAACAAGAAACCGGTCGTGTGATCCGGGCGCGCAGACCTCGCAAGTTTCGCGCCGCAGACCAGCGGCACCCTCACGCCTACCGACCTGCGGCGCAGTTTAGCTGAAGCTTTATGCGCCGGAAGCTGGCGTAGACCCTGTGTTTTCCGAGAGTTCGGCGGCCATCGCCTCTATAACCAAAGCACGCAAAACGGCCTCGATTTCTTCACGCAGCCGAGGCACCATTGAATCGAGTTGCTGTTGAACGGCGGCCGAAACCGTGTCGCTCAAGCGCTCTTCCAAAGACAGGTCCACGCGCTGCAGCACCCGATGCAGCAATTGCTCTTCGAGGCGCACGATTTCGGCATCGGAGCGCTGTTCGGCCGGGGGCAAGGCAACCGCTTCGGCAAGGTCGACCGGCGGCGCCGGCGTGCTCGCGATAGAAGGCTTGCCCGCCTCGCCGGCCACGGGCTCGGCTTGCAGATCGAGCACCGTGGTCAGGGTGGGAACGAACCGGGGCGGTGTACGCAGCGTGCTGGCCATCAGGAAGCGCTCCTCGCAAAGTCGTGCGGCTGGATGGTGTAGCCCCGGTCGGCATAGTGGCGCCACCGCGAGCGGCCGATCTGGCGGTCTTCGGCCTCGTCGCTCACGATGTCGATCAGGCGCTCGAAGCGTTCGAAACCCGCCGGAACCTCCGGCCCCAGGTTCACGAGCATCTCGCGGTGGGGGAGCGATGCAACATCTGCCCCCTCGGCCGAAAGAATGACCGGCGACCTGGCCACCATGTGCGCCTCGGCGTTGCTGCGGCAATGCGCGATGAAGTCGGACGGAGAGAGTTGCCAGAGCGCAGCATCCACCGCATCCAGCATTTGCGTTTCGCCCACCACAACTACACGCAGCCCGCGCGCGCTCACGGCCTTTCGCACCAGCCGGCAGGCGTAGTTGACCTTGTCCGGCGTATTGAAGTGAAAACCGATTTCCGTCACTGTACGGACCGGGCCTTTCGCGTGGCGGGCCCGGCGCTCTTGCGCGAAGCCTTTGGTGCGGGCGCCTGGGCCGCGCCGCTGCGTGCGCGCTCCATCAGGTACGACACCAGCAGGCCCACAGGCCGCCCGGTCGATCCCTTGGCCGCGCCGCTCTTCCAGGCGGTGCCTGCGATGTCCAGGTGCGCCCAGGAAAAATCGCCGGCAAAGCGTTGCAGGAACTTGGCCGCGGTAATGGCGCCGCCGGCGCGGCCCGCCACATTGGCCACGTCGGCAAAGTTGCTCTTGAGCCCGTCTGCGTATTCGTCGTCCAGCGGCAGCCGCCAGCAGCGGTCTTGCGATTCTTCTCCGGCCGCCTGGAGCGCGGCGGCCAGCGTTTCGTCGGCCGTGAAAAGGCCGCTGCGCACGCCGCCCAGCGCCACCACGCAGGCGCCGGTGAGGGTGGCAATGTCGATCACTGCGGCCGGCTCGAAGCGCTTGGCGTATGTCAGTGCGTCGCACAGGATGAGGCGCCCTTCCGCATCGGTGTTCAGCACCTCGATGGTCTGCCCGCTCATGCTGGTGACCACGTCGCCGGGCTTGATGGCCCGGCCGTCGTTCATGTTCTCGCACGAGGGCACCAGGCCCACCACGTTGATGGCAGGCTGGATTTCGCCCAGTGCGCGGAAGGTGCCGAGCACGCTCGCCGCGCCGCACATGTCGAACTTCATCTCGTCCATTTCGGCCGCCGGCTTGAGCGAGACGCCGCCGGTGTCGAAGGTAATTCCCTTGCCGACCAGCACCACGGGCGCCTGGTCCTTCGGACCGCCCTGATAGCGCAGCACGATGAAGCGCAGCGGCTCCGCGGAACCCTGCGCCACGGCGGCAAACGACCCCATGCCGAGTTTCTGCACTTCCTTCGGGCCCAGCACCTCGCATTTGACACGGGGCAGCTTGGCCAGGCCTTGCGCGGCGTCGGCCAGCAAGGTGGGCGTGCAATAGTTGCCCGGGCGGTTGCCCCACTCCTTGGCAAATTCGATGCCGGCCACTGTTGCGCGGGCTTCTTCGAAGGCCTTGCTCACCGCCGCGGAGTCGCCGACGCCGAGCGTGAGGCTGCGGATGGTGCGCCCGCCCTCGCCGTTCGAGGCCTTGGATTTGGTCGTGGTGTAGACGTAGCTGGCGTCCGCTGCGGCGGTAACGGCGCACGCGACTGCCGCCGCGTCGGCTTCGTGCGCGAACACGATCACCACCCGCTTGGGCGCGTGGGCCTTGGCCGCGTTGACCGCCGCAATGACGCCGCTGCGCACCGACGCGGGCTTGCCGTCGCCAATGGCGGCAAGCACCACGCGCGACGCCACCACCTCGTCCGGATGGTAGAGCGCCAGCAGCTTGCCGGCCTTGTCGGGCAGGTCGCCGGCCTTGCGGGCACTGGCAACCAGGGCGGAAAGCGGGTCTTTGGCGGTGATGGGCGCGCCGGCGACGAGCACGATCAGCACGTCGGATTTTTCGGCCGCGGCGCGGGCGACGGTGAGGGTCTTGAGCTGAAAGTCCATAATCCTTTTTTTCCTCGAACGATGTTATTCCATTCTTCCCTACGCAAGGAGCTGTCGCGCAGCTTCGGAGCGACCCTCGTGGTCCTGGTCACCATCGTGATGACCATGATGCTCATCCGCACGCTCGGGCTCGCCTCCAAGGGCAGCGTGAACCCGTCCGAAGTGTTCCTGGTAATGGCCTACACGGTGCTCGGCTACATGCCGACCATCCTGAGCCTGAGCCTGTTCATCGCCATTGTCGGCACCTTGTCGCGCATGTACCGCGACAGCGAAATGGTGATCTGGTTCTCCAGCGGGCGCGGCCTCGTCGACTTCCTGCAGCCGCTGTTCCGCTTTGCGTGGCCGGTGCTCGCCCTGATCGCCATCATGGCCCTGCTGGGCTGGCCGTGGGCCAACTCGCAGACCATCGGCATGCGCGCGCAGTACGAACGGCGCAGCGACATCGAGCGCGTCACTCCCGGCGAATTCCGCGAATCGGCCGGGCGCATCCGCGTCTTTTTCATCGACAAGGACACGCCTGACGGCGCCACCGCGACCAACGTGTTCATCTGGGCCATCGAGCGGGGGCTGCAAATTACCACCTCGGCGCGCAGCGGACGCATCGAGAACGTGGGTGAGCACCGCTACCTCATGTTGAGCAACGGCCAGCGGGTCGAGCGCCCCCTGGTGCAAACCGCAACCTCGGGCCTCAAGATCAGCGAATTCGAAACCTACGGCACCCGCGCAGGCGGCAACGACTCCTTTACCGCCGACACCACGCCGGCACGCGCCAAGCCCACGATCCAGCTCCTGCGGGAGCCGGGGGACGCGAACCGAGGCGAACTCGCCTGGCGCATCGGCATGCTGCTGGCCGCCATCAACTTCGTGCTGCTCGCACTGACCGTTTCCAGCGTCAACCCGCGCGTGGGGCGCAGCGGCAACCTGCTGCTCGCGCTGTTCGCCTTCGTCGTGTACTACAACATGCTCAACCTCGGCCAAAGCTGGATCAGCTCGGGCCGCTACGGCATGGGCTCGTTCATGCTGCTGCTCCACGGCGGTGTGCTGCTGATCGGTGTTGCATGGCTGGCTTTGCGCAACAACAACTGGGGCAGGCGACGCAAGACGGAACGCGTCATTGCCGGCGGCCTGCCGTCCCAGCCCACCAAGATCGACCCGACCTCGTGAAAACAATCCGACGCCTGATCTACGTCGAGGCACTGAAGGCCGTGGCCTTCGTGACGCTCGGCTTCTTGAGCCTGTTCTTCTTTTTCGACTTCGTCGACGAACTGCAATCCATCGGCAAGCCCGAAAGCCTTGCCTACGGCCCCGGGCAGGCACTGGTCTACGTGACCCTGCTCATTCCAAGCCACCTTTATGAACTGCTCCCGATCACGGTGCTGATCGGCTGCATCTTCGTGATGGCGCGGCTGGCGCAAAGCTCCGAATACACCATTCTGCGCACCAGCGGCCTCGGCCCATGGCGTGCGCTGCGCACGCTGCTCCTGCTGGGCGTCGGCTTTGTTTTTCTGACCTTTGCCATCGGCGACTACATCGCGCCTGCGTCGGAGCGCACGGGGCAGCTGCTCAAGTCGCGCTACCAGGGCACCTTCTCGCTGGTCGGCAATACGGGAGCGTGGCTCAAGGAGAAGCGCGGCAACGTGTCCTACGCCGTCAACGTGGTGTCCATTTCGCGCGACGGCTCCCTTCGGAATGCGCGCATCTTCGAATTCGACGAGAAGGGCTATGTACGCAGGCAGCTTCTCGCGACTTCCGCGCGCATCGTCGACGACCACTGGGCCCTTTCTGACGTCGAGCTGCAGGACTACAACACCCGCACCGACGCCAACAAGGCGCACATCTTGACCACGCGGGTGCCGCAGATGGACTGGCCCACCACGCTCACGGCCGAAATGGTGTCGGTCGCCCTCTTGCGGCCCGACCGCATGAGCACCATCGACCTGTTCGACTACATCAGCCACCTCGAAGCCAACGGCCAAACCGCCCAGCGCTATGAGATCCAGTTCTGGCGCAAGGTCTTCTATCCGCTCTCGTGCCTGGTGATGGTCGTGCTCGCCCTGCCTTTCGCGTACCTGCATTTCCGCCAGACCGGCATCACCACCTATGTGTTCGGCGGCGTGATGATCGGCATCAGCTTTTTCCTGCTGAACAACGTGTTCGGCTATCTCGGCAACCTGAGCAACTGGTCGCCCTGGCTTACGGCGGCGGCGCCAGGGCTCATCTATTCGGTCATGTCGCTTGCCGCGTTCAGCTGGCTGGTTCTTCGACGATAGAAGCGGGACGACAGACGTGACGACGGTGAACTCAAGGGGCATCATCCTCCTGGCCCATGGCTCGCGCGACGAGCGCTGGCGCGAGCCCATCGAGGCCGTGGCTGCGCGCGTCACCGCGCTCGATCCGCAAGCGCGGGTGGTTTGCGCCTACATGGAGCTGGCCACGCCCGATTTGCGCACCGCTTCCGCAGCCCTGATTGCGAGCGGCGCGCGCTCGCTCAGGGTCGTTCCGCTGTTTCTGGGCATGGGCAAGCACGCGCGCGAAGACCTGCCGCTCCAGCTGAACGCACTGCGCGCCACTTGGCCCAATGTCGAATTCCAGCTAGCCAGCATCGTCGGCGAAGAACCCGAACTGGTCGAGCTACTGGCCAGGATCGCAACCAAATCTTGAAGTCCCGGGCATTTCGATAGACTCCGAAGGCATAATGAATTCCGCAATAAGACGGAATTTGATATGAATCTGCACCAATTCAAGTTTGTTCAGGAAGCCGTGCGGCGCAACCTGAACCTCACCGAGGCGGCGAAGGCGCTCCATACCTCGCAGCCCGGGGTGTCCAAAGCCATCATCGAGCTCGAAGAGGAGCTCGGCGTCGAGATCTTCGCCCGCCACGGCAAGCGCCTCAAGCGGGTCACCGAGCCGGGCCAGCATGTCATCGCCAGCATCGAACTGATCATGCGGGAAGTGGGCAACCTCAAGCGCATTGGCGAACAATTCAGCGCCCAGGACAGCGGCACCCTCTCCATTGCGACCACCCATACCCAGGCGCGCTATGTGCTGCCGGTGCCGGTGGCCCGGCTTCGCGAGGCCTATCCCAAGGTCAACGTGAGCCTGCACCAGGGCTCGCCCGACCAGGTGGCGCGCATGGTGATCGATGAAATCGCCGAGGTGGGCATTGCCACCGAGTCGCTCGCGGACTACGCCGAGCTCGTGACCCTGCCTTGCTACGAATGGCAGCACGTGCTGGTGCTCCCCAAAGACCATCCGCTGGCTGCCAAGGAGCGCATTTCGCTCGAGGACCTGGCGCACGAACCCATCATTACCTACCACCCGTCGTTCACCGGCCGCACGCGCATAGACCACGCCTTTGCACAGAAAAAGCTCACGCCGCGCATCGCGCTCGAAGCCATCGATTCCGACGTGATCAAGACTTACGTGCGCCTTGGCCTGGGCGTGGGCATCGTGGCCGAGATGGCTGTGCGCGACGAGTCGAACGCCGACCTCGTGGTGCGCCCCATGGGGCACGTGTTCGGCCAGAACATCGCCCGCGTGGCGTTCAAGCGCAGCGCCTACCTGCGCAACTTCGTGTTCAAGTTTGCCGAGCTGCTATCCGACCGGCTCGACCGCAACCTCATTGCAAAAGCCCTGAGCGGCCACCAGCAAGACTACGACCTTTGACATTCAGCAGCCCCAGTTTCCGAACACGACCATGAGCACCGTTTCTACCGCCCCCCGCACGCCGGACATCGCCACCAAGCTGCCCGCCGTCGGCACCACCATCTTCACCGTGATGTCCGCACTGGCAACCGAGAAGGACGCGGTCAACCTCGGCCAGGGCTTCCCCGATTTCAACTGCGACCCGAAGCTGCTCGAAGACGTGACGGCCGCCATGGCCGCCGGCCACAACCAGTATCCGCCGATGCCCGGCATTCCCGCACTGCGCGAAGCCATTGCCGGCAAGATCGCCGCGCTCTACGGCCACGGCTACAACGCGGCGACCGAAATCACGGTGACCGCGGGTGCCACGCACGCAATCATCACGGCCATTCTTGCAGTGGTGCGCGCGGGCGACGAGGTGATCGTTCTGGAGCCCTGCTACGACAGCTACGTGCCCAACATCGAACTGGCCGGCGGCAGCGTGGTGCGCGTGCCGCTCACGCCGGGCACCTTCCGGCCCGACTTCGACAAGATTGCCGCGGCACTTTCGCCGCGCACGC
This sequence comes from Variovorax paradoxus, assembly GCF_029919115.1. NCBI lineage: Bacteria > Pseudomonadati > Pseudomonadota > Betaproteobacteria > Burkholderiales > Comamonadaceae > Variovorax > Variovorax paradoxus. The sequence continues at coordinate 2,348,727 of NZ_CP123990.1, forward strand.
GCGCCATCATCGTCAACACGCCGCACAACCCGAGCGCCACCATCTGGACCGCGGCCGAAATGCGCAAGCTCGAAGAGCTGCTCGCGCCGACCGACGTGTTCGTGATTGCCGACGAGGTGTACGAGCACATGATCTACGACGGTGCGCAGCACGAAAGCGTGGCGCGCTTCCCGGGCCTGGCCGCACGCAGCTTCATCGTGAGCAGCTTCGGCAAGACCTACCATGTCACCGGCTGGAAGGTCGGCTACGTGGCGGCGCCCGCACCGCTCATGGCTGAATTCCGCAAGGTGCACCAGTTCAACGTGTTCACCGTGAACACACCCATGCAGCACGCACTCGCGCAGTACATGGCCGACCCGAAGCCCTACCTCGAGCTTCCGGCCTTCTACCAGCGCAAGCGCGACCTTTTTGCCGCAGGGCTCGCCGAGAAGACCCGCTTCAAGCTGCTGCGCAGCGAAGGCAGCTATTTCCAGTGCGTCGACATCTCTGCGGTGAGCGAGCTTTCCGAAGCAGATTTCTGCCTTTGGCTCACCAGCGAGATCGGCGTGGCGGCCATTCCGCTGTCGGCGTTCTATGGCAACGGTTTCGACCAGCGCGTGGTCCGCTTCTGCTTTGCCAAGAAGGACGAGACGCTGATTTCCGCGCTGGACCGTCTCGCCCGGCTCTGACTGGGCTGAGGCGGCTTCAAGGCCGACGCGAACGGTAGGACAGTCCTGACCGCCGAAGGAGCGGCTTTCCGGCGTGTTTTGCGCCCCCGGACAACGAGCATCCACTCTCGTAACAACAACGTCCAGGAGAAAAGCATGTCCCTCTCGTTCATTCTGCTGATCATTCTGATCTTGCTGCTGATCGGCGCGCTGCCGAGCTGGGGCTACAGCCGCAGCTGGGGTTACGGGCCAAGCGGTGGCCTGGGCCTTGTCCTGGTGATCGTGATCATCCTGGTGCTCATGGGACGCATATAGCGCCTGCTGAAATTACTCGCACCTGAAGGAAGCCCGCGCAAGCGGGCTTCTTTTTTTCCGCCTTGCAGGTCAGGCTTGCAGCTGCGCCCAGGCCTTGTCGAGCCGCTTGACGCTTACCGGTTGCGGCGTGCGCAGTTCCTGTGCGAAGAAGCTCACGCGAAGCTCTTCGAGCAGCCAGCGAAACTCGAGCATGCGATCGTCCACCACGCCCTTGCGCTCCGCCACCAATCGCCAGTAGCGCTGCTCCTGCGGGCGCAACTCGGCCAGCTTGGCTGCGTCGCGCGCGGGGTCGGCGCGCAGCTTGTCCAGCCGCAGCACGATGGCCTTGAGGTACCGCGCGAAATGCTGCAACTGCGTCCACGGCGCATCGGCAATGAAGCGCTTGCCGACCAGGCGCTGCAGCTGCTGTGCGGCATCTTGCACCGCCTCGGGCTGGATCTTGGTGTCCTTTATCTTGCGCGCGGCGGCCGCGTATTCGACCAGGATCGCCGAAGCCAGCCGGGCCACCTCGTTGGCAATCAGCGTGAGACGCCCGCGGCCTTCCTCGAGCCGGCGCTTGAAGGCAAATTCGTCGGTGGGCAGCGGCTCCTGCAGAAATGCCCGGTCAATGGCCACATCGATGATCTGCGTGCGCAACTCTTCCGATGTGCCAAGCGGCATGTAGGCCACGGCCATCTTCTGCAGATCGGGAATGTTCTTTTCGAGGTACTTGAGCGCATCTTTCAGTTGCAGCGCAAACAGCCTGCGCAGGCCCGCGCGGTGCTTTGCAGCGGCCACGGCGGGTTCGTCGAACACCTCGATGGTGACGGCGTCGCCTTCGTCCCGCAGCGCGGGAAAACCAATGAGCGACTGCGATCCGCGGCGCACTTCCATCAGTTCGGGCAGTTCGCCGAAGCTCCAGTTCGTGTAGCGCTGGCCAGCCGGCAAGCTCGGCGCGGCAGGTGCAGGCGCGGCGGCTGCGTTGCCCTTGTTTTGCGCGCGTCCCTCGGCGCCGCCGTCCGGCTTTCGCTCCGCGGAAGCCTTGACGTTGAGCCCCGCCAACGCCTGGAAGGCGCCCCGCGCCTGCGCACCCAGTTCGGCCTTGAGTGCGCCCAGGTTGCGCCCCATGCCAAGCTGGCGCCCATGCTCGTCCACGATGCGCAGGTTCATGAACAGGTGCGGCGGCAGCATGTCGAGCTTGAAGTCGGCGCGCTTCACGTCGATGCTCGTGGCGTCGCGCACGCGCTTGAGCAGCACGTCGGTCAGCGAGCCGTGGCCGAACACCTCGGGCGCCGAGAGTTCTTCCGCCAGCTTTGCCGCGGAATCGGGCAGCGGCACCAGGCGCGACCGCGGGCGCTGCGGCAGGCTCTTGAGCAGCGCCTGGATCTTGTCCTTCAGCATGCCGGTGACCAGCCACTCGCAGCGCTCTTCGCTCACCTGGTTCAGCACGAAGAGCGGCACGCTCACCGTGAGGCCGTCTTTCGCATCGCCTGGCTCGTGCAGGTAGCTCGCCGCGCAATCGACACCGCCGAGCCGCAGTGTGGGCGGAAACGACTGCGTGGTGATGCCCGCCGCCTGGTGGCGCATCAGCTCTTCGCGCGTCAGGTACAGCAGGCGCGGCTGCTCCTTCGAGGCATGGCGGTACCAGTTCTCGAAGGTGATGCCGCTCGCCACGTCGGCAGGCAACTGCGCGTCGTAAAAGGCGAAGATCAGCTCCTCATCGACCAGCACGTCTTGCCGGCGCGCCTTGTGCTCCAGCCCCTCGACCTCGCGCACCAGCTTGCGATTGGCCACGAGGAACGGAAACTTGCTTTCCCATTGCCCGCCGACCAGCGCCTCGCGAATGAAGATTTCGCGCGCCGCCACGGGGTCGACCTTGGTGAAATCGACCCGGCGCCCGCTGTAGACGACCAGCCCATAGAGCGTTGCGCGTTCCAGCGCCGAAACCTGCGCGCCCTTCTTCTCCCAGTGCGGATCGAGCAGTTGCTTTTTCAGCAGATGGCCGGCCACCTGTTCGAGCCACTGCGGTTCGATGTTGGCAATGCCGCGGCCGAAGAGCCGCGTCGTCTCGACCAGTTCGGCCGCAACGATCCACCGGCCGGGCTTTTTCTTCAGGTGCGCACCCGGATGACGATAGAACTTGATGCCGCGCGCACCGAGATACGCCTCGTCGTCTTCCAGCTTCCAGCCCACATTGCCGAGCAGGCCCGCCAGCATCGAAAGATGCAGCGGCTCGTAGCCTGCGGGCTCCGCGTTGATGCGCCACTTGTGCTCCGTGACGACCGTGAGCAGCTGCGAGTGAATGTCGCGCCATTCACGCACGCGGCGGATGTTGATGAAGTTCTGTCGCAGCAGCTGCTCGTACTGGCGGTTGCTGAGCTTGTGGGTGTCGCCGTGGCCGCCGCGCGCATCCGCGATCCATTTCCACAGCCGCAGGTAGCCGCTGAACTCGCTCTTTTCATCGTCGAATTTGGAGTGGGCCTGGTCGGCCTGCTGTTGCGCGTCCATCGGCCTGTCGCGCACGTCCTGCACGCTGAGAGCCGATGCAATGACGAGCACTTCTTCGAGCGCGCCGCGTGTGCGCGCTTCCAGGATCATCCGGCCCACGCGCGGATCGAGCGGCAGCTTGGCCAGCTCGGCACCCGTGGCCGTGAGCTCGTTGGCGTCGTCGACCGCGCCCAGTTCGTTCAGCAGTTGGTAGCCGTCCGCAATCGCACGCGGCGAAGGGGCTTCGAGGAACGGAAAACGCGCCACGTCGCCCAGGCGCAGCGACTTCATGCGCAAGATGACGCCGGCCAGCGATGAACGCAGGATCTCGGGATCGGTAAAGCGCGGCCGGCCTTCGAAATCCTTCTCGTCGTAAAGCCGGATGCAAATGCCGTTGGCCACCCGGCCGCAACGGCCCGCGCGCTGGTTGGCCGCGGCCTGGCTGATCGGCTCGACCAGCAACTGCTCGACCTTGCTGCGGAAGCTGTAGCGCTTGACGCGCGCCGTGCCGGTATCGATCACATAGCGGATGCCCGGGACGGTGAGCGAGGTTTCGGCCACGTTGGTGGCCAGCACGATGCGCCGCCCCGTGTGGCCGTCGAAGATGCGGTCCTGCTCGGGGCCCGAAAGCCGGGCGAACAGCGGCAGCACCTCGGCATTGCGCAGCAGCGGCTGGTGGCTCAGGTGGCGGCGCAAATAGTCCGCGGCCTCTCGGATCTCGCGCTCGCCAGGCAGAAAAACGAGGATGTCGCCCGCGTTGTGCGGATCGCGCCAGAGCTCATCGACGCCATCGGCAATGGCATCGTTCAGGTCATGCTCGCGCGACTCCTCGAACGGCCGGTAGCGCTGCTCGACCGGAAAGGTGCGTCCGGACACATAGATGATCGGCGCAGGCCCCTTGGCGGATGCAAAGTGCTGCGCGAAGCGGTCGGCGTCGATGGTGGCCGAGGTCACGATCACCTTCAGGTCAGGCCGGCGCGGAAGAATCTCGCGCAGGTAGCCCAGCAGGAAGTCGATGTTCAGCGAGCGCTCATGCGCCTCGTCGATGATCAGCGTGTCGTAGGCCTTCAGCAGCGGATCGGTCTGCGTTTCCGCCAGCAAGATGCCGTCGGTCATGAGCTTGACCGAGGCGTCGCGGCTCAGCCGGTCCTGAAAGCGCACCTTGAAACCGACCACATCGCCCAGGGGCGTTTTCAGCTCTTCGGCAATGCGCTTGGCCACAGAGCTCGCGGCAATACGTCGTGGCTGCGTGTGGCCGATGAGCCGGCCCTTGCCTGGCGGCGCGTTGAGCTTGCCGCGGCCGAGCGCCAGCGCGATCTTCGGCAGCTGAGTGGTCTTGCCCGAGCCCGTTTCACCGCAGACGATCACCACCTGGTGCGCCTCGACGGCGGCCATGATTTCATCGCGCCGGCCTGAGACGGGTAGCGATTCGGGAAACTCGATGCGCAAGGGGGCGGAAGGTGTCGTGGTCGTCAAGGGAAAAGCTATTCGCGAGGCGCGGCGGGCAAACCGTCGATTATCGGCGCGCACCGCCACTGTTGCACGCCTCCCACATTGCGCGGCTGCCACGCAACAGGCAGAGTAAATAGTCTTTACTCCCGCGCAACCCGCCGCTACGATTGCGCCCATGACCTCCTTCCTCGTATCCCCCACTTTGCGCAGCCGCCGCGCAAGCCATGCCCCGGTGCATGGCGGGGTCGAGCTGCCGCGTCCGGCCTGAAGAAGAAGCCCGCGCGTCCGTTGCACCGGACGCCCTGCTCGCTTCCACGGCCGAAGCGCAGCACCCGACCCTCACACAGCGTCTGCATTGCCGCCTCCTCGCCCGCGAGGAGCGGCGGCTTCTTCATTCCTGCTTTTATTCAAGATTTTTCATGTCCAACGACATTCATTCAGACCTGCATGCGGCGCTTTCCGAGCGAACGCGCCACCTGCAGGCAGTTGCCCAGGCGCTCAAGACCGAGCTCTTCGGCATCGACGGCATCATCGACCGGGTGATCGATTCGCTGCGGGCGTGGTACGTGTTTCCACAACTCATCAGCCGCCCGGTCATCGTGTGCCTCTGGGGCCTCACCGGCACCGGCAAGACGCAACTGGTGCGCAGGCTCGCGCAGCACCTGGGCTTTTACGACCGCTTCATCGAAGTGCAGATGGACGGCTTCAGCCATGGCTCGGGCTACAGCAGCCGGGGTTCCATTTCGGCCATGCTGGCCGAATCGGGCATCGACGAAGGCACGCCGGGCATCCTGGTGCTCGACGAGTTCCAGCGCTTTCGCACGCTCGACGGCAACGGCCACGATGCCAAGGTCGAGCGCTACCAGGACGTGTGGGCGCTGCTCTCCGACGGCCGGCTGCCGCCGGCGCTGTCGATGCTCGGCGAAATCGAGGCCTCGCTCGCCCAGGCCGAGTACGAGCAAGACCGCGACGGCCCGGCCGACAAGAAGAAAATGAAGAAGCGAAAGCTTCACCTCGCCCCCTGGGAAGCGCAGGAGATCAAGCGGTGCCTCAAGCTGCCTGAAACCCTGCTGCAGATCATGGCGTGGAAGCCGGCCGAAGTGCATGCCCGGCTGCGCGCCTTCCGCGACACGCAGCAAGGCTGGGAAACCGACTACAGCAAGCTGCTGGTGTTCGTCTCGGGCAACCTCGATGAGATGTACGCCGAAACCGCGCGCCGCGTGGAAGACTGCGACACCGATGCCGACATTTTCCATGCGCTGACCAGGAAGCTCTCTCTCATCGATGTGAAGAAGGCGCTCTCCGAACGCTTCAAGCCCGAGCAGGTGGCACGGCTGGGCAACAACCACGTCATCTACCCGTCGTTCAGCCGGGCCACCTATGTGCAGCTGATTCTTTCTATCTGCGACCGCTATGTGGACGAGATCCGTGAAAGCTCGGGTGTGCGCTTCATGCTCGAATCGAGCGTGTACGAGCAGATTTATGCCAACGCCGTTTTCCCGGCGCAGGGCACGCGCCCGCTGTTCTCTTCGATCCATGCGATCCTGAGCGCCACGCTGGTCAACGCGGCGCTCTGGGCGCTGGAGCAAGGCGCGGGCGGCGCCGAGCCGGTGTGGCTCTCGCTGGAAACGGCTGGGGACAAGGCCTGCATCGTGGCGCGGTACCGGAAGGGCAAGCGCGAGGCGCACCGCAGCTTTGCGGTCACGCTCGAGCTCAATCGGCTCAAGCAACGCTCGAACGAAGATTTTCGGGCCCTGCTGGCCGTGCACGAGGCCGGCCACGGCGTGGCCTACGGCCTGCTCTTCGGACGCGCGCCGCAGGAGATCAAGATCAACGTCGCATCGTTCGAAGGCGGCTACAACAGCTACGAAGACCGCAAGGCATGGTCGCGGCAGAACCTGCGCGACCGCATTTGCGTGAGCCTGGCGGGCCGTGCGGCAGAGCAGCTGGTGTTCGGCGAACAAGCCTGTACTTCCGGCGCGTCGCAAGACTTCCGCCAAGCCACCGCCCACGCCGCGCAGTACGTGCGCCATTACGCCTTCGGCACACGGCTGAGCCGCACCGACGTGGCCAACGACGCCGATGACAACCTCAACACCGACCTGAAGGCCACCAACCCCGAGATCGAAGCACTGCTCGCGCAGGAGCATGCACGCGCCCTGGCATTGCTCGAGGCGCACACGCCCGCCTTCATGGCGGTGGTGGATGTGCTGGTGCGCGAGGGCTCGGTGGCGCCGCAGCAATTGGCCGAAATGCTCGACCTGCCAACCGATGCGGCCGATGCGACCGACGCCTACGCCGCGCTGCTGGCCACCTTCAAGGCCCGCAAGCTCCCCGGCTCGGAGCCTCCCGAGGCGCCGGGCGGCCCCGTTGCGGGGGCCAGTGCCGCCCGGCTGCTGCGCGCGTTGGCCTGAGCCGCGCGAACCTTCGTTCAAGAATGCACAATCACGCTCCATGTCCACCGTTTTCAACTTCACCTTCGTGCCCTGGTTCCGCTCGGTCGCGCCTTACATCCACACGCACCGCGGTAAGACTTTCGTGGTCGCCCTCGCGGGTGAGGCCATTGCGGCGGGCAAGCTGCAGAACATTGCGCAAGACCTGGCGCTGATCCAGAGCATGGGCGTCAAGATCGTGCTGGTGCACGGCTTCCGCCCGCAGGTCAACGAACAGCTCGCCGCCAAGGGGCACGAGGCGCGCTATTCGCACGGCATCCGCATTACCGACGAGGTGGCGCTCGATTCCGCCCAGGAAGCCGCCGGCCAGCTGCGCTACGAGATCGAGGCCGCATTCAGCCAAGGCCTGCCGAACACGCCGATGGCCGGCTCGACCGTCCGCGTGATCTCGGGCAACTTCATTACCGCGCGCCCCATCGGCGTGGTCGACGGTGTGGACTTCAAGCATTCGGGCCTGGTGCGCAAGGTGGATGCGGTCGGCATTCGCCGCACGCTCGATTTCGGCGCCATGGTGCTGATGTCGCCCTTCGGCTTCTCGCCCACCGGCGAGGCCTTCAACCTGACGATGGAAGAAGTTGCCACCAGCGTGGCCATTTCGATCCAGGCGGACAAGCTGATCTTCTTGACCGAAATTCCGGGCATCCGCATCGACAGCGAACTGCCCGAAAGCGAAGACAACCCCATCGACACCGAACTGCCGCTTGCCGCAGCCGAGAAGCTGCTGGCCTCGCTGCCGCCGCCGCAGCGGCCCACCGACACCGCCTTCTACCTGCAGCACTGCGTGAAAGCCTGCAAGGCCGGCGTGGAGCGCAACCACATCCTGCCGTTCGCGCTCGACGGCTCGCTGCTGCTTGAAATCTACGTGCACGACGGCGTCGGCACCATGGTCATCGACGAAAAGCTCGAAAGCCTGCGCGAAGCCACGGTGGACGACATCGGCGGCATCCTCCAGCTGATCGAGCCCTTCGAGCGCGACGGCACGCTGGTGAAGCGCGACCGCACCGAAATCGAGCGCGACGTGGGCCACTACACCGTCATCGAGCACGACGGCGTGATCTTCGGCTGCGCGGCGCTCTACCCCTACCCCGAGGCTCGCACGGCCGAGATGGCGGCGCTGACAGTGTCGCCCCAGTCGCAATCGCAGGGCGACGGCGAGCGCATCCTCAAGCGCATAGAGCATCGCGCCAAGGCCATGGGCCTGGAAAGCATCTTCGTGCTCACCACGCGCACCATGCACTGGTTTTTGAAGCGCGGCTTCCAGCAGGTCAACCCCGACTGGCTGCCCGAAGCCCGCAAGCGCAAGTACAACTGGGACCGCAAGAGCCAGGTGCTCGTCAAGAAAATCTGAACCCATAAAGGAAGCCCGCCGCCATGACGCTCGCCACCGCCTTGCTGTTCTCCATCGTGGCGCTGGCCGCCATTGCCACGCCGGGCCCAACGGTGTTGCTGGCCCTCAGCAACGGATCGAGGCGCGGCGTGCGCGGCGCACTGCCCGGCATCCTGGGCGCGGTGCTGTCCGACTTCGTGCTGGTGGGCGCGGTGGCGCTGGGTCTGGGCGCGCTGCTGGCAGCTTCGGAGTTCTGGTTCTCCATGCTCAAGTGGGTGGGCGCCGTGTACCTTGCATGGCTGGGCATTCGCATGCTGCGCTCCAAGGGTGGCAGCTTCGATGCGCCTCGGGCCAGTGCGGGCGACCCTTCATCCGGCGCTCCCAAGGAGGGCCGTAAGGTCTTCCTCAAGTCATTCCTGGTGGCCGTCACCAACCCCAAGGGCTACCTGTTCTGCTCGGCGCTGATGCCGCAGTTCATCGACCCATCGGCCGCTCAGGGCATGCAGTACGCCATCATCTCGGTGCTGTTCGCCTCGCTCGATGCAGCCGTCATGCTGGTCTATGCCTTTGTCGGCGCACGCGCAATGCGGCTGCTCACGGCCGCCGCAGCGCGCTGGATCGACCGCACCTGCGGCGCAATGCTGCTGGCGCTGGCCGGCTCGCTGGCGTTCTACCGGCGCAGCGGCACCTGAGCCGACCGGAGCGGCCGGCGACCCGTCGCCGATAATCGCTCTCCATGAATCCCCTGCTTTCCAAGCTCCAGCCCTACCCCTTCGAGCGGCTGCGGCTCCTTTTCGAGGGCGTCAAGCCCAATGCCGATTACGCGCCTGTCAGCCTGGGCATCGGCGAGCCCAAGCACGCCACGCCCGAGTTCATCAAGGAGGCGCTGGCGGCCAGCATGTCGACTCTGGCGGCCTACCCCGCCACAGCCGGCAACCTGAAGCTGCGCACCGCGTTTACCGACTGGCTGAAGCGCCGCTACGCTCTGCAACTCGACCCGGCGGCGCAGGTGCTGCCGGTCAACGGTTCGCGCGAGGCACTGTTCTCGCTGGCGCAAACGGTGGTCGACGCCAGCAAATCACCCGCGCCGGTGGTGGTTTCGCCCAACCCGTTCTATCAAATCTACGAAGGCGCGGCGCTTCTCGCCGGCGCTGAGCCCTATTACGTTCCGAGCGTGGCGTCGCGCAATTTTGCGGTCGATTGGGACAGCGTTCCCAATTCGGTCTGGGAGCGCACGCAACTGGTGTTCGTCTGCTCGCCCGGCAACCCGACCGGCGCCGTGATGCCCCTGGACGAATGGAAGAAACTGTTCGCGCTGTCCGACCGCTTCGGCTTTGTGATTGCGGCCGATGAGTGCTACAGCGAAATCTACTTCCGCGACGAGCCCCCGCTCAGCGGCCTTGAGGCTGCGGCAAAGCTGGGCCGGCGCGACTTCAGGAACCTGATTGCGCTGACCTCGCTTTCGAAGCGCAGCAACGTGCCGGGCCTGCGCAGCGGCTTTGTGGCCGGCGATGCGGCCATCATCAAGAGCTTCTTGCTGTACCGCACCTACCACGGCAGCGCCATGAGCGGCACCGTGGCCGCGGCCAGCATTGCAGCCTGGGGCGACGAAGCCCACGTGGTCGAAAACCGCGCCAAGTACCGGGCCAAGTTCGACGCCGTCACGCCACTGCTCGAACCGGTGCTCGACGTTCGCCTGCCCGACGCCAGCTTCTACCTTTGGGCGGGGGTGCCCGAAGTGTGGGCTGGCGACGACGAATCCTTCGCCCGCGAGCTCTACGCTCAATACAATGTTACGGTTTTGCCGGGGAGCTATCTGGCGCGCGACACGGCACACAGCCCCAACCCCGGCCGCGGCCGGATCCGCATGGCGCTGGTGGCCGAAACCGCCGAATGCGTGGAAGCCGCCGAGCGCATCGTCCGCTTCGTCCAGTCCGGCGCAAAAGGCGAGCGCTGAACCGCTGCTTTCCCGGCCCCATTTTTTACCTGAGACTCTCCCATGACCCAGCAACTGCAACAAACCATCGACGCCGCGTGGGAAGACCGCGCCAATGTCTCGCCCACCGCTGCTTCCGCCGAAGTGCGCGAAGCCGTCGAGCACGTGATCTCCGAACTGAACAACGGCAAGCTGCGCGTTGCCACGCGCGAAGGCGTGGGCAAGTGGACGGTGCACCAGTGGATCAAGAAGGCCGTGCTGCTGTCGTTCCGCCTGAAGGACAACGAGCAGATGCAGGCCGGCTCGCTCGGTTTCTATGACAAGGTGCCGACCAAGTTCTCGCACCTGTCGGCCGGCGAGCTGAAGGAATCGGGCGTGCGCATCGTGCCCCCGGCCGTGGCCCGCCGCGGCAGCTACATTGCCAAGGGCGCCATCCTGATGCCCTCGTACGTGAACATCGGCGCCTATGTGGGCGAAGGCACCATGGTCGACACCTGGGCCACCGTGGGCTCTTGCGCGCAAATTGGTGCCAACGTGCACCTGTCGGGCGGCGTGGGCATTGGCGGTGTGCTCGAGCCGCTGCAGGCCGGCCCCACCATCATCGAAGACAACTGCTTCATCGGCGCCCGCTCCGAAGTGGTCGAAGGCGTGGTCATCGAAGAAAACTCGGTGCTCGGCATGGGGGTGTACATCGGCCAGAGCACCCCCATTTTCAACCGCGACACCGGCGAGACCTTCTTCGGCCGCGTGCCGTCCGGCAGCGTGGTCATCAGCGGCAACCTGCCCAAGAAGACCAAGTCGGGCCAGGACTACAGCACCTACGCGGCCATCATCGTCAAGACCGTCGATGCGCAAACGCGCTCCAAGACCAGCCTGAACGACCTGCTGCGCGACTGAGCTTCCTGCCTGCTTTTTTCCGTTAGACAACAACAGCATCCGAGGAGAGAGATCGATGAACATGATGGAGCGAATCCTTCGTCTGATGGCCGAGCGCAAGGCCTCCGACATCTATCTCTCGGCGCACTCCCCGGTGCTGATCCGCATGAACGGCACCTGCGTGCCGATCAATGCGCAGGTGCTGCCCGCCACAGCGCCGCTCGCGCTGCTGGCCGAAGTGGTGCCCGAAGCCCGCATCCAGGAGCTCGAAAGAACCGGCGAGCTCAACATGGCCGTGATGCTCGAGGGCGCCGGCAACTACCGCATCAGCGCCATGCGCCAGCGCGGCAGCTATGCGGTGGTGGTGCGGCACATTGCCTCGACCATTCCCAGCTTTGCCGACCTGAACCTGCCCGACATTCTCAAGACGCTGATCATGGAAAAGCGCGGGCTGATCCTGATGGTCGGCGCTACCGGCGCGGGCAAGACGACCACGCTGGCCTCGATGCTCGACTACCGCAACGAGCACGCCACCGGCCACATCCTCACGGTGGAAGAGCCCATCGAGTTCACCTACACCAACAAGAAGTCGCTGGTGAACCAGCGCGACGTGGGCAGCGACACCGAGTCGCTGCAGGTGGCGCTCAAGAACGCGCTCCGCCAGGCGCCCGACGTGATCCAGATCGGCGAAATCCGCGATCGCGAAACCATGACGGCCGCCATTGCCTATGCGCAATCGGGCCACCTGTGCGTGGCCACGCTGCACGCCAACAACAGCTACCGTGCGCTCAACCGCATCCTGAGCTTCTTCCCGGTCGAGGTGCGCCCCACGCTCTTGGGCGACCTGGGCTCGGCCCTGCGCGCCATCGTGTCGCAGCGGTTGCTGCGCACGCCCACCGGCGGCCGCGTACCGGCGCTTGAGGTCATGCTCAACACGGCCCTGGTGGCCGAGCTGATCGAAAAAGGCGACTTCTCTGCCGTCAAGGAAGCCATGGAGCAATCGATGGCCGAAGGCTCGCAGACCTTCGAAGAAGACATTGCCCGCCTCATCACCGAAGAGCGCGTGACGCGCGAAGAAGGCCTGGCCCAGTCCGACTCGCCCACCAACCTGATGTGGCGCCTGCAGAACCGCGCCGCGCCCAAGCCCAAGACCGAAGACCGCCACCTGACGGACCAGGTCGACGAACCCACCTTTACCGACATCACGCTGGACGTGAAGTTCTGACCGACCCGGCCCTCCCCTGGCTTTTTATCTGATGTCCCGTACGCTCCAGCTCGCCGAACAACTCATCTCGCGCCCCTCCGTCACCCCCGAGGATGCGGGCTGCCAACAGATCATCGGCGAGCGGCTGGCACCGCTGGGCTTCACGCTTGAAACCATCGAGAGCGGCCCGGCCGACTTTCGCGTGACCAACCTGTGGGCGGTGCGCCGCCCCGCCGGCGCCGCGGCAACAAAAACGCTGGTGTTCGCCGGCCACACCGACGTGGTGCCCACCGGACCGGTCGAGCAGTGGACCAGCCATCCTTTCACGCCTACGCATCGCGGCGGCAAGCTCTACGGGCGCGGCGCCTGCGACATGAAAACCTCGGTTGCCGCCTTCGTGGTGTCGATCGAAGAGTTTCTCAAGGCCACGCCCGACCCCAAGCTCACGCTCGCGCTGCTGCTCACCAGCGATGAAGAAGGCCCCGGCGTCGACGGCACGGTCGTCGTGTGCAACGCCCTTGCCGCGCGCGGCGAAACCATCGACTACTGCATCGTCGGCGAGCCCACCGCGGTGCAGCGCTGCGGCGACATGATCAAGAACGGCCGCCGCGGCACCATGAGCGGCAAGCTCACGGTGAACGGCGTGCAGGGGCACATCGCGTATCCGCACCTGGCAAAAAACCCGGTTCACGCCTTTGCGCCCGCGCTGGCCGAACTGGTAGCCATCAACGCGGCCGGCGGCTGGGACGCAGGCAATGCGTACTTCCAGCCCACCAGCTGGCAGATCAGCAATTTCCACTCGGGCACCGGCGCGAGCAACGTGATTCCGGGCAGCGCCGTTGTCGATTTCAACTTCCGCTTTTCGACCGAATCGACACCCGAATCGCTGCAGAAGCGCGTGCACGCGGTGCTCGATGCCCATGGGCTCGACTACACCCTTGCCTGGACTGTCGGCGGCCTGCCGTTTCTCACCACGCCCGGCGAGCTGGTGGCATCGGTGCAGGCGGCCATTGCCGACGAAACCGGCATCCAGACAGAGCTCTCGACCAGCGGCGGCACCAGCGATGCCCGCTTCATCGCCAAGATCTGCAAGCAGGTGGTCGAGCTGGGCCCGGTCAACGCCAGCATCCACAAGATCGACGAGCACATCGAAGTGGCCGAGATCGAGACGCTGAAGAACATCTACAAGCGCACGCTGGAGCGGCTCGAAGTGCTGCTCGACCCATCATGAAGCGCTTGTCTTTCTCCCACCCCTCCCGGGGGAGGGCCGGGGTGGGGGCAATCGGCGCATCTATTGGACGCTCTGCCCGCCACCATCCCAACCTTCCCCCAAAAGGGGAAGGAGCAAATCCATGAGCACGGTCATCGAACTCATCGAGGCCGGCGCCAAGCGGCTCGAAGAAGCCGGCGTCGCCTTCGGCCACGGCACCGCCAACGCCTTCGACGAAGCCGCGTGGCTCGTGCTGTGGCGCCTGAAGCTGCCGTTGGACGACCTGGACGCGGTGGCCGACAGCCCCGTGTCCTCGGCCGATGCCGGCAAGGTGCAAGCACTCGTCGAAGAGCGCATTGCCACGCGCAAGCCCGCCGCCTACCTCACCAAGGAAGCCTGGCTGCAGGGCGTGTCCTTTTACGTGGACGAGCGCGCCATCGTGCCGCGCAGCTTCATTGCCGAGCTGATTGCCGACGGCAGCATCGACTACTGGCTGGGCGAGCACACGCAGCGCGTGCTCGACCTGTGCACCGGCAACGGCAGCCTGGCCGTGCTCGCGGCGCTGACCTATCCGGATGTGATTGTGGATGCCGCCGACCTGTCGGTGGAAGCGCTCGAAGTGGCCGCCATCAACGTGACGCGGCACCAGCTCGACACCCGCGTGACGCTGATCGAGTCGGACGGCCTGAAGAAAGTGGCCGGCCCCTACGACCTGGTGCTGTGCAATCCGCCCTATGTGAACAGTGCCAGCATGGCCGCCCTGCCCGCCGAATACCGCGCCGAGCCCGAGCTTGCGCTGGCCGGCGGCACCGACGGCATGGACTTTGTGCGCCAGCTGCTTGCCGATGCGCCTTCGCGCATGAGCGAGCAGGCGGTGCTGGTGCTTGAAATCGGCAACGAGCGCGATTATTTCGAGGCGGCGTTTCCGCAACTCGAAGTGGTATGGCTCGAAACCTCGGCGGGCGAGGACCAGGTCTTGCTGGTCACCCGCACCGCCCTGCTGGCCGGCGGCGGCGCGCGTTAGCTGCGCCCGGCCAAGCCCCCACCGCTTTCCGCAGCCTGCGCTGCGGCCCCTTTACCGGGCGCTGTCCGCCCCTATGCCCCTTTGCGCCAGGCCGTCCGGGGCTGGGCGGGATAATCGCCCCTACGGTTCCTATTTCATGATTACTCTCAAAAACGTCATTCTTCGCCGCAGCGCCAAGGTTCTGCTCGACGGCGCCACCGTCACCCTCAACCCCGGTGAAAAGGTCGGCCTGGTGGGCCGCAACGGCGCGGGCAAGTCGACGCTGTTCGCGCTGCTCAACGGCACGCTGCACGAAGACGGCGGCGACTTTTCGGTGCCCAGGCATTGGCGCATGGCCCAGGTGGCGCAGAACATGCCCGAAACCGACGAATCGGCCACCGAATTCGTGGTGGGCGGCGACACCCGCCTGACCGAGCTGCGCGAAAAACTGGCCGCCATCGAGTCCGCCTACGAGGCCAACCCCGACGACGGCGATATCGGCATGGAACTGGCCCATGCCTACACCGACCTGGCCGACGCCGGCGAGCACGACGCGGTGCCGCGCGCGCAGGCACTGATTCTTGGCCTGGGCTTCAAGTCGCACGAGCTCGATGAGCCCGTCAACAGCTTTTCGGGCGGCTGGCGCATGCGCCTGCAGCTGGCCCGCGCGCTGATGTGCCCGAGCGACCTGCTGCTGCTCGACGAACCCACCAACCACCTGGACCTGGACGCACTCGTCTGGCTCGAAGCCTGGCTGCAGAAATACGCCGGCACCATGATCGTCATCAGCCACGACCGCGAGTTTCTCGATGCCGTGACCGACGTGACACTGCACATTGCCAACGCCCAGCTCACGCGCTACGGCGGCAACTACAGCAAGTTCGAGGACATGCGCGCGCTGCAGATGGAGCAGCAGCAAGTCGCCTTCAGCAAGCAGCAGGACAAGATCGCCCACCTGCAGAAGTTCATCGACCGCTTCAAGGCCAAGGCCAGCAAAGCCAAGCAGGCGCAAAGCCGCGTCAAGGCGCTGGAGCGCATGGAGCGCGTGGCGCCGCTCCTGGCCGAGGCCGACTTCACCTTCGAGTTCAAGGAGCCCGGCAACATTCCGAACCCGATGCTCTCCATCAGCAACGCGAGCTTCGGCTACGAGATCGAAGGCGAAGAGCCCAAGACCATTCTGCGCGGCGTCAGCCGCTCGGTGCTGGCGGGCCAGCGCATCGGCATTCTGGGTGCCAACGGCCAGGGCAAGTCGACCCTGGTGAAGACCATTGCGCGCGAAATGGGCGCGCTGGCCGGCCAGGTGACCGAAGGCAAGGGCCTGAACATCGGCTACTTTGCGCAGCAGGAACTCGACGTGCTGCGCCCGCAGGACACGCCGCTCGAGCACATGGTGCGCATGGCGCGCGAGCTCGGCAGCAGCGTGAAAGAGGCCACCGGCGAGCAGGCTCTGCGCGGCTTCCTGGGCAGCTTCAACTTCAGCGGCGACATGGTGAAGCAGCCCGTGGGCACCATGAGCGGCGGCGAAAAAGCGCGCCTGGTGCTCGCAATGATGGTGTGGCAGCGCCCCAACCTGCTGCTGCTGGACGAACCCACCAATCACCTGGACCTTGCCACCCGCGAGGCCCTGGCCGTGGCCCTGAACGAGTTCGAAGGCACGCTGATGCTCGTGAGCCACGATCGTGCGCTGCTGCGCTCGGTGTGCGACGAATTCTGGCTGGTGGGCCGCGGCGTGGTCACCGATTTCGACGGCGACCTCGACGACTACCAGCGCTACCTGCTCGACGAAGCCAAGCGGCTGCGCGAAGAGGCCAAGGTGGCCGTGCGCGAGGCCGCAAGTGCCGCTGCCCCCGCCGTGGCTGTGCCCGCGCCGGTTGCCGCCGAGAGCGAACCCACGGCCGCCGCCAAGAACCCGCAGCAGCGCAAGCAAGACGCCCAGGGCCGCCAGCAACGCAGCGACCAGGCCAAGCCCATCAAGCGCGAAATCGCGCAGATCGACGAACGCCTGGCCGCGGCGGGCACCGAGCGCACCGCGCTGGAGGCACGCCTGGCGCAGCCCCTGCCATCGGCCGAAATTGCCGAAGCAGGCAAGCGGCTGAAAGCCCTGAACGAAGAAATCGGCCGCCTCGAAGAACGCTGGCTGGCCCTGTCGGACCAGCTCGAGGCGCTGGCGGCCTGACCTGAACCTGCCAAGGAGACATGCGCCATGCCGTCCGCCATCGAACTGGCCCGGGGTGACGAAAAGCTCATTGCCGCGGTCCACCGCAGCCGCCGCCTGATCGGCCGCAAGGCGTTGATGGCCGCCGCCGCCAGCGCCATTCCGTTGCCCGGCGTCGACTGGGCGGCCGATGCTGCCCTGCTCTCGCGGCTGGTGCCGCAGATCAGCGCCGAGTTTGGGCTTTCTGTCACCCAGGTCGAGAGGCTCGCGCCGCACCAGCGCGAGCGCATCCAGAAGGCGGCCACCACGGTTGGCGCCCTTCTCGTCGGCCGCCTTGTCACGCGCGACCTGCTGATCAAGCTGGCCCGGCATGCCGGCGTCAAGCTCACTGCCAAGCAGGCCGCCAAGTACGTGCCGGTTGCCGGGCAGATCGTTTCGGCCGCGCTCGGCTATGCCGCCCTGCGCGCTTTGGGCGAGCAGCACATCAAGGACTGCGTGCGCGTCAGCTCGACCCTCGCCTTATCGCCTCCCGAACCGCGCGCGCCCGCCTGAACGCGGAGTCGTCGAACAGCGCCGTGCCGACGCAACCCGCCGCCGCCAAGCCTGCGGCGGCCAGCCCGCCCAGCCCGTAGTCGCACAGGCGAATTCCATAGAACAGCCCCAAGGCCGACAGCAGCGCCAATAGCGCGCACAGCGTGCGGTCGAGCCAGAGGCCCGGTGTCGATTGCTTTTTCATGGCTCAGCCCAGAGGGCGAACCTGGTTGCGGCGCGGCTGTGCGCCGTCCGCCGGTTTTTCGGACTGCTTTTGCGTGGGCCCTGCGGCCTTCAGCGCCAGCACCAACTTGCGTGGTTTCATGGCAAATACTCCCTTTCAACTATTCTAAAGTCCAAGTCGAATATTCGCGTGCGCTTAAATCTGCGCCTATGGAGACTATTGCAGCGCGTGCACTGGCAGCACGCAAATACGCGAAGATGACCCAGAAGCAGGCCGAGGCCGCTTCGGGCGTCAAGCAGTCGAACATCTCGAAGATCGAGCGCGGCGATACCGGCCGCTCGATGGGCCTGCTCGCGCTGGCGCGGGCGTACCGCGTCGACCCCAATTGGCTCGACACCGGCGATGGCCCCGCGCCATGGGACCCGGTGCAGCAGCGCCCGGCCCGCGACACCGCCAACGAACCACCCGGCCCCTACCGGGTGACGCGCACCCCGCCTCCCATCCCTTCGTTCAGCCCGGGCACTCCCGGCACCGTGCCGCTCATCGCATGGGCCGACGCCACCTCCTGGAACAAGGGCGGGCGTGCGCCGGTGGAGTCCGAGCGGTGGATTCCCTGCGTTGCGCATCACAGCCCCGGCAACACCTATGCGCTGCGCGTGCGCGGCGACAGCATGACGGCTCCCACGGGCAGCATGAAGAGCTACCCTGCCGAGTCGATCATCTTTGTCGACACCCTGCGCACAACGCCCGAGGACGGCGAACGCATCATCGCAAGGCTCGAGTCGAGCAATGAAATCACCTTCAAGGTCTTCAAGGAAGAAGACGGCCGCCGCTGGCTGCTGCCGCTGAATCCGGGGCATGAGCCCATCCGCGCGCCGTTCACCGTGCTGGGCACCGTCATCGGCAAGTGGGAAGACGAGGACTGACGCCCCCGCCTCCGGTCAGGTTGCGTGCAGGTTTGGCGAACATAGTGGAGGCTCTTTCTCCCTGTGGCCTGCACCCTCTCTGATCCTCCCTCCTCCAGCAGGTCACCTTCCAGCCCGCCTTTGTGCGGGCTGTTTTTTTGGCCCTATATGTCGCTGAGCACGCCGAAGTCGCTGTCGCCCTGCTGCACCGCGTTGACCAGCTGCACGCGGTTGCGCGCGGCAAAACGGCGGCGCAACTGGCGCATGTGGTAGTCCACCGTGTGGGCCGAAAGATCGAGGCGGTTGGCAATCTCCTTGTCGCTGCGCCCCTGCAGCAGATGCTGGAGGATGTACTGCTGCGTGGTCGAGATCTCGATGCGCGCGGCAGCCCCCGCTTCGCTCGGCATGCGCGAATGGCGCAGCACGTACTCGTGCAGGCTCAGCCCCAGCGTCAACGCATGGCCGACGATGTCGTCGGTGATCCAGCCGCGGCCCGGCTCGCCCGACTGCAGGCTGATGACGGTGTACTGGTTCACCTGCGTGGGCGACGCGAGCCGAAACATCAGCCCGCTTCTGATGCCGCTGGCGCGCAGGTCGTCCAGAAAGCGCTGCCTGCGCCCTTCGGGGTTCTCGGCCGCGGATGCGGCTGCGGACGTTGCAGCGGACAACGGCAAGGCTTCGATCTGCTCGATGTCCCACACCAGCGGAAGGCTCGAGGCCGGAACGCCAGGCTGCCGCAGGTCGACCTCGTAGAGGCGGTGCGAAAAGTAGCGCTGCGTCCACTCGGTGTTTGCATGCGCGGTAAAGAAGCTGAGCGGCCACCAGCGGCCGCGCAGGAAGGTAATGGTGCCGTAGCCAAGCCAGTCGAAGCCAAGCGCATTCAGCAAGGCCTGGATGAGATCGCGGCGCTCCTTGTTGCCCGAAGCATTCAGCAGGTCGCCCACGATGCCGGGTACGCCTTCCGCATGCCGGTGCGCCGATTCCGGCAGATAGAGTTGCTCTTCCGAATACAGTTGCGGAAAAGGCCCGTCGAGCGGCGGCTCGGCGCCGTCGGCCTGTGTAGTTGACGGCGCGCCCGAAGGCGCCGTCGAATCGAGAGCTTGTTGCAACAAACCGGCAAGAATCATGAGAGGCCTGATGGAAGTGCCGCATGCATCGGGCAGACGCTGCGGAGTTGGAGCCAAACTACCAAAGGGCGGTTATGCCGCCTTGTAAATTCTTAGCTTCGGGCACATTCGGGGGCTGAAGGCGGGCCGTGGCATCCCACGCCGGCGCGCGAGTGAATACCTTTGCATGAATGCCAATCCAGGCAAGGCATGCACGGGCATGCCAATTGCTGCTTGTCCATAAACCAAGACTTTCGGGGAGCCCTGCTTTTCGATGGAATTCCTGGCCTCCCGCTACTGGCGAGATGCGGATCTCACAGGTCTTCAACTGACCGCCAACACGCTGCTGCATCGCGAGATCCGGCCGCACAGGCACGTGGGATTCACGCTCTCGGTGTCCGATACCGAACTGCACGTGCGCACCGGCACCCGCGTGACAGTCGTGCCGCCGGGCGCACTGCTGCGCGTGGCGCCGCAGGTCTGGCACGCCGTGCAGGCGCGCAGTGCGCCGTGGCGCGAGGAAGCGATGTACTGCAGCGGCCCCGTTGCCCGCTGCATCAGCGCAGCGCACGAGAGCACTCCGCTTGCCCGCGTGGAAGACGACGCCGGCGTTTCGGTTTTTCTCGATCCCTCGGAGGCCTTCGGCTTTCTCGAATGCCACAGGCTGCTGCACGAGCCCGCGCGCAGCGGCGATGAAGAGAGCAGTGCAGCCGGCCGCGCCCTGCTGCGCCAGCGCTTGGCCCGCTGGATTCCGTTGCAGGCACAGCCCACCCGCGTTGTCGACAGCGGCGACGCGCGCATGAACCGGCTGTATGAATTGATCGCCTCGGGCTTTCAGCAGCGCATGACGCTCGATAGCCTGGCCGATGCGGCGGGCCTGCACCCGGTGCATGTGCAGCGCCGCTTCAAAGGCGCCATGGGCTTCACCCCGCATGAAATGCTGGTGGGCCACCGCATCGAGTACGCACGCGATCTCATCGCCGGCGGTGCGCGCGTTACCTATGCAGCGCACGCCGCCGGCTTTACCGATCAAAGCCATTTGCACAAGACCTTTCTAGGCACCTATGCCGTGTTGCCGGGCGACTACCGCAGGCTTTCGGCGCTCGACGCCCTGCAGCCGGCATCCGCACGCAACGGCATTGCCGGCTAGGAGCGCGGGCCCGCAGCCGCTAAGGCTGCCAGTCTGCCGCCGCGCTCACCAGCTGAACCCTGTTGCGCACGCCAAAGCGGCGCCGGAGTTGGCGCATGTGGTAGTCCACCGCATGGCTCGACAACCCCAGCGTGTAGGCAATTTCCTTGTCGCCGAGCCCTCGCAGAAGCGATTCGAGAATCGATTGCTGCGTCGGCGAAATCGGCGACTTGGCGTGCAGCGGCTCGTCCTGGCCTCGCATTGCCGCCACGGGCTTGCGCACATTGCGAGACACGTGCTCATGCACGCTCAGCCCCAGCATGAGGGCACGGCCCACGGTGGCACCAGCAATCCAACTGCGACCGGGCGCACTGGACATCAGGTCGATGAAGGTGTGCTCATGCATGTGCCCTGGCGTGGCCAGCCGAAAGGAGATGCCGCTGCGAATGCCGCTCGCCTCCATTTCGTCCAGCAGCATGCGGCGCCGGCCCGCGGTGTCGGGGGCTTCGGTCTCGGCCTGCAGCGGTTGCCTGCATTGCGACTGCGCGAGCGATTCCAGGTCCCACACCAGTGGAAGGCCGGACACCGGCACATCGCTGGCGCGCGTATCCACCTGGTGATGGCGCTGCGAGAAATAGCCACGAACCCAGGCCTCGTGGGCGTAGCTCACAAGAACGCTCAGCGGCCGCAAACCACCTTGCAGGTCTTCGAAGCTTCCATAGCCCAGCCATTCGAAACCGATCGCCCGCAGTTGCTCCTTCACGAGCGCCTTGCGCGCCGAATGATCGGGTGCGCTGCGCAGCCCGGCGACCAGTCCGGTCGCATCGCCCTGGCTGGCGAGCGGCGGCAAGGGCTTGTCGTCCGAATAGAAAAGCGGAGCGGCACCCGCCGCATCGCTGCCGCGCGACACGGGCAAGGCAGGCCCGCTGGATGCCGCGGCCGGCGGCGCAGCAGCGCGGCGCTGCACGAACAACGAAGGGCGGATCGTTACCGCCGGCACAGGGCTGATCAGAGTCGCGAATGCATTCATTGCCCCCAGTCTAGGAGTGCACGCGCGGCGACACCAATGCAATTGCGGCATGCGTCATAACGCAAATGCATGCCCGCGCCCCGCAATGGAGCAGGGGCATGGCGCAGTGCTACGTCTTTCGGCTCACATGCCTTCGGCTCTCATACTTTCCGCTCACACAGTCATCACAACCGCAGGTTCCAGGTTTCGCGCGCGTAGTTCTCCAGGCCCTCGATGCTCTGCGGCATCACAGTCGATTTCGAAGTTGCCGTGCCGCCGCGCGTGGGCACCTGCCGGACCACGATCTGCCCGGCCTCGGCCGAGTTGGGATCGTTCGCCGGAAAGCTGCCGTCGTTGTCGTTCATCTTGCGGTCGGTAAGCCCGTGCATGACCCGGGTCCACTCGGTGGCGGGTATGCCGTTGGGGCCGTCCTTGGCCAGCCGATCGCGCAGCAGCTGCATGCCCTCGTCCACCGTCTTGCCTTCGGACTTCATCAGGGCGTTCCAGGCCACCATCGGAGACACGCCCTCGTGCGTGCAATCGAGCATGGCGCGGGTCTGTTCGTCGGAGAAGCCCCTGTCCTTCAGCACGTCGCGCAGCGCCGTGTCGCGCTGCATCTCGCGCGCGTCGACCTGGTCGTAGTGGTGGGCAATGTTGTAGAACTGCTTGATGCCGGTGAACACGGCCACCGCCAGTCCGCCGATGGTCGCCGCCTCGGCCGGAATGGCCAGCAGCGCGCCCAGCTCGACCGCACCCGCACGCGCCAGCGCCTTGCCCGTGACGTTCACCAGGCCCACACCACCGTCCACCAATCCGCCCACGCCCATGCCCACGTTGGTGTACGTCACCCAGGCCGGCACCGTGTCCTTCTGGCCGAAGGCCAGCGACAGGTCGGCCGCACCCACGCCGGCCGTGCCCAGGCCGAAGACGTACTTCCAGGCCATCTTGCCCTCGATGTCCGCTGCCGCGCCGTCGATCACGCGGTTGCCCGCGAGCGAGCGCTCGGCCATCAGCGTGGTGTAGGGCTTGGCCATGAAGAAGGCCTGCGTCGGCGCGTAGATGCGGTGGTACCAGTGCGCGTAGTCCTGCACCCCGTCGGCCATCGGGCGGAAGTTGGTTATCTCGGTGCTCACGTTGTGCGTGACAAAGCCCGCGTTGGCCACCCAGCGCAGCGCCTGCCCGAAGGCGGTGTTGGCGTTGGTGACGTTGTTGATGGTCTTCGCCTCCACACCCAGCAGCTTCTGCAGCTCGCCGTCGAGCTCGCCGCCCAGGCGCGCATATGCGTTGATGCGCGCCGCATCGGACAAGCCCGGGTCCACCTTCGTGACCGCCTCCATGTACTTGTCCACCAGCGCGGTGCCCTGTCGCACCTCGCCCGCGTTCAGGCCGAGCACGTTGGCCATGCGTTCCGTCTTCAGCTTGAAGGCATCCCAGCGCGCGGTAAAGCGCGCGGGCTCGTTCACCATGCCGTTGAACTGCGCGTCGGCAAGCATCGACCACACCATGCGGGTGGTGCCCGAGACGTGGCGCGTCACGAACATCACCGGGTTGATCAGGTACTCGGTCATGGTGCGCGGGTCGGGCACGCCCTGCGTCGCGCGGCTCAGCAGTTCCTGGCGCACCTGCGGGCTCTGGCTGATGGCCAGCTTCACGTCCTCGCT
The DNA here is from genome assembly GCF_029919115.1 of Variovorax paradoxus. NCBI lineage: Bacteria > Pseudomonadati > Pseudomonadota > Betaproteobacteria > Burkholderiales > Comamonadaceae > Variovorax > Variovorax paradoxus. The sequence goes on from NZ_CP123990.1 coordinate 2,372,296, forward strand.
GTCGTACACCTTCATCACCGTGCCCTCCAGGCCCTGCTCGGCTTCACTGCCCTTGGCACCGACGCGCAGGCCATTGAGGCTCTCCTGGGTCTGGTGCAGCGTGCTGCCCCAGTCGCCGATCACGCGTGTCGCATCGTCGATCTTGCCCGCCACCTGCGGGTTCACGCGCCGGTACTGCGCAATGGCGTTGGCAACGCCCTGCGGCGTGCCGTCGGAGAAGTTCGCCACGTAGAAGGCCATCGAGGCACCAACGGCGTTGTAGCCGGCAGTGCCGCGCAGGTTGCCGACGGCCTCGCCCAAGTGCTTGTTCTGCGCCTGCAAGCCTTTGTCAATGCCGGCGATCACGCTGTCTCGCATGTCGCCGCGGCCCTGCTTCTGCAGCGCGTTCGCCAGCTCGACCGGCAGCTTTGCGCTGCCCTGCACTACTGCGCCCTCCACACCGCGCTGCAGTGTCAGAACGAACTCCGGCCGGTCGACGAAACGGTCCTTCATCAGCTCGGCCGCAAATTTTTCGGAGAACGCCGAGGTGGGCGTGCGCGCGTCGGCCGCCTCGGCCAGGATCGACAGGCCTTCGACCAGGTGGTCGAACTGCGACATGCTCGACAGGTCATCGCTCGGCCGCGGCAGGTTTTTCTGCAGCAGTTCGAGAGCGCCGTGCGCCATGGGCTGCGCAATTTCGGGCGGCGCGTCGCGGTACTGCGCAAGGTAGTCGCCCACGTCCTGCATCTGCATGCCGGCCAGCTTGTCGAGCGCTCGCGTGCGCTCCGGCGCGAAGAGCGGCAGCAGCGCCGCCGCGGCCTTGTCGCGCTCGGCCGGCGTGGCGCTCACGTCGAGCCGCAGGCGGGCCTCCTTTGCTGCGCCGGCCACGTCGCCTTCAGCCAGCCGCTCCTTCACCACGGCCTCGGAATGCAGGCGGCCCAGCATGGCGGCGTTGTTCTTCACCGCGGTGCTGAATGGCGCACCATCAGGCCCGATCGCGATGAGGGTGGCCGTGGCAAAGGCGGCCGGATCGGTGCGCGCGAGCTCGCGGCTCTTGTCGTTGACGAACGCGGGGTGATCGGCCACCAGCCTGGCGTAGTCCATCTGTTCCTGGACGTCGGCGGTGGTGCCCTTGAGCAGCCCGGAGTCGCGCAGGGCGTTGCGAACCGCAATGTCGCTGTGCAGGTCGAGCCGGCCCATGGAAAGCAGCTGCGCGCGTTGCCGGTTGGCCGCGGCCACCGGGTTGGCGCCCTGCTGCACGTCGTTGCGGATGGTCTTGAGCATCTCCGCCGAGAACGCGCCCCAGCGGTCGTCGGCCGTGGCCTGCAGTGCCTTTACCGAGGCCGGGTCGGCCCCGGGCTGCCGCGCCAACTGGTCGGCCTGGCCCTGCTGGTGCCATGCCATGCCAAGCGTGACTTCGGCCGGCACGGAGAACGCCTCCGGTGTGGCGCGGAAGCCGGGCGCATCGTTCGTATGCTGCGTGGCCGACGCAATGGGGTTGCGCGGCAACCCGACCACGCCGCTGGGCACGTCGTGGCCGGTGTCGATCGGGCTCACCAGGTTCAGCCCGCTGATACCCACCGCCGCCACCAGCCCGAGCGTGATCTGCCGCTTGATGACCTTGCCGGTGCTCCAGCCTGTGGCGGGGCCGGGCGTCTTCTCCACCACGCCGAGCTTGAAATCGTCGTTGCCGCGGGTCACGTTGCGCAAACCGTTGGCTGCACCGGCGCGCGTGGGCGACTGGTTCGAAACGATGAACCAGTCATCCACCGGCTGCGGCGTGGCCTCGCGCGGCGGGCGCACCTTGCGCGAGCGGATCAGCAGGTTGGGATCGGCGCGCTGCTCGGCCGTGGGCTTCTCGGTCTGGAAGGTGATGTCGGCCGTCTCGCGGTTCTTGATGCGGTAGACCGTCTCCTTGTCGCCCTTGGGCTCCAAGCCGAACTTGGCGCCCATCTCGCGCCGCGGCATCAGCCCGCCCACGCCGCGGCCCGGCGTGCTGTTGCCGTACCAGCGCACCGTGCTCGTGCCCTGCGCCACGCGGCCGGCGCCGCTGATCTGCTGCGCCGTGAGGTCGACCGCCTGAGCCGCATCGGCGTACAGGCCGGGCTGGCCCTTCACGCGGTAGACGTAGATGTTCTCGTTGCCGAAGCCGCCGCTGGTGAGCCTGGCGTGCACGGCGGGCCATTCGTCGCCGCGGAAGGCGGCGCTCATCGGCTCGGCCGGCCGCGGGCCGCCGGGCTTCGGCGCGCCGCCCTTGGGTGGCACCGCCCCGCCGGCGTCCGGGCCGTCGCTGTTCGGACGGTTGTTCGGACCGCCGTCGGCCTTGACCTCCAGCGCCGCCTGGCGATACAGCTCGGCCACGCCCACGTGCACTGTCGAGTCGTAGCCGGCGGCATGGTCGACGCCGGTGCGCGACTGGCTGTCCACGCCGCCTTCGCGCGCAATGGCGCGCATCACGCGCCGCACCTCGTCGGCCGAGGGCAGCAGGTCGCTGCGGTTGTGGTGCACCTCGAGCGCGGCCAGGGTCGCATCGGCGCCCCAGCTGCCGACGCCCGCCGTCACGAGCTGGTCTACCGTGACTTCGGATGCAATGCGCTGGCCATCCGGTGCGCGGCGCACGCGCTTGTCGACATTGCCGCCGCCGACCTCGTTGCCCACGTCGAGAATCGCGAGCTGCTTGATCTTCGCGGCGCCGGTGCGGCCCTCGTTGATCGTCCGCGCCGCATAGAAGAATTCATCGAGCGCAGCCACGTGGCCGGTCACGCGCTCGCCGGTGGAGCTCCAGTACTGGCCCTTGGCATCGCGCCCGGGCGCCTCTACGCTGATGATCGCGTCGGGGTTGAGGCGCTCCAGCATCCGCAGGGCTTCGCCTTCGGCGTGCGGGCCGATCTTCAGGCCGAAGGGCCGCACGTCGATGTCTTCCCGCCCCAGCACCGCAAGCGCAGCCTTCAGCGGCTTGACGTTGGCCGGAATGGTGATGCAGACCGTGTCCTTGCCGAGCTTGGCCAGCCCGGCGGCCAGCACCGCGGCTCCCTTGGTGCTGTCCGACTCGGGCGCCACGCGGCCGGCCGCGGTGCGAATCGGAAAGCCCGCCACCACCGCCACCTTGCCGGCATCGCCGAGCATCTTTGCCGCCGCATACGCGCCGCCCGGCACGTGAATGGGGAAGCCCCGGCCCGAGGGATCGAAGGCCTGCAGCGCATCGATGGGATCGCCGGCCTCGTCCTGGTCGAGCAGGCGCTGGGCCTGTTCGACATCGACATCTGCCCCCAGTTCCTTCAGCGGCACCAGCGTCACGTCGTCGCGCTGGAGTGCGATGCGCAGCGTATCGAGCACGTCCTTCTGGTCGACCTGCTTCTGCTCGGGCGGCCTGGTCGATGTCGTCTTGTCTTCCACCGCTGTGGTAATGCCGATGGCGCGGCTGGGGCCGGTGCCCGTACCCGGCGGCAGGTTCTGCGCCACCTTGATGGCTTCCAGCGCCTGGTTGCTCATGGGGTTGACCATCTTGATGGTCCTGGCATTCTCCTGGGGCCGGATCGCCGGGTCGGCAAGCGCCTTGGTGAAGAACGGCTCCATTTCGGGATAGTGCGTGCAGCACCACGAAATGGTGGTCACCTCGGGGTCGGCCTTGAGGATCTTGCGCACGTAGTGGTTGGCAGCCTCCTGCATCAGCCCCTGCATCTCCCTGTTCATCGGGTCGGCCATGAACCGGTTCACCAGCGAGGCCACGTCAAGGTTGCCGTTGTCGTCGGTGCCGCCCACCGGCAGCACGTTCCTGTCCGTGTAGACGCCTTCCACGCTCGGGTCCGACAGCAGCGGAAGCTCGGCCGTCTTCTGGGTGGAAAAGGCAACGACGCGTTCGCCCTTTTTCACCAGCCCCTCGTGGAACGCGCGCGTGCTGTCGATCAGGTCGATCACCGGCGCCTTGATGTCGAGCGCGTAGGCGCCCTTGCCCGACGTGCAAGCCGTGTTGCAGGCCATCACGATCAGGTCGACACCGAGCTTGTCGAGCGTCTGCAGCCCGAGCAGCGTGTGGTCGGCAATCGAGTCTTTCGGCTTGCCGCCGTAGGTGCCCGCCCCATGGTCGCCCACCATCACCAGGTCGACGCGCGCGCCCGTGGTTTCTTCGACCACGCGCTTGATCTCGGCCGCGGCAATGATGCCGCCCGAGCCCGAATCGAACACGCCCAGCCGCAGCCGCACGCCCCGCAGGTCGATGGCCGGTGCCATCTGGATCTTCTCGGCCCGTATGCGCAGCATTGCGGCCACGGCGGCCTCGACGTCGGGCGACATGCCGCCCACGCCCGAGGTCCGTCCGCGCGAATCGGTCGAAAACGGCACGCGGCTGCGGGTTTCGCTGTCCACGCCGCCGGCCTTCATCATGTCCATGACCATGCCGCGGATGGCGCGCTCGTCCGGCACGGCGCTCAAGGCGCCGGCGCGCCGCAGCACCTCGGTGCCGAAGGCATAGCCGACCCAGTTGGTGCGCCCGCCCGTCATCGCCACGTCGGCCGTGACGATGGAGGCGATGGGGGTGCCGTTCGGCGCGGGCTGCACGCGCGTGTGCACATCGGGATGGCCACCGCCGACCTCGTTGCCAAGGTCGAAGCCGGCCACGGTGGTGATGCGGTCGTTGCGCGTGGCATCGATGAAGAGCTGGTCGCGCGCGGCGGTGTGATAGCCGATCGCCTGGCCGTGGCTGTTGTGGTATTCGCCCTTCTCGGTGCGGCCGGGCACGTCGAAGCCCATCAGCAGGTCGGGCTGGTGGCGCCTGAGCAGGCCGTTGGAGCGCCACTCGGCAAACTTGCCGCGCGCGTTGAAGCTCACGATCTCGTAGTGCTCGCCCTTGCGCTCGCCAAGCGCCGCAAGCGCGGCCTCGAGCACCTTGCGCTGCCGGCGGCCCGCGGCCACATAGGTAACCTGCGCATCCACGCCGTGCATCTGGCCCGAGTACAGGCGCGCCGCCTTGCCGGCCACTGCCGCCCCGCCGGGGCCGCTGGTCTCGGCGCGGCCGTTCTCTATCGTGTAGCCGGCGGCAATCATCACGCGCGGCGCACGGCCCTCGGCCACCGCACGGTCGATGGCCGCCGTCGCCGCATCGGCGCCCTCCTCGATGCCGCCTTGGCGGAAGATGCCTTCGGCCGGACGGCCGACCGGCATCGTGAGCGCGGCGTTGTAGACGTGCGGGTGGCCGGCCGGCGCTGCGGCCGTGAGATCCCAGCGGTCGAACTGCGGGTTGGCAATGCCGACGGGGAAGACGCTCTTGTCCTTGTCCACATAGAAAGCGCCGACGATGTTGTGCGAGCGCGCCTTGCCCGCGCGAGTCATCTCGCCGACGCCGCCCTCGGGCGCAACGCGGTAGACCCACGCGCCGCCGCCGCGCTTGGAGACCGCTTGCTGCACCTTCTCGATGCTGTCGAAGACCTCCTTGCGCTTGGCACGCACGTCATCCCCGCCGAAGATGCCCTTGCTCGGCGGGCGGTTCGACACCACGAAGCACTCCTGCGAGCCGGGAGCCGGGTTCTTCATGAGCGCCTGCGTCACGGCCTTGTCGGAGTCGGAGAGGATCATGCCGGCCGGCAGCTTGCCGGGCTGGCCGGCCGCGTGCTGCTGCGCGATGGTGTCCTCCAGGTGCGGCGCGGCAGCCATCCAGTCGCCGTCGGTGCCAAAGGCCGAAGGCTTGAGCGGAAGGCCGTCGTAGTCGGCACCGGCGGCGCGCTGCACGGGGCGGCTGTTCAGCACCACCGGGCCCTGCGCGTCCGGAGGCGCCGCGCCCTCGGCGGGGCGCATGGGTATCGGGCCGCCGCGCTGCACGGCGTTGTACAGGTCGCTGGCCCATTGCTGGTGTGCGGGTGACGACAAATCCTCAGCGCCCGCATAGAAAGCGTCGAACTTGCGGCCGAGAACCTGCTGCAGTTCCTGGTGCGCGGCATTGGAAAAGCGCGCGCGCTCCATCAAGGCCTCGAGCCCGGGGTTCATGCGCAGCATCGCATCGAGCGTCACGGCGGTGAATGCGCCGTGGTCGGCACTGTCGACGCCCGGTCTCTGGTAGCGGGAGAGCTGGCCTGTGTAGCTGTCGTCGACGGACTTCGGCCCGTAGGTCGCCTCGTCGAACTGCTGCGCCATCCGTTCGGCATCGCCCTCCTCGATCGCGCGGCCAGAGTAGCGGCCGGAATCGGGGTCGAAGCGCAGCAGGCCGCTCACTGGTTGGATGTCGAAGGTTGGCCGCAATGTGTCGCTGTCCTGCGCGTCGCGCAGCACGAAGACCTCGCGCTTTCCCTCGTGGCCATGTCCGCTCTCGTGCGCAACGCGGCGCTGCACCGGCCGCGCACCCGCCTCGCGTTCCAGGGCCGGGTTGCGCGCGACAAGGGCCACGCCCTCGCTCTGGAAATAGCGCCCTTCCATGCCCGGCATCTCATCCGGGTTCAGCACGCGCAGGTCGACCGGCTTCATGCCCGCCTGCTCGCGCCAGGCCTGCACGGCGTCGAGGCCAAGGCCCTGCTCCCGGCTCGGCAGCCGCAACAACTCGGCGCGCGAGCGGTGCGCACGTTCGAGCGCCTGCGCCACGCGCGGGTCATTGACAGAAATCTGCGTGACGCGCTTCGACTTGTCCATGTAGTAGACGGTGGCGTCGTCCGGCACATGCAAGAAGTTGTCCCGCGCGGCGCTGCCCGGCAGGATGAGGCCCGAGGCCGCCCGCGTGGCGGCTTGCACCACCGGATAGCTCACCCGCAGCGCCACTGTCTCGGCGATGTTGCTGTGCGGATTCGGGCTCACGTCGCGCAGCGTCGCCGGCGCGTTGCCAGGCTTGTCGATGTGAACCGTGGCCAGCACCGCCTCTGGCGGCACCTGGCCATCCGCGCCGAGCTTGGGCTCGTAGACGATGGCGATGTTGTCGTGGCCGCGGTCGCCGGTGCCCGCCTGCGCGGCGTCCAACGCGTCCTTGAGCGTGGTGTAGCGCGCAGGCGGCAGGGCGGCCAGAGCCTCGGGGCTGTCGGCGCCGGCATACGCGGCGTTGCGCCCTGCAGGCGTCTCGCCGTCCACCGCGCGGGGCAGGCCATGCTCGCCGGCGTTGAGCGCGAGGCCGGTGTTCTCGTCGTAGGGCGTGGCGTGCAGGTAGAACGCGGTGTTGCGCAGCGTGCCACCCGATTGCAGGATGGACTTGAGCGTGCCGGCCCAGTTCACCGTGTGCAGGCTGCTGCCGGGCGGAGGCAGCGCGTAGTTGGAACTGTCGTTGTTGTTGGCGTTGTTGTTGTTCGGCCCGTCGACGCCGTTGTTCGCAGAGTCGGGGGCGTCAGGGGCATCCGGGGCATCGGCCGCGTTGGACGCGTCCTGCCCCTCGGATTCGGTCGGCACCGCGCGCGAGAGCAGCGGTACCACGCCGTCGGTCGAGATCTCGCCGCCTTCCTTGACGGCATGCACGATGAAGCCGGGCGCGCCGGCTTCGGCATCGGGGTTGTGCTCGATGCGGATCTGGTCGAAGCCGGCGCTGCGCAGCCGCTCGTGGATCGCAGCTGCCTGCTCGGGATCGATGTCCGCAGCTTCGCCGTTGCGCGGCATCGGCCCGTCCGGGCGATCGGCGGCAACATGCAGCTCGACGCGGCCGCCCGGCGCCATTGCTTCGGACACCTGCGCGGGCAAAAGGCTGTCTTCATTCGCCAGGTGCGGCATCGTGAGCTCGGTCACCACCAGCTCGTCGTGCAGGGCGCGGGCCGGGGCTGCAGCCTGCGCGGCCTCGGCCTGGCTGCGCGCACGCGCAGCCATGGCCGGGTGCAGCGCCACGTTGTTGAGCGTACCCGGAATCACCTGCAGCGAGGCGGCGATGAACTCGCCGCGGTTCATGTGCCGGCCCTCGTTGGCCAGCGAGATGAGGTCGCCGGTGCCCAGGCCCGCCGCGCCGTCATTCAGGAACTGCGCACCAAGCCCGGCGTAGGTCAGCTGCTGCTTGGCCGCCACGCCGCTGGCCTGCGCCTGCGCCTGCGCGGCGGGCGACACCGCCTTCCACAACGGGATTGCGCCCGACACGCCGCCCGTGACCGGCGCGGTAACCAGGCCCGCAGCCGAACTGACGAAGGTTGCGCCGATGCGCCTGTTGCCCTCTTCGGTGCCGAGCTTGCCGTCGAGCCCGACACGGCCTATTTCAACCGCCACGCGGCCGGTACCGTCGACGGCCTGCGAGGTGATGCCCGCGCGCGCGCCCACCAGCGCGCGCCCGCCAAGGTTGAGCGCGCCCTTGCTGCCGACCATCGTTCCGTTGGCCAGCAGCTTGGCGCTCACGGCGGCGCTGGTCTTGATGCCCGCGCCCACGCCGGTGGCGGTAACAGCGTTGGTGGCCGCATCGACGAGCTCGTCCTTCAGCGTGAACTTGACGTCGTCCCAGCTTGCGTTGCCGGTGAGTGCCTTGGCCTCGAGCGTCCACAGCGAGGTGTGGCCGTCGGCGTAGATGTCGCGCCCCTGCGCGGCGGCGACCACGTCGCCCGTGGTGTCCCACAGTGCGCTCACGGCCATTGCCGTGCCAAAACCCACGGCCACGTTGCCGCCAGAAGCGATGGTGGCGGCAATACCCGCGGCCGCCGTGACCGTCATGCGCACCGCGTCGTCGACCACGCTCCAGGTGCCGTCACTGTCGCGCACCCGGTCGGCCATCTTGTCGGACTCGACGTCGTAGGCGTCCATGAACTCGTTCTCGCGGCTCGCGTACTCCGAGGCCGAGATCCGTCCCGCACGAAGGTCGTCGCGCAGGTCGCGCAGCCCGTCGCGCTGCTTCTCCGTGTAGTTCTTGGCGTCTTCGGCGGAGTCGCCGGCCATGTTGCCCCAGACGTCGCGCACCCAGGTGTGCCCTTCGATGCCCTTCTCGATGCCCTCGAGGTCCTTCTTGAGGCGGTCGTCGTCCTTGTCGCCGATCTTCAGCCACTGATCCGTGAGCGAATAGCCCAGGTTGATCGCCGCCTGCAGCTCCTTGCCCTCGTCGGACGCGGACAGGAGCTTGTGGATCTGCCCGCTGCGATATTCGGCCGCGCGCAGGCTGCGCTGGTCCTGGTCTTTGCCCAGCGCGTCCAGCTCTTTCTGGATCTCGGGATTGGTCTTGCCCCACTGGGTGATGTAGTCGTCCACCGAGCGCGTCTTCTCGCGCAGGGGCCGCTCCGAAATGTCCTTGATCTGGCCGTTGAGCCTGGTGGTGGCTTCCTGGTTGTCCTCGGTGTATTTGTCCTCGGCCTTCTTGAGTTCCTCGGGGTCGGCGCGGTCGGGCGCGGAGACCGTCTTCAGGTACTCGGTGTGCTTCTTGTGCTCGCCGACCTCGAGGTTGCCAATCTCGCCGTCGGCGACGTTCTTTGCCAGCGTGTCGAGCTTCTCCTGGTCCTTGAACTTCTCCGGCATGACCGCCGGATTGGCGTCGGTCCACGCGTCTTTCTTCTGCTGCAGCCGGTCGAACTCGCCCTTGGTCAGGTGGGTATTGGCCGTACCGCTCGCAAGGGAGGCCTGGTCGTAGCGAATGGCGGAATCCAGCGCCGCGTCGCTGGCCTGGTTGCGGTTGAGCCAGGCATTGCGCGCGGGCCGCCCCGCATCGGTAAGGTATTTGTCGCCATGCTCGTCCATCATCTCCTGCTGCTGGACGAAGGCCTTCCATGCGGCTTTGTCTTCTTCCTCGGAGTTGCGGTACATCGGTCCCGGAGGAGTGGCGCCCTGGGCCTCGCGCTTCTGGATTTCCTTTTCGTCGAGCCCGTTCCAGAGCCACGTGCGCTTCCAGGCCTGGAACTCGGTCTGCAGGTCTGCATCGGCCTGCTCCTTGGCGTCCTGCTTCTTCACCTGATCAACGCCAGCCTTGGCCAGGTCCACGTCCTTGTCGGCCACGTCGACGAGCCGGTCGACATGGTCGAGCAGTTCGAGCCGGTCGTCCAGCGCCTTGGCAGCCGTGGCCTGGTCCTTGCTGCCGGGCCGCGCGTACGCAAGATTCTGATAGGCCACGCGGGCCTGCTCGTCGACCGTTACCTGCTGCTGCTTGGTGAGCGCTGCAGTGGCCTTGGTGTTGGCAATCGTGGCGTCGCCGCGTGCATCGGTCTGCTGCGACACCAAGAGCTTGCGCTGCTCGACCAGCTCGGTCACCGGTTCGCCCATGCGCTTGTAGAGACGGATCGTCTTGTCCAGATCGCTGATCTGCTGGCCATAGCTGTCGGCGTATTTGGCCTTGTCCTCGGCCTGGTGCTGCAGGTAGCCAAGGCCGCCGCTGACCTCGACGCGCTCGGACTTGCCTGTCTTCGGATCCTTCTGCGTGACCGTGTACTTGGTCTTGTCGTCGATGTCCTCGCGGCTGCCACCGCCGTGGTTCCAGTCGTTCCTCTCCACCACCAGGCGGTTGGTGGCGGGATCGTAGATCGTGCGGGTCTCGACGTGGCCGTTGTCGGCGCTGGGCTTGCTTACATCGACCGTGCCTTCGGGCAGCGCCGCAAGCACTTCGTCTTCCGTCATGCCCAACGCCTTGGCGGTTTCGGCCACGGACTTCTTGTCGTCGAAGATCGACTTCCGAGCTTCCTCGCCCGGGCCGTTCTTCGCGTCGGGCTCGCCCATGAGCACCGTACGCCGTCCGCTTGCGCTCGTGGCCACCACTTGCAGCGTGCCGTCGCTCGCGGTTGTCTTCTCCAGCGTGGAGCCGTCCTTGTTGAATGTCTTGACCGTGGTGGGCACGCCGGCCACAACCAGTTCCTGGCCGGGCTTGAGCGCCTTGCCGTAGTCCACGTCGGGGTTCAGCGCCAGCAACTGTTCCGGCGTCAGGTCCGCAGCCTTGGCCACCTCCAGGTAGCCTTCGTAGTCGCCCACGGGTCGCGTGACCTGCGCGCCGGTCAGCGAGGTGGTGGTGTCGGTGCGCTTGCCGTGCTTGTCGACCACGCTCACGGTGCGCGTGCCGGCGCTGCTGTCGATGGTGATGGTGGTCGTGGCGCCGGTCTTGGCGTCCTTGGTGGCCTGGCTGTAGCGCCCCTTGGCGTCTTCCGTCGCGTCGATGGCCTTCTGGCCGCCGGGCGCCTTCGGGTCGGCAATGTTGCCCTTGACCGAAAGGGTGTCCTGCTTGTCGTTGCGGCTGTACGTCAGCGAGCCATCGCCGCGCTGGATGGTGGTTGCCTGCACGCCGTCTTTCGGCGCGGCAGTGGTGATCTTGACGCCCGCCGCGTTGGCCTCCGACAGCACCTGGTCGACGCGCATCTTGCGGTCGCTTGCGATCTGCTCCACGCTCTTTCCGTCGGCAATGTCCGTGAGCGTTTTTTTCACCTGCGGCGTGACAGCCGGCTCGGGCGCCTTGAGATAGGTGATGAACGGCGAGGTTGCGCTGGTGCCGCTGGTGCCGCTGGTGCCGGTGGTGCCGGTGGTGCCGGAAGTCAGCGTCGGGGTGAACAGCAAGCCGTTGTTCGCAGCCGGATTGCCAGTGGGCTTGGGCGTAACCTGCAGCAACTGCGTGAGCGGCGTCTGCAACGGATCGTCGTTGGCCTTTGCGGGCGGCCCGGCCTTGGCGTCAGGCGCCGGCGGCCCCCAGAACTCGGTATTGGCTTCTTCGCCGATCTGGCTGGCGAACTTCTTCGTTGCGGCATCGGCCTCGCCGCGCAGCGTCTTGGCCTCTTTCTCGGCGTCGCCGAGCGCCTTGGTTTCCTTCTCGGTAATGGTGTACGAGGGGCGGCCCGGCGTGGGCGTCAGCCGCTCGACCTTGGCCTCTGCGTCCTGCGCCTTGCTCTCTTTTTTTTGCGCGTCGAGATAGAGCTTCGAAAAGTCGCTGGTCTCCTGCGCATCGTTGCGCTCGGCCTGCGCGTCGCGCACCTTCTTGTCGGTCGCGGCGGAGGCCTTGGCCTCGGGGCTCTTCTTTTCCTCGCGCTTCTGGCCGACCTGGGCGTTCAGCAGGGTGACGTCCTTGTCCTTCAGGTTGGCTTGCGCGGTCGCGTCCTTGGCCCGCGCGTCTTCCAGCTTGGCTTCCTGCTGCGCCTTCTTGGCCTTGTTGGCGTCGGCCAGCTGCCTGGTTTTTTCCGCCTGGGCCTCCATGGCCTCCGCACGCTTCCTGGCTTCGGCCGCCTTGCGCTGCGCCTCGATGGCGCGCTTGCGGGCCTCCTCAGCCTGGCGCTGCGCCTCGCGCAGCTTTTCGAGCAGCGCTTCCAGCTGCCGCTGCAGTTCCCGCGCACGCGCCGCGGCGTCGGACTCGGCCGAACTCGCGGGCTGTTGCGCCTTGCTCACGGGGTTGGGTACGTTCACCGGCACGCGTGCGCCGCCGCCACCATCTGCAATCAACATGGCTGGTTCCTTTCGATCGTCGGTTTCTCGACAAGAGTCATTCGCTGCCTTGCGCCCAACGCAGCAACTTGGCCACGGGCGCATACAGCGCGCGCGGAATCGGCTGGTCTTCGGGCACTTCGTCGTAGATGCGCTCGGCCAGCGCGGGCTCGAACTCGGTCGGTATCAGCCCTTCGCCGGCAAAGCGCCTGATCTGTGCGGCCACCTCGCCCTCGCCGCGCGCAATGACGCGCGGCAGGTCGGTTTCGCCGAGGTACTGCAGGGCGACGGCAACCCGCGGCGAATGGATCACCGCCGACGCGGCGCGCACCCGGTCGTTGAGACTTGCGTACACCGCCTCGAAGTGGGCCGTGCGGCGGCGCGAGCGGTTGATGGGGTCGCCCTCCATCTCCTTGTATTCCTGGCGGACCTCCTCGATGGACATCCGCTGCTGCTTCATGAACTCGTGGTGCTCGTGCACGTAGTCGACCGCGGCCATCACCGCGTAGATCAGCACCGCCCAGCCAAAGGCGACCAGCACCATGTGGGCGGAGGCCGTCATGATTCCCTCGGGCCGCGCGTAGCCCAGCTTGAGGGCCGTATCCAGAAAGCCGCGCACCACCACGAACAGCAGCGCCGCCAGCAGCGCGGTCTTGGTGGACATCTTCAGCAGGTTGATCACGTTGCGCGTCGAGAAAATGCGCGCAAGGCCCTCGGCCGGGTTCATGCGGTTCATGTCCGGCCGAAGGCGCTCCCAGGCCGCCACGCCGCCCACCTGAAAGAGCGAGCCCACAATGCCCGCCAGGGCGGCAAGGGCCATGACCGGCAGCGTTCCCCACACCAGGGTTTCGCCGGTATGCAGCAGCAGTTCGGCAAAGCGGTCTTCGGGTGCCGTGAGCAGGGTGGTGCTGGTTGCATGCAGCCACAGCTCGCGCAGCAGGTTGTAGATGAGCTGCCCGCCCAGCCACAGCGCCACCACGACCACCACGAACACCACCGTGGAGGCGACGTCGGTGCTGAACACCACCTCGCCGCGCTTGCGCGCATCGCGCAGGCGCTTGGGGGTTGGGTCCTGGTCTTTCTCAGCCATGCTTCACCCGCTACAGCGTGGACCGCAAGAAGTCGAGCACCCCGTTCTCGGGCCGCAGAAAGTCTTGCAGCGACTCATACACGAAGAACAGGAAGAGCAGCATCATCAAATGCGCGAGCAGGCTCTTGAGCGGCTGCGCAAAGACGAACACGTTGAGCTGCGGCGCCACCCGGCCCACCAGGCCCACGCCCAGTTCCACCAGCAGCAGCACCACGATGACCGGCGAGGCCAGCTTCACGATCCAGAGAAACAGCGTGTCGCCCTGGCGAACGGCAAACTGTTCGAGCACCAACCCCAGGTTGGGAAAGAACGAGCCCACCGGCCAAATGCGGTAGGAGTCGACGATCACGCCCAGCATGGCAAGCAGGCCGCCTGCCGAAACGAAAAGCGTGATGACCATCCAGCCCAGGAACTCGCTGGTGACGCCGTTCTCGTGCCCTGCCACGGGATCGAAGAAAGAAGCGTTGCTGGAGCCGGTCTGGAAGTCGATCAGGTCGCCCACGCTCTGGATGGCCCAGATGAAGATGCCGAAGCCCAGGCCCAGCATCACGCCGATGAGCGCCTCCTTACCCGCAATGAACACCCAGGTGGCCATCGATGCGGCCGGTACGTCGCCCGCCACCGGCGACATGAAGATTGCGAGCATCAGCAGGATGCCGTTGCGCACGGTGCCGGTGATCATTCCGCCCGAGAGAAAAGGCACCACCGAGAAGATGGCGAACAGCCTGGGCAGCGTCAGCACCACTGCCGAGAAAAACTGCTCCATGTGGCCGAGTTCGAAGCTTTCCATTCGAATGCCTGCTCCGTGCCTAGGCGGGCCGCCGCATGGCCCAGGCCTGTGCGGTGGTCTCTTCGTTGATGTCTTCGAGCCGGAGTTCGCGCAGGTGCATGCGCTCCATGCGTGCGCGCTGCTGCATTTGCTGGGCCTTTTCAAGCTCGCCATGAGCGGCGCGCAGTTGCCGGCGGCTTTGCTCCAGCACTTGCTCCCGCTCGGAGTGCGCGCGCGCGGCCTGTGCCGCCGCCTCGCCGGCCTGTGCAATTCGCGCATCGAGTGCGCCGCTCCATGCGCCCGCGCTCCGGAACTCCGCCACGCTGCATTGGCCGCCGGAGAGCGCGCCGCGGGTGGCCTCCCAGTGGCGCAGCTTGTTTTCTTGCTGCTGCTCGCGCAGGGCTTCGGCCTGCATCAGCCGCGCCTGGCTCTGCTCGGCGGCTACGCGGTCTCGCGCGACCACGCCCATTGCCACGGTTTTCTGGCGCTCGCGCACGTCGGCCAGGAGCTTCCAGTCGATGCTCATCCGGCGTGCTCCATCTTGGCTGCACCCCGCAGCAATGCCGCCAGCGACTGCTCGAAAGCGAGGCTGGTTCCTGGCGGCTGCGACAGAAATTCGAGCATGGCGGGCCGCGCCTGAATGGCCTCGTCGGCCAGCGCGTCGCTGCCCGGCCGGTATTCGCCGATCTGCACCAGCAGTTCCATCTCCTGGTACTTGGCCAGCAGGCTGCGAAAGTGCGCAGCCGCAGCCCCATGCTCGCGCGATGTGACGAGCGGCATGACGCGGCTGATGCTGGCCAGCACGTCGATGGCCGGATAGCGGTTGGCCGCCGCGATCTTGCGCGACAGCACGATGTGGCCGTCCAGAATGGAGCGCACCTCTTCGGCAATGGGGTCGTTTTCTTCGTCGCCCTCGGTCAGCACCGAATACACCGCGGTGATGGAGCCGGCCTTGCCCTGCCCCGCGCGCTCCAGCAGCTGCGGCAGCATCGAGAAGATCGACGGCGGGTAGCTGCGCCGCGTGGGCGGCTCGCCGCTTGCCAGGCCGATTTCGCGCTGCGCGCGCGCAAAGCGCGTGAGCGAATCGACCAGCAGCAGCACCTTCTTGCCCTGGTCGCGAAAGTGCTCGGCAATGGTGGTCGCCACATAGGCGGACTTGATGCGCTCCATCGGCGGCCGGTCGGAGGTGGACACCACCATCACCGTCCTGGCAAGACCCTCAGGGCCCAGGTTGTGCTCGATGAACTCCTTCACCTCGCGCCCGCGCTCGCCGATCAGCGCAATCACGTTCACATCGGCCGTCGATCCGCGTGCCAACATGCCGAGCAAGGTGCTCTTGCCCACACCGGGCGGTGCGAACACGCCCACGCGCTGTCCTTCGCCCAGCGTCAGCAGCATGTCGACGGCCCGAATGCCGGTTGCCAGCGGCGCGTCGATCATGCGCCGCGCGAGCGGGCTCACCGGCTCGCGATGCACGGGCAGGCGCGCATGCACCGCAAGCGGACCACGCTCATCGATGGGCTGGCCCAGCGCGTCGAGCACCCGGCCCAGCAGGCCGGTGCCTACCGGGCAGACATGGCCCCGCCCCGTCGGCACCACCTCGGTGAGCGCGGAGATGCCGGTGATCGACCCCATCGGCGTGAGGATGGCGGTGTTGCCGCGAAACCCGACCACTTCGGCAAGCAGCGGCGGCTCGCCGGGCGTGACCAGCTCGCACAGCTCGCCCACATGCGCCTGGATGCCGGTGGCGTCGATCAGCATGCCGACGGCCTTGCTGACGCGGCCGCGCATGGCCACCGGCGTGACATGCGCAAACGCCGCCTCCAGCTCGGCCACGATATCGAGGGCCGCGCCGGACATGCCGACGCCGAGCGGTGCCGCAGTGGGCGTTGTGGCTTGCGCGCTCACTGACCCCTCCCCTGCGCCGGCATCATTCCGCCCTGCTCGACCGCGCGGCGAAACGCCTCCAGCTGCGCATCGACGCCGATCTCGAGCACGCCGGTCGAGGTTTGCACCATGCACGCGCCGGCCGGCAGGTCGGGGTCGGGCGTGATGGTCATGGCCATGTTCCAGTTGGCATCGCTGCGCAGCCGGTGCAGGGTTTCGCGCATGTGGGCCTCCTGCTCCGGCGCCACGCGCACGGTAATGAACGACTCCACGCGCAGCAGCGCCTCGACCCGCAGCAGGGCCGAGCGGAACAACGCCGCGGGGTCGGCCTCTTCCAGAAACTGCCCCAGCGTCTTGACGACGATCTGCGCCATCGATGCGCGCAGCGCGTGCAGCTGCCGCTCGACGGCCATGCTCTCGGAAACGAGCTGCGTGGCGTACTGGGCGCGCGCCTGCGCGAGGCCTTCCTCATAGCCCTTGCGGCGGCTGGCCTCGGCCTCGTCTTCGGAATGGCGTGCGATGCGCGCTGCTTCCTTGCGCGCGGTGTCGACCACGGCCGCGGCATCGAGCAGTGCCGCGTATTCGTTTTCCTTCAGCACCTTGCGTTCGCTCAGGAGCTGCAGGTTGTCGGTGGTGATCAGAAAAGCCAGTCCCATTGCGGCAGTCTTTCGGGAACGATGCAAGAGAGCATCAGTTCGTTGAGTTGCGAGGCCTGGCGCGGCTCGAAGGCCGGCACGCTCAAGGCGGAGATGCGGCGCGGCAGCTTGCGCTGCAGGCGGCCTTGCACCAGCGGCCCTTCGGATGCGGCGGCACCCAGGAGCAGCCGGTAGCCGCGGTCGAGCACCACGCGGCCGGTGGCCATGGGTCGCTGCTGCATCACGGTGCTGTCCATGCGCAGTTCGGTGAGCTGGGGCACGCGGTCGAGCACAAAGTCGACGGCATCGTGGTCGAATCGGCGCGCCTGCCGGCGAATCTGCAGGCCCGCCCCGCCGCGCACCTTGAAAAGCGGCAGGTGCGCGCAAAAGCCGATGTAGGCCGCCAGGCGGCGCAGCGACGCGGCGTCGAGCAGCGCGAGCCGCTTGAGCCGCGAATCGAAGTTGTAGTCGCCCGCCGCATGCAGCTGTGCTGCGGGCTGTGCATGGCCTGCGCCCTGCCCGCGCCGCAGCAGGTCGGCCAGCACGGCGCGGCCGGCGGGTCCCATGCGCGCCACCGAGCGATACCGCACCGGCCAGTTCGCGGGCAGCCAGCTCGGGTGCAGGTCGGCTTCGGGGTGCAGGTTGAAGCGCATCACCAGGCGCACCAGGTCCATCGGGCCGGGCATGGCGGCATGGGTGGGTGGAGCGGTGGCCGGTGCCTGCATGGTTGATCGGCGGATCAGCGCTTGAGCACCTGGCGGCGCATCCAGGTGCGCCAGTCCTGGCCCTGGCGGCGCAGCAGGCCGGGCAGCACCATGAGGCAGACGGCGGCCAGCAGCAGCAGGCCCAGCAGCACCATGGCCGTCTGTGTGGAGAACATGCCGAGCACCATCGGCGCGCCGCCGGCGTTTGCAGTGGGTTGCGCGCTGCCGGCGCGGCGCGCCTCGAACAGCGACAGCGACACCTGGTCGTGCGCAAGCCCTTCGATGCTGTGCGCCACCATGTCCTTCACGGCCGGGGCCAGCAGGCGCAAGTCCACGTCGGGCCGGTGCTTGATGAACACCGCCGCGGACGAGGGCCGGATCTTCTCGCTGAGCGGATCGTTGGCCGGAATGACCACGTGCACGCGGGCCGACACCACGCCGTCGACATTGCGCAGGGTTTGCGAAAGCTCCTGCGAAATGGCGTAGATGTAGCGCATGCGTTCTTCCGAGGGCGTGGACACCAGCCCCTGCTTCTGGAACACCTCGCCCATGCTCACGTAGCGTTCGGCAGGCAGGCCCTGGGCGCGCAGCACTTCGAGCGCCTGGCTCAGGCGGTCTTCGTCCACCTCCACCTGCCAGTTGCTGCCTTCGAGCCGGGTCTTGGCTGCGCCGATGCCTTCGTTCGACAGTGCGGCAACGATCTCGTTGGCCTCCTGCTCCTTGAGGTTGGAATAAAGCGCAACCTTGCAGCCGGCCAACGCCAGCAACAGCACGAGCGCAGCCAGCCAGCGCGGGCGTGGGAGCTTGTTCATTGCTGGTTCTTCAGCAGGCTGCCGAACAGGCTGGTCGCGGCGCTGGCCAGCCCGGTGGAAATATGCATTCGCGCAAACATCATGTTGGCTTCCATGGCGTGATCGGTCATCACGAACATGGTCTTGATGGGGTCTGCGAAATCGATGGACTCGAGCATGCTCTTGCGCATGTCCTCGATGGAGCGCACGTTGCCCGACAGCTGCGCGGCGAGCGACTTGGCCGCATCGCCGATGGCGCTGGGCGCGGCCGTTCCGCTGGGTGGCTGCGCTCCCTGCATCATGTTGGCGAACATGCGCGTTTCGCCCGGCTCGAAGCGCGAGGGGCCCGCGCTCTGCTGCGAAGCCTGTGCGACTTGCGATGTGGCGGAGGCAGCGGCTTCGGGTGGCGGCGCGCCAACGGCCGCCGACGCAATGGGATCGGTCATGTCTACTCTCCTCGGAAAAGAAAAAGGGCCGCGCGAAGCCTTGCGGCTCCGCGCAGGCCTCCCCGTCAGTTCTGCTTGGCGGACTGGCGGATGTCGTTGCCGGTGGACTTGGCCACTTCGGTGCCGGCCGCATTGGCGCCGTTCACCGTCTGCGCCGTGGCTGCCGCCCCGGAGATGGTGGCGCCCGCAGCCATGCTGACGCTCATCAGGCGAGCCTGGTCGGCTGCGGCTTGTTGCATTTGCTGGATCGAGGTGTCGACTGCGCTCATAAGAAACTCCTGTCAAAGGGTTGGGTTTTTCACTTGAGGATCAAAGTGCTCCGTGCCCCTGCGGGACGAAGCCATTCCATGCATCGGCCCTGGGGCACCAAAGCATGAAATCGGGGAGCGCGAGGTGAAAGCGGCATGTCTGCACACATCTCTCACCTCGCGGGTTTCTTGTTCGGCACGCCGCCGCTCAGGACAAGCCCATCGGCATCGATGCGCTTCAGCTCGGCACCCGAGCGCAGCACCGAACCTTCGTAGTAGCGGTTGCCGTTGGAAAGCTGGATGTGGCGCAGGCCGTCGCCGTCTTCGGTAATGCTCACCATGCGGGCCGGCAGCACGCTTTGCCAGCTGTCCCACTGGGCGCGCATGTCGTCGTCCTTGTTCTCGGTCTTGGGCTTTTCGCGGTACTGCACCTTGTCCGACACCAGCACAGAGGGATGCAGGTCTTCGCTGAGCCGGCGGATCTTCTGCCGCACGGCAGCGTCTTCGACCGTGCCGGTGAGCGCCAGGCGGCCCTGCCCCGTGTAGGTCACGGCCACGCCCGGGTCGTCGACATAACGGCGCGCCTGCTCGACCATGTCTTCTGCCGAATGCACATTCACGCTGACCTTGCTGCCGAAGCGCGCCATGGCGTCCTCCAGCGTCTTGCGGCGCTGCTTCGACTCCACGTAGCCCTTGACGCCGAACTGCCCGCCCGGTGCGGCAATGACCTCGACCTCGGGGAACGGCACCAGCGCTTTTTCGACCTCCGCCAGGTTCACGCTGTTGCCATTCACCCCGCTGCCCTGCCCGACGCCAAGCGCCATGACTGCAATGCCGAGCACGGCCAACAGCGCCACCACGCCGCCCACCCACAGGCCCAGGCGCTGTGCGCCCGAAGCCGGCTGCAGCGCCGTTACCTCGCCTTCGTGCAGCGGACCGTGCACCGGCGCGAACATGCGGTCTTCCTGCGCACTGGCGGGATAAGTGCGGTCGAGCTGAAAGTCGATCTGGCCCACGCTCACGATGTCGCCTGCCACCACGCTCTTGCGCGGCTGCTGCATCTCTTCGCCGTTGAGCCGTGCCGAGGCGGTGCCCAGGCGCTGCATCGACACCACGAGTTCGCCGACGGTAAACGCCAGGTGGCGCGGCAGCACGTCGCCGCCGGGCAGCATCACCTCGCACTCGCCGCCCGAGCCCAGCACATTGATGCCCGGTTTGAGCACGATGGTGCGGCCCTTCACCGCGCCGCTCAGGAAGCGCAGGCACCAGCCCGGGGCCTGCGCATGCATGCCCTGCGGCACCATGGGCTCGGCGCTGGCGCTGTCGTCGTCGAACGGAACTTCTTCGCGGTCCATGCTCAGCCTCCGGGCTCTGGCAGGGGCAGCATCGGCACCGAGGCCGTGGAGCCGGGCGTGACGAGGCGCGGCGTGAGCAGGTAGAAGCGCTCCATGTTGGCCTGCTTCTTGTCGGTGTACCTGAAGAGGCCGCCCACGCCGGGAAGATCTTTCAGCAGCGGAACACCGGTGACCGCGTTGCTCTTTTCTTCCGACGAATAGCCGGCAATCAGGAGGCTTGCGCCCTCGTCCACCAGCGCCTGCGTGTTGACCGTGCGGCGGCGCACGATCGGAATCTTGTCGACCGACTGCGGGCTCAGGTCGCCATCGACGATGTCGATCGACATCATCACGCCGCGCCCGGCCTTCTCGTCGATGATGAGCGGCGTCACGCGCACAGCGGTGCCGGCGGTAATGCTGAAAAGGCCCGCATCCTGGAAGCCGTCCACGCGCACGTAGAACTCGCTCAGGTTCTCCAGCACGGCCTCGGTGTTGTCCAGCGTCATCACCTTGGGCCGGGCCACGAAGTTGGCGTTGCCGTTGGTGGCCAGCGCAGTAACACGGGCCAGCAGGTAGTTGCGCGCGCTGTTGCCGATGGCGGCGGTGAACATGCCGCCCAACGGCGTGAGCGGATTGCCGGACGTGTCGAAGCTTCCGATCTGGCCGGCCTCGGTGCCGGTGCCGCCCCAGGTGAGCGGCGTCCGGTCGCCGCGGCCGGTTTGGAAGTCGGCGTGCCGGCCGTGCAGGCGCCAGTCGATGCCCAGGCTGCTGAGCGTGTCGGAGCTGATGTCCATGATGGTCACTTCGATTTCCACCAGCCGGGGGCGCGTGTCCATCGATTCGATCAGCCGTGCGTACTGCGCCATCTTGTCGGGCATGTCGCGCACCAGCACCGCGTTCATGCGCGTGTCGGCCTGGAACTGCGGCAGCTCATTGCCGGTAAGGCTGGACATGCCGCCGAGCGTGGTGCCGTCGGCGCCCTGGCCCGCACCCGCGATGTCGATCTTCGGTGCGTTGATGGTCTCGCCGCTGCGCAGCTTGATCTGCCGGTTGGGCCCCACCGAAAGCGGCCCACCGGTTCCGCGCCCGCTGGCGCCGCCGGAAGACTGGTTGCCCGCGCGGCCGTACAGGCTGCGCAGTACGTTGGCCACGCCCGGAATCACCGTCTCCTTGCCGGAGCGGTTGATGCGGAAGTCCGAAGCCCAGGCGTACTTGAGCGGAAAGAGCCGGATCTCGGCGCCCTCGGCCATGGCGGTTTTCTGGTCTGCGAGCTTCACCGCCTGGCGCACCATCTCCACATAGCGCCGCGGACCGGTCACATAGACGCTGGCGTCGCGCTCGCTGATGCTGAGCGGATAGCGCTCGTCGGAAATGTGCAGCCGCACCAGCGTCTCGGCGATGCGCCCGGCGTTCTCCGCCGCAATCGGCAACACCTCGCTTTTTGCATCGGCGGCCAGGTCGACAAAGAGAAAAGCGCCGTCGTAGTACCAGGTGAGGCCGTTCACCGAGCACACGCTGTTCAGGATGTTCTTGGCGGGCCCATCGAACTTGCCGCTGATGACGCCGTTGACCTTGGGATCGATCACCGCGGTAATGCCCTGCGACGCGGCAAGCTCGCGAATGAAGTCGCTGAGCGGCTTCTCGTTGGCCACTATTTGAAAAGGCCTGTTCTGCCAGCGGAACTCCGCGGCCACGCCATGCTGGACAAGCAGCAGCATGAGCACGGCGCCGCACAGCAGCATGAAGGCCTGCCGCCGGGCGAGAAGAAGGCGCACGGCAATCGTCATTGCGGCGCTCATGAAAGCGAAGTGAGCGAAAGGAAGGCGCGCTCCGCGAAGCGCATCACGTCGCGGCCCAGCCAGCCCGCCGTGACGATGATTGCCACCATCACCGCGATGAGCCGCACCGACTGGCCGATGCTCTGGTCCTGCACCTGCGTGACCGCCTGCAGCACCGCCACCACCAGCGACGAGAGCGTTGCCACCACCACCACCGGCAGCGAGATCCACAGCACGAGCATCAGGCCCTCGCGCGTGATGTCCAGGATGTTCTGCGGTGTCATGGCTTTTTTCGGTTCCCTCGAAAAACAGGTGGTTGTTGTCGTTCATCAATGCGCGGTGGGGTTGGTGATCCAGCCCACGGGTTGCAGGGCGACGTCGTCGTCGATCTCCTGGTAAGACAGCACGGCCATGTGCGGTGCCACAGGCTCGATCAGGTTCTTGATGTAGCGGCGCACGTCGGATGACGCGATGGCCACCACGCGGTTGGCCGTGGAGCCCAGAATGCGGCGCAGCTGTTCGCGGATGTCCTGCGTGACGGCGGGGCTCAGCAGCAGCAGGTTGCCGCGCGGCGAACGCTCGATGGCGTTCTGCACCCGGTCGAGCAGGCTCGACTCGAAAAGAATCGCCTCCAGCTGCCGGTTCGCGCCCACATAGCGGCTGGTGATGTAGCGCCCGAGGTGGATGCGTACCAGCTCGGTCAGTGCAATGCCGTCCTGCTCCTTGGCTGCCCACATGGTCAGGCTCTCGAAAATTGCGTGCAGGTTGCGAATCGGAATGCCCTCCTGGAGCAGCCGGCGCAGCACCTCGGCAATGCGCTGGGCAGAGGCAACGCGCAGCACTTCGGCCGCGAGCTCGGGTGCATCGCGCTGCACCGAATGCAGCAGGCGCTGCACTTCCTGCAGGCCGATCAGGTCTTTCACATGGCGGCGCACGGTGTGGTCGACATGCAGGCCCACCACTTCGGCGCAGGTCCATGCGGTCTTGCCGGCCTCCGGAGCCGGCATCCACACCACCCGCGCGAAAGGGCCGAACGGCTCTGCGACTTCTGCGCCCGGCGGTGTTGCAGCAGCCTGCGCCGGATCGAGCAACAGCCAGCCGGGCCTGAGCATTCCGCGCGCCACTGCCACGTCGTGCACCAGCACCTGGTACTCGTTGTCGGCCATGCCCTCCGCGTAGTTCAGCTGCAGCCGCGGAAAGATCGGGCCGAGGTCCGACTCGACCGAGGTCTTGACCCGCGACAGGTGCTGGTCGAGAACGAAGCGGTCGACCGCGGTGCGCAGGCCCGAAGACAGGCGCACCGCCAGCGGTGCGGCAATGGCGTGGTCGGTGTCGGTTTCCTCCGCGGCCACGCCGTCGCCGTGCGATATCCAGTCCGGGGTGTTGCGCTGCCGGCGCAGCATCCGCATGGCGAGCCCGAGGCCCAGCAAGATTGCGGCAAGCAGGCCGAACACCCACTTCGGAAAACCGGGCACCACGAGAAAGCTGGCGACGGCAAGGCCGGCAATGATGAGCGCGCGGGGGTGCGCCATCATTTGTTCGCCGATCTGCTGCGCGAGCTGCGATTCGCGGCGGTCGCCGGAGCTCACGCGCGTAATGACGATGCCCGCTGCAATCGACACCAGCAGCGACGGAATCTGCGACACCATGCCGTCGCCCACCGTCAGGATGGCGTAGCGCTGCAGCGCCGCGCCCAGCGTCATGTCGTGCATCAGCGTGCCGATGGCAATGCCCGCAAGGATATTGATGAGCGCAATGACGATGCTGGCAATGGCATCGCCCTTCACGAACTTCATGGCGCCGTCCATGGCGCCGTGCAGTTGGCACTCCTGCTCCAGCAGCTGGCGCTTCTTCTGCGCCTTGGCAGAAGAAAGCGCGCCGGCGCGCACGTCGGCGTCGATGCTCATCTGCTTGCCCGGCATGGCGTCGAGTGCGAAGCGCGCCGCCACCTCGGCCACGCGCTCGGAGCCCTTGGCAATGACGATGAACTGAACGATGGCAATGATGAGAAACACCACACCACCCACCACCACGTTGTTGCCGACGATCAGCTTGCCGAAGGTATCGATGATGTGGCCCGCATTGGCCTGCAGCAGGATCAGCTTGGTCGACGCAATGTTGAGCGCCAGGCGGAACAGCGTGGTGAAGAGAAGCAGCGACGGAAAGGTGGAAAGCGAAAGCGCCGAGGGCACATACATCGCAACGATGAGCAGCACCAGGCTGATGGCGAGGTTGCTCGCAATGAGCAGGTCGAGCAGCGGCGTGGGCAGCGGCAACACGAAGAGCGCCACCACCACAACCAGCAAGCCTGCAAGCAGCAGGTCGTTGTAGCGGCCGGCGTTGCCCAGCAGATCGCGAAAGCTGCCGCGGTACTGTCGAAGAGTTCGCGAGGGACTCGCCATTGCGTCCTTGCCCTATTGGATTCTTGGAGTTGTTGACGTGAAGAGAACCTCACGTGGCGTTGGACTCTAAGCGGCGCACTTCGTCCACGGCAACCACGAGTTCTCGTAAGTCCGAACGACCTGTGGCGCGCGCGGCACTACGCATTTGCGTACTACCTGCGCCGAGCCCGTTTCGCTAAGCTCCGCCGACTTCGACACGAAGGTGTTTCGCGTTTGCGTGAAGGTGTGTAGATGGTGACAAGACGTAGCATTTGCTCGAACGAAAGCATGCATGCCGGCCCAAGCTGCTGAAGCAGTGACGGAGCTCGGAGAGGCTCGCACGTTGCCTCGGGCCGATATGGCGAATGCGCGGGCACTCAATCGCCTGTACTCGGCGGCGCCGTCGCATGGCGTGCAGGTCAAGGGTGTGAGCTACCGGCTCGCGTGGCATCACGACGAAGCTTTTGCACACACATCGCGCGAGAGCTACAGCTTCAGGCTCGGCGCGCACATCGGCCATATCGCGATGGATGCGCCAAGCATGCAGGCCCTGCTCGGCGAGCGCCGCATCGACCTGCTGCCGCGCGACCTGCGCTACATCCTGCTTGCCGATGCGCTTCACCCGGTGATCGATGCGCTGGAAAAATCGCTGCGCCTGCACTTCGAATGGCAGCCGTCGGAAGCCGAGACGCGCCCGACGCTGCACTGCGACCCCGGGCGCGCAGCGTTCTTCGTGGCGACGCCATCCGACGGCGGCGCGATGCTGCGCGGTTTCGTGCAGTTCGACGATGCAGCCACGCTCGATGCACTGGTGCCTGCCGCCACCGGACCCCGCCATGCCGCGCGAACGAGCGAAGCCTTTCATGCCTTGCGCCTGCCGGTGAGCTTCAGGCTTGGCAGCACGCCGATCCAGCTTCGCGAAATAAGCAGCATCCGCCCCGGCGACATCGTCGGCATCGAGCAATGGAGTTCTTCGGGCTCCGCCATCGTCGTCACCGCCGAGCTGGGAGGCCCCGGGGGCCTGCACCTCTGGGCGGTTGCCGAAGGCTCGCGCATCACCGTTCAGCAATCGAGAGACAGTGCCATGAAGCCAGACACGCCCGCCGACCCCGCGCCCGCTGCGGACAACGTCAACCTGCCGCTCGACCGGCTCGATGCGCTGGAGGTGACGCTGCGTTTCGAGGTGGGGGACCTGTCGATGTCGCTCGGCGAGCTGAAGAGCATTCGCGCGGGCCATGTGTTCGACCTGGCGCAGCCGCTCAACCGCAGCCCGGTTCGCATCCTTGCGCACGGCAACGTGCTGGGCAAAGGCTACCTGGTGGCGGTAGGCGACCGGCTGGGCGTGCGCGTGTCGGAGTTCGCTCCCGGCGAAGTCTGAACGGGCTTCTCATCCATGCAAGGCGGAATTCCGGAGCCTCTCACACTCGTTGCGGTCATGGTCGCGTTCGGCTTCGCGACCTTCGCGGCGCTGATGGTGACCAGCTACACCAAGCTGGTCATCGTGTTCGGCCTGCTGCGCACGGCGCTGGGCCTGCAGCAGACGCCGCCGAACATGGTGCTGAACGGCATCGCGGTCATCCTGACTGTCTACATCATGGCGCCCGTAGGCATGGACATTGGCGACACGCTGCGCAACCGCAACTTCGGCATCAAGGGCGAGAGCATGGGCGACATCATGGCCGTGATCGACGCAGCCAAGGTGCCGGTAAAGGAGTTCCTGCAAAAGCACACGCACGAGCGCGAGCGGCAGTTCTTCCTGAAGTCGGCCTCCAACATCTGGCCCAAGGCGCGGGCCGAGCAGCTGAAGGACGACGACTTCATGGTGCTGGTGCCCAGCTTCACGCTGACCGAGTTGACGCGCGCCTTTCAGATCGGATTCATCATCTACCTGGTGTTCGTGGTGGTCGACCTGATCGTGGCGACGGTGCTGCTGGCGCTCGGCATGTCGATGATTGCGCCCACCACCATCTCGCTGCCGTTCAAGCTGCTGCTGTTCGTGATGCTCGATGGATGGACGCGGCTGGTGCACGGGCTGGTGCTCTCGTACCGCTGACCCTGGCCGGCAGATACGGGCCGGTCATGGGCCAAACATGAAGCCGGCCCTCGCAAGGGCCGGCCTCGGGCCTTGCTTCAGGAGCCGATGACCTGGAAGTTGCCGCCGCTCGCGCCCGACAGCTGGCGCACTTGCTGTGCCAGCGAACCGAAGATGCGCCCTGCCAGGCTGGGCTCTTCCCGGCCGAACACGATGCGGTCGCAGCCGAAGTCGCGAGCCGCCGCAACGATGGCCTCGGCGCTGCGGCCGATCACCACGGTTGTGGAGCAGGAGATGCCGGCCATGGCCAGCAGGTTCTGCGCGAACTGCAGTTCTTCGGCGCCCGCGTCCTCTTGGAGCTCGCGCAGTTCTTGCGCGTCGAAGAACATTGCCACGTGGCCGGAGACCACGGGCTGCACCCGCAGCAACCGGACCGCTACCGGCTCGCGCTGGCAGATGCGCACCACCTGATCGACGGCCGACCGCGTGCGGGCCGGGTCGGTCGGGTCGATGGGGACCAGAATGCGCCGTCTCACAGCGGCACCTTCAGGCGTTGGCGGGTTCCGGCTGCTGACGGCTGGTCAGCCACTTGCCGACGATCACGACCGAGATCGCGCCGATGGCGGGAACCACCTTGTGCAGCACGTGCTGCTCAGCGGCCCAGCCTGCGATGGACGGGTCGGACATTGCCATTTCGCCGGCCACCCAGCCGAGCAGTGCGGCGCCCAGGGTGATGATGATCGGGAAACGGTCCATCAGCTTCAGGATGAGGGTGCTGCCGAAGATGATGAGCGGAATGCTGATCACCAGGCCGAACACGAGCAGCGGAACATTGCCCTTGGCTGCGGCTGCAACGCCGACGACGTTGTCCAGGCTCATGACCAGGTCGGCAACCACGATGGTCTTGATGGCCGCGGCAAGGCTGGAGTGGCCGTCGAGGTTTTCTTCGCCGTCGTCGCCCTTCAGGAGGCCGATGCCGATCCAGAACAGCAGTGCGGCGCCGACCAGCTTGAGGTACGGGAGCGTGAGCAGGTACACCGCAAAGAACGTCAGCACCACGCGCAACACGATGGCGCCCATGCTGCCGAACAGGATGGCCTTTTTCTGCTGTGCCGGCGGCAGCGAACGCGAGGCCATGGCAATGACGACCGCGTTGTCGCCGCTCAGGACGATGTTGATCAGGATGATCTGCGAAAGGGCAATCCAGAAATCCGGACTGGATAGAAACGACATGTTGTCTCCTCGAAGTGAACGCGGAACCACTGCGGTTCCGTCGTGTTCGAGGCTACGGGCCTGCGCTGTCACCTTTCTGCCGGTACGCTGTCAGTAACTTGTCCGCCAGCTGTCATCCAGCTTACAGCCGCGGGCTCAGGCCGAGGCTGCGCGCAGCGGAAAGAAGACGCTGAAGGTGTTGCCCACGCCGTCTATGTCTTCTTCCAGCGTAATGCGCGCGCCGTGCAGCGTGGCAATCTCGCTGACGATGGCAAGGCCCAGGCCGCTGCCGTCTTCCTGCGTGCCAAGCAGGCGGTGAAAGCGCTCGAAGATGCGCGCGCGCTCCTCCACCGGCACGCTGGGCCCGTCGTCGCTGATGGCCAGGCGGCACTGGTCGGTGCCGCTCTGGCTCACGCGCACGGTCACGCGGCCGCCCGGCTGGCTGTAGCGAACGGCGTTGTCGATCAGGTTGTTGATCAGTTCGCGCAGGCGGTCGCGGTCGGCGTTGATCACCAGCGAATGCTCCACGCCTTCAAAGCCCAGGTCTATGTCGCGCTTGATTGCCTGCGGAACCCAGTCCATGCTGACTTCCAGGGCGTAGGCGTTCAGGTCGAGCGGCTCCAGCTGCATGGCGTCGAGGGCGCCGGGCTCGTTGCGGGCGAGCGAGAGCAACTGCTGAACCAGCCTGGAGAGCCGGTCGGCGCTGATGTAGAGCTGCGCAAGCGAATGGCGCACGCGTTCGGCATCGTTTTCCCGCAGGGCGAGTTCGATCTGGGCCTTGAGGCCGCTGACGGGTGTCTTCAGCTGGTGGGCGGCATCGGCCACGAAGCGGTTCTGGAAATCGAAGGTCCGTCCGAGCCGTGCCATCAGCTCGTTCACTTCGTCCACCAGCGGACGCACCTCGCCCGGAACGTCCTGGATGTCGATCGGGCTCAAGTCCAGGTGCGACCGGTTGGACACCGCGCGGCGCAGCCGCTGCAGCGGCTCGAGCCCGCGCGAAATGCCGAACCAGACCACGGCGGTGGCCATCACGATCAGCAGCAACTGCGGTATCACCACGTTGGCCAGCATTTCCCACGCGAGCCGCGTGCGCTTGTGGAGCGTTTCTGCAACCTGCACCTTCACCATCGGCGCGCCGGGGTTGCCGCCGATGGGCATGCGGGCGACCAGCATGCGCACCGGCTGCCCGCGCACCGAGTCGCGGTAGAAGCGCGGCCTGGCAGGGTCCTCCTGCTGCGGCGGGGGCATTTCGGCATCGCCTCCAAGCGCAACGCCGTCCTCGCTGACGACGCGGTAGAACAGCAGGTCTTCCTGGTCGAGCAGCAGCACGTTGCCCGCGGCCTCGGAAAGATCGAGCCGCGGGCGGGCGCCATCGAGCTTGACGTGCAGCACGATCTCGCGCCCGATCTCGTACAGCGCACGGTCGTAGGCCAGGTTGGAAAAGCGCAGCGAGTTCCAGTAGGCAGCGCCGGTGTCGAGCACCAGCAGCACGGCGAGCGGACCGAGCAGCCAGGCCAGCAGCTTGCGCTGCAGCCTGGGCTCAGGTTTCCGCATCGCTGCGGTCCATCAGATAGCCCATGCCGCGCACGGTGCGTATCTCGCATCCCAGCGGCTCGAGTTTCTTGCGCAGCCGGTAGACATTGACTTCGATCGCGTTTTCACCGACCTCGTCGCCCCACCCGTACAGGTGGTTCACCATCTGCTCCTTGCCGACCACGCGGCCCTCGCGCATCATCAGCAGCTCGAGCACGGCAAGCTCGCGCGGCGAAAGATCGAGCGGCTTCTTGTCGTAGAACACGCGGCGGCCCACCGTGTCGAAACGCAGCCTTCCATGCTCGAGATACGGCGTGGAATTGGTGCTGCGGCGCAGCAGTGCCCTCACGCGGGCCTCGAGCTCCGGCAGGTCGAACGGCTTGGCCAGGTAGTCGTCGGCACCAAGATCGAGGCCGCGAACGCGGTCTTGCAGCGTGTCGAAGGCGGTGAGCATCAGCACGGGCATCGTCGACCTGCGCGAGCGCAGCCGCTGCAGCACGTCGAGCCCGCTCAGCTTTGGCAGGCCGATGTCCAGGATGGCCAGGTCATAGATGCCGAGCGCGAGCGAATGGTCGGCTTCTTCGCCTGTAGAGACGATGTCGACCGCGTGAGCGGACTGCACCAGCGCGCGCGAGAGAGCGTCGGCCAGTACCTTGTCGTCCTCTACAAGCAATATCCGCATTGATCCATCCGCCTTGCGTACGCAGCCGAATATGCTAACCGCAATGCCGCCCGGGCGGCGCCGCGGAGGCTCAGGCTACAAGCACCTGCAGGTTGGTGGCACCCGGCAGTGCGCGCAGCACGGCAGCAGCTCTTACGGTGTAGTCGCGGCTGAATACGGTGCTGATCTCGATGTATTCGCAACGCGCTTCGGCCGTCGTCAGGGTGAGCACGGCATAGCCGCGCTTGCTCGTCTCGGCGTAGCGCAGGTCGTCGACCATGCGGCGGAAGCCGTCGGCCAGCAGATCGTTGGCAATCAAGGGCAGCGCCCGTTCGAAGCCGGGGGACGAAACGGACGAGGTTGCAAATTCCACCCCCACGCGTTGCCCCGAGGGATCCGTCAGGTTGCCGGCCCAGGCGTTGTGGGTGTCGCCAGCCAGCGAGATCAGGTTCTTTCCCTGGGTGCGGGCCATGGCCAGCACGGCGTCGCGTGCGGCGGGGTAGCCGTCCCACGCGTCGAGGTTGTAAGGCACCTTCTGCTGCGCAAGCAGGGCGCGCTGGCTGTCGCTGCGCGCGGAATCCGGCAGCGCCTGCGCAGCGAGGTAGTCGCTCAAGGTTTCAAGGGAGAAGTTGGCTGCAATGCTCAAGGGAATGTGCATGCGCGTCATGAGTACCTGCTGGCCCAGCACCTGCCAGGTACTCGCCGATGCAGCCATGCGCCCGGAAAGCCAATCCACCTGCGGCTGGCCCAGCAGTTGCCGCGTCGAGCCGGCCGCCTCGCCGGCCAGGTACTGGTCGAGCGTGACCTGCTTGTCGCGACCGATCAGCCGGGTGTCGAGCATGTGGATCGACGCCAGCGTGCCGAAATCGAACGAGCGATAGATCCGCAGCGGATTGGCCGGCTCGGGCAGCCGCGTTGGCAGCCACTCGTGGTAGGCCTGCACGGCAGCGGCACGGCGCGCGGCAAAGCTGCCTTCGGTCGCTTCGTCATGGTTCTCGGCACCGCCCGACCATGCGTTGTCGGCCAGGTCGTGGTCGTCCCACACGGCGATCATCGGCAGCCGCGCATGCAGGGTGCGCAGGTCGTTGTCGGTGCGGTATTGCGCATGGCGCAGGCGGTAGTCCGCAAGCGTCAATATCTCGTGGTCGGGGGTCGACTCGCGGTCGATGGCAATGGCAAGCTGCGACGCATAGCCCACCCTGCCGTATTCATAGATGTAGTCGCCCAGGTGCAGCACCAGGTCGATGTCGGTGCGCTTGGCGATGTCGGCATACACATTGAAGTAGCCGCTCGGGAAGTTGGAGCACGAGACAACCGCCAGCCTGGCCTGCGCCACGCCGCCCACAGGCAGCGTCTTGGTGCGGCCGATGGGCGAGTTCTCGCTGCCCACTGTGAAACGATAGAAGTAGACGCTCGCAGGCTGGAGGCCTGTGGCGTCCACCTTCACGGTGTAGTCGCGCTCGGGGCCTGTGCTCGTGCTGCCTCGCGCAACGATGATCCCGAAGCGCTCGTCGCTGGCCACTTCCCAGGAGAGGTTGATGGTTCCCGGCGCAGGCGCCGTGATGCGCGTCCAGAGAATCACGCGGTCGGACAACGGATCGCCGCTGGCGATGCCGTGCTTGAACAGCGAGCCGGAGCTTTCGGGTGGGGTGCCTCCGCCGCCTCCCCCTCCGCCGCCCCCAATACCGATGCCCCCACCGCCTCCACCACCGCCGCCGCCGCCACCACAGGCGGTCAAGCTGATTCCGGTGCCCGAGAACATCGCGAACAGCACGGCGCTGCGCAAAAGCGAGCGCCGGGTACTGCCTGTCAGGCCCTGCGGGGGATCAATGCCGGCATCGTGGTCGCCGGTGTTGGCCTCATCGTTCTTCTTCTCGTTCTGAGTGCGCATGGTTGTCTCCTGATCCGCCAACGGGGAGACGTACGGCACGCCTCAACCTCCGTTCGACGTGGGCGCGATTGAAGGTGAAGACTTTGGTTTCCAGCGTAGGTTTGGGCCGATGCGCGTGTCAGCCGGGAGCGATTCGGAGCTTTTGCGTGGCTCAAACAAAAAAGCCTGCTGTCTTTCGACAGCAGGCCTTTGGCTTTCGCGCGATTCGGGTGGTAGGACGTACTGGATTCGAACCAGTGACCAACGGATTAAAAGTCCGCTGCTCTACCAACTGAGCTAACGTCCCGGAACCATTTTTTCTTCTTTGCGGACGTTGAATCCGGCAAAGCCAAAGATTATAGCGCGGCGTTAGTCGCGATTTTGTCGAGAACCCAACCTGCCGCGCATTGGCCGAAGGTGGCCGTCACGCTCACCACGGAACCGTAGCCGTGGCAGTTGAGCGAACCGTCACCTTCAATGGCGCAGGAGGCGTCGGGCGGTGCAACGCTTTCGCGGCTGAAGACGCAGGTCACGCCGATCTTTCGGCCTTCGCGCGGCGCGCCGTGTTCCTTGCGCAGGCGCTGCCGCAGTTGGGCAAGCAGCGGGTCGTGCGTGACGAGCGAGAGATCGTCGATGTCGACCTTGTGCGCCTGCCGCTTGCCGCCGGCCGCTCCCACGGTAACGAAGGCGGCGCGCGATGCACGCGCCCATGCCGCCATCGCGAGCTTGGCTTTCACCTGGTCGCACGCGTCGATGATTGCGGTTGCGGGCCCGTTTGCGGCTTGCGCTGCATCGAGCAGCGCCGTCCAGTTGCCGGGCTCGACGAATTCGTCGATGGCGAACACCTTGCACTCGGGGTTGATCTGCGCAATGCGGTCGCGCATGGCGTCGACCTTGGCCTGCCCCACGGTCGAATCGAGCGCGTGGATCTGCCGGTTGATGTTCGACTCGGACACGTGATCGAGATCGATCAGCGTCAGCCGCCCCACCCCGCTGCGCGCCAGGGCTTCGACAGCCCATGAACCTACGCCGCCGATGCCGACGACGACCACATGGGCGTTGCGGATGCCGGCGGCTCCCGCCACGCCGTAGAGGCGCTCGAGGCCGCCGAAGCGGCGCGCAAAGTCAGGCGCCGCGGTGTCGCTGACGACAGCCGCGGCAACGGTCAACGCATGCGGAAGGGTTGCATTCAAGCGGAGTGCTCCGCCAGCTTCAACGCAGGCGCGAGAGACGCTCGCGGCCGGCCTGGGCGGCTTCGGATTGCGGGTAGGCCTTGGTCAGGTCTTCCAGCGTGCGGCGTGCGGCGCGCGTGTCCTTCAGCTCGATCTGGCAGTTTGCAATCGACAGCACGGCCTCGGGAGCCTTGGCGTGGTCGGGTGCGAGCGACAGCATGGAGCGGAAGTTTGCAATGGCCTCGTTGTAGTTGCGCGTGGCGTACTGCGCATTGCCCAGCCAGAACAACGCCGAGGCGTTGTAGCCGCTTTGCGGATACCGCTTGACGAACTCGGCAAAGGCGGTTTGCGCCTGGGCGAACTGGCCCGCACGGAAGATGCCGAGTGCCGCATCGAAATCGGCCTTTTCCTTCGGGTCGGCGGAGAACTCGCGTCCGTCGACGGAAACCTTCGTCGGCTCGTTCTGCTTCAACCGGTCGTCGATGGTGCTCTGGCGCGACTGCATTTCTGCCAGGGTGCGCTGCAGCTGCTCGTTCTGGCCGGTCATGCGCGCAAGGTCGCCCCGCATCTGCTCGATCTGGTTCTGCAGGTCGAGCAGGCTGCGGCGCAGCTGGCCGTTTTCGTCGGTGAGCCGCTGGTCGGTCTGCTGGCGCATGGCCTCGACACGCTGGCGCAGGTCGAGAATGGCGCGGCGCGCCTCGTCATCCTCGAACAACGCGGCTTGCGAGCCTGCCGAAACGCAAAGCAAGGCGGCAGCCAGTGCCGCGCCTCGCAATAGAGCGTGTTGCATCACCGGGTGTAGCGGAGTTCAGCGCGGCGGTTCTGTGCCCAGACTTCTTCACCCGAGCCCTGAGCCGCCGGCTTTTCCTTGCCGAAGCTCACGGCTTCGATCTGCGCGTCGTTCACGCCCAGCAGGGTGAGGGCGCGGCGAACGGCTTCAGAGCGCTTCTGTCCGAGTGCGAGGTTGTACTCGCGGCCGCCACGTTCGTCGGTGTGGCCTTCGATGGAGACACGGCGCTGCGGGTTGGCCTTGAGGAAACGGGCGTGGCCGTCGATGAGGGACTGGAACTCGGGCTTGACCGTGTAGCTGTCGTAGTCGAAATAGACGATCCGTTCGATGCCGACGGGACCTTGGGCGGTGCCGGCATTGGGGTCGATGGTGACGGGTGCGACCCCGCTGGCGCTGCCCTGCTGGCTGCCGGCGCTTCCGGAGCGGTCGGTCACCGGGGTGTCGTTGAGCTTGGTGCCCGACGAGCAACCGGCAATCAGAGCCACGATAGCCAGCGAATAAATCGTACGTTTCAACATTCTGGAACTCCTCAAATAAACCTTGGTCATTGCTTTTGAAACGGACCCCAGTCCGGTTCTCTTATGTCTCCCGCCTGCCCCGCGAGCCGTGCCTTGATTTTTCCATCCAGCGTGGTCGTCATGAGCGCTTCGCGGCCTTGCAGGTGCGTTGCGTAGACGATCAGCTTGCTGTTGGGGGCAAAGCTTGGACTCTCGTCCGCCGAGGTGTCGGTGATGGCCGAGACATTGCCGGTTGCCAACTCCATCACGTGGAGTTTGAACGCACCGCCAACGCGGGAGATGTAGGCCAACCACCGGCCATCGCCGCTGACAGAAGGAGATATGTTGTAGGTGCCGCTGAACGTGACACGGGTTGGCGCGCCGCCGCCGGCGCTCATCTTGTAGATCTGCGGGGCGCCGCCGCGGTCGCTCACGAAGTAGATGGTGCCGCCGTCGGCCGAGTAGACGGGCTCGGTGTCGATGCTGGCGCTTTGCGTCAGGCGGCGCGGCTCGCCGCCGCTTGCCGGAATGGTGTAGAGCTGCGAGCCGCCGTCGCGGCTGAGCGTGACGGCCAGCGAGTTGCCGTCGGGCGCCCAGGCGGGCGCGCTGTTGGAGCCGCGAAAGTTGGCAAGCAGCCGGCGCTGCCCACTGGCCACGTTGTGCACGTACACCACCGGCTTGCGCGACTCGAACGACACGTACGCGAGCTGCTGGCCGTTGGACGACCACACGGGCGAAATGATGGGTTCCGGGCTCGCAAGCGCGGCCTGCGCGTTCTCGCCGTCGGCGTCTGCCACCCACAGCGAATAGCGGCTGCCGCCCTTGGTCACGTAGGCGATGCGGGTCGAGAAGATGCCCTTGTCGCCGGTCAGCTTCTCATAGACGTAGTCGGCAATGCGGTGCGACGCGAGCCGCAGGTCGCCTTGCGGAACGGTGTAGCTCTGGCCGCCGAGGTCTTGCCCGCGCACCACGTCCCACAGGCGAAAGCGCACGTCGAAGCGGCCGTCACCCAACCGCGTGACGCTGCCTACGACGAGCGAATCTGCGGTGCGCTGGCGCCACAGCGCGAGGTCGGGGCGCGAGGCTTCGTCGAGCGCCTGGCCCGAGGCATCGACGCCGCGGAACTGGCCGCTGCGTTCGAGGTCGGCCTGCACGATCTCGGAAATCTTCTGGGGCGAGGCGTCCTGGCCCTTGAACGGGACCAGCGCGATGGGCAACTGCGTCAGCCCGACGCCCGACACCTCGACCCGGAACTGGGCGAGCGCGGGCATCATGGGAGTTGCAGCAAGAGCCGCTACAAGGCTGCGGCGTGCAAAAAACGATGAAGAAGGAGTTGGAATGGAAACTGGCAACGGCTTGTTCATGCGGTTCGGAGATGTTTCGGGGAAAAAAGTTCTACCCGATGCGACGGGCCACATGTTACACACTGGTTTGACAGTGCCGTCACAAAACGTGTATCGAGCGATGCAGTCCTACAAAGCCGCTCTCCGAGGGCCTCTGCGGGCGCCCCGTAGAATCCGCCGCCATGCAAGCATCCCCCGGCAGTGAGACCGCACGCCCTCCCCTGATTCGCCGGCTGGCGCGCCTCATGACCTGGTTCGGCGGCTCGCGCCACTGGTGGGCCGTCGGCCTCGTTGGCGCGCTGCTGGCCGCCATTACCGAGCCCTTGATGGCTGCCCTGCTCAAGCCGCTGCTCGACCGCGGGTTCAACCGCGGCCAGCTGGCGCTGTGGATCGTGCCGGCCGCCGTGCTGCTGCTGTTTGCCGTGCGCGGCATTGCGCAGTTCATTTCCCAATATGCACTTTCGCGCATTGCCAATGAAGGCATGCAGCGGCTGCGCCGCGTGCTGTTCCAGCGGCTGCTCGGGGCCGAGCTGGCCCTGTTCTCGCGGCAGTCGGCCAGCGCGCTATCCAACACCGTGGTGTACGAGGTGCAGACGGGCTCCATGCTGCTGGTGCAGGCGCTCCTCGGGCTTTCGCGCGACGGCTTCACGCTGGTTGCACTGCTCGCCTACCTGGTCTACCTGAACTGGAAGCTCACGCTCATCGTCGCCTTCCTGGTGCCGAGCATCTCGTGGATCATGAAGGTGTTTTCCAAGCGCCTTTACCGCCTCACACAGCAGGGCCAGCAGGCCACCGACGAGCTGGCTTACGTGGTGGAAGAAAACGTGCTCGCGCACCGCATGGTGCGGCTTCACGGCGCCGAAGAAGCACAAGGCGAACGCTTCGAGCAGCTGAGCCAGCGCCTGAATCGCTTGGCCGTGAAGTCGACCATCGCGCAGGCTGCCACGACGCCGCTCACGCAGATGATGGCCTCGCTTGCCCTGTCGGTGGTGGTGATGATTGCGCTCTGGCAAAGCGGCGAGCAAGGCCTCACGGTAGGCGGTTTTGTCGCCTACATCACGGCCATGCTGATGCTGATTGCGCCCATCCGCCGCCTGGCGGACATGGCTGCGCCCATTACCCGCGGCCTGGCGGCACTCGAGCGCGGCCTGGTGCTGATCGACGACGTGGCACCCGAGCCGCAAGGCAGCTTTCGCATCGAACGTGCGCAAGGCCGCATCGAGCTTCAAGGCGCCGTGGTCAGCTACCGCGGCGAAGACGAGGCCCGCGCACTCGACGGCGTGAGCCTCGCCATCGAGCCGGGCCAGGTCGTCGCCTTCGTCGGCCCGTCGGGCTCAGGCAAGACCACGCTCGTCAACCTGCTCCCCCGCTTCGTGCTGCCGAGCGGCGGGCAGGTGCTGCTCGACGGCCACGACACCGCCGACTGGGAACTCAAGAACCTGCGCGCGCAATTCGCCATGGTGAGCCAGGACGTGGTGATGCTCAACGACACGCTGGCCGCCAACGTGGCGCTGGGCTCCGAAATCGACCGCGGTCGGGTGCAGCAATGCATAGAGGCCGCGAATCTTGCGAGCCATGTGGAAAGCCTGCCGCAGGGCATCGACACCGTGCTCGGCCACAACGCCACGCAGCTTTCGGGCGGCCAGCGGCAGCGCCTGGCCATTGCGCGCGCCCTGTACAAGAACGCGCCCATCCTGCTGCTCGACGAAGCCACTTCAGCGCTCGACACAGAATCGGAGCGGCTGGTGCAGGACGCCCTTCAGCGCCTGATGCAGAACCGCACCACGCTGATCGTTGCGCACCGGCTCTCGACCATCCAGCACGCCGACCGGATCATCGTGATGGAAAAAGGCCGCATTGCCGAGCAAGGCAGCCATGAGCAGCTGATGGCGCTCGACG
Organism: Variovorax paradoxus; assembly: GCF_029919115.1. NCBI lineage: Bacteria > Pseudomonadati > Pseudomonadota > Betaproteobacteria > Burkholderiales > Comamonadaceae > Variovorax > Variovorax paradoxus. The sequence goes on from NZ_CP123990.1 coordinate 2,409,593, forward strand.
GGCTCTATGCGCGCTTGCAGACGCTGGCCGTGCGCAGTGCAACGCCGGGACAGGACCCGACGCTCTGAGCTGACCGCTCAGAGCAATACGATGTCGTATTGCCCTTGCCCGATGGCGGGCTCGGCCTGCAATGAAATGGGCTTGCCGATGAAGTCGCTCAGGCCCGCCAAGTGTTGGCTTTCTTCGTCCAGGAACAGTTCGATCACCTGCGGCGACGAGACGATGCGGAATTCGCGCGGCGTGAACTGCCGCGCTTCGCGCAATATCTCGCGCATCACGTCGTAGGCCACGCTGCGAGCCGTCTTCACGATGCCTTGCCCGCCGCACGCCGCGCACGGCTCGCACAGCATGTGCGCCAGCGATTCGCGCGTGCGCTTTCGCGTCATCTCGACCAGGCCGAGCTGCGAAAAGCCGCCCGCGGTGGTCTTGACCCGGTCGCGCGCAAGCTGCTTGCGGAATTCGGCCAGCACCTGCTCGCGGTGATCGTCGCGCCCCATGTCGATGAAGTCGACGATGATGATCCCGCCCAGGTTGCGCAGCCGCAGTTGCCGCGCAATCGCCTGCGCCGCCTCGAGGTTGGTCTTGAAAATGGTGTCGTCGAAATTGCGCGCACCCACAAAGCCGCCCGTGTTCACGTCCACCGTGGTGAGCGCCTCGGTCTGGTCTACCACCAGATAGCCGCCCGACTTGAGATCGACCCGCCGGCCCAGCGCCTTCGCAATTTCCTCGTCGACCGAATACAGGTCGAAGATCGGCCGCTCGCCCTTGTAGTGCTGCAACTTGCCGGCCGCCTGCGGCATGTATTCGAGTCCGAACTTGAGCAGCACCTCAAACTGCTCGCGCGAGTCGATGCGGATGGTCTGCGTGTCTTCGCTGGTCATGTCGCGTAGCACGCGCTGCAGCAGGCTCAAGTCCTGGTGCAGCAGCGACATGGGCGGCACCTTGCCCGACGCCTCGCGAATGCGCGACCACGTCTTGCGCAGGTAGGCAATGTCTTCGGCCAGTTCGGCATCGGACGAGTCTTCGCCGTTGGTGCGCAGGATGAAGCCGCCGGTGTTGGCAGGCACCACACCGCCGCTGTCGGCTGCCGCTGCGGCCTCGATCAGCGCGAGCATGCGGGTGCGCAACGATTCGCGCTGGTCCGAAGGAATCTTCTGCGAAACGCCGATGTGGTTGTCTTGCGGCAAGAACACCAGCAGCCGGCCCGCAATGCTGATCTGCGTCGACAGCCGCGCGCCCTTGGTGCCGATCGGGTCCTTGATGACCTGCACCAGCAGCGACTGGCCTTCGAACACCTGCTTTTCGATGGGCACCATCGGCCCGCCGTTGCGGTGGTCGCGGTCTGGCGCGGCCGCGCTCGGCCGCGAGCCGGGCGTGAACGGCGCCACGATGTCGGCCACATGCAGGAAGGCCGTGCGTTCCAGGCCGATGTCGATGAAGGCCGACTGCATGCCCGGCAGCACGCGCGAGACCTTGCCCAGGTAGATGTTGCCGACCAGCCCGCGCTCGAGCGTGCGTTCGACGTGCAGTTCTTGCACCGCGCCGTGCTCGACCAGCGCCACACGGGTCTCTTGCGGGGACCAGTTGATCAGGATGTCTTGCATGGAATTCTCAGGTATTGAAACCGGCGCTGCGAAGAAGCTGCGCGGTCTCGAACATCGGGAGTCCCATGATGCCCGAATAGGACCCGCTGATGTGCTCGATGAACGCAGCCGCAGCCCCTTGAATTGCATAGGCGCCCGCCTTGCCGAGCGGCTCGCCGCTGGCGGCATAGCGCGCGATCTGCTTCTTGCCGATTGCCGCGAAGCGCACGCGCGACACGCTGAGCGCCGCATGGCGGCGACGGCCGTGTTGAAGCGCGACAGCCGTCAGCACGCGGTGCGTGGCGCCGGAGAGCAACGCGAGCATGCGCTCGGCATCGCGCGCATCTTCGGGCTTGCCGAGAATCGAGCGGCCCAGCGCGACCGTGGTGTCTGCGCAGAGCACCGGTGCATCGGCCAGGCCGAGGCGCTTGCGGCGCGCGACGGCCGCATCGAGCTTGAGCCCTGTGACGCGCTGTACATAGGCGGTGGGCGATTCGTTGGGCAATGCCGCTTCGAGCGATTCGGCGTCTTCATCAGGGCCGGCAAGCAGCAGTTCGTGGCGAACGCCAAGTTGGCCGAGCAGTTGGGCACGGCGCGGGCTCTGCGACGCGAGATAGATGAAGTCTGGTGTCATTCCCGATGGTACGGATGACCCGCGTTGACGGACCAGGCCCGGTACAGCTGCTCGACCAGCAGCACGCGCGCCATGGCGTGCGGCAGGGTCAGGTCGGACAAGCGGATGCGTTCATGTGCCGCGGCCTTGAAAGCCGGGTCGAGCCCGTCAGGCCCGCCGATGACGAGTGCGACGTCATCGCCCTCGCCTTGCCAGCTTTGCAGGCGCGCGGCCAGTGCCTTGGTGGTGAGCGCGGTGCCGCGCTCGTCGAGCACAACGATGCGCATGCCCCTTGCAATGGCGCCTTCGATGCGCTCGCGTTCAGCGGCGTAAAGGGTTTCGAGCGACTTGGAGCCGCGGGGTTCGGTCTTGACCGCACGCAGCTCGAGCTTGAGCTCCGGCGGGAAGCGCTTGGCGTAGTCGTCCCAGGCAGTCTGCGCCCAGTCGGGCATGCGCTGCCCGACGGCGACCACCAGGAGCTTCATGCGCGGCGCGCTGGCGCCTTCTTGGCAGGCGCCTTCTTTGCCGCGGGCTTCTTCGCGGCGGGCTTGCCGACGACCTTGACCGGCACGCGCGCGGTCGTGGTCTTCTTGGCGGGAGCGTTCTTGGCAGGCGCCTTCTTCGCGGCGGTTTTCTTCGCCGGGCTCCGGCTGGCCTTTTCGGCCTTGGCCTCTTGCTCGGCCGCGCGAATGGCGGTCTTGGCCGCGCTGGTACGGCGCAGGTTGGGCATCTTGGCCGCGACGGGCTTCTTCTCTTCGGTCACCTTGGCGGCGGTTGCAAGGGCGGGCTTGGTGCCGCCGAGCTTTGCGCGCACGGGCTTGTCGCCCCAGATCTCTTCGAGGTGGTAGTACTGGCGGATGGCGGGCTGCATGATGTGCGCCACGGCCGCGCCGCAGTCCACGATGATCCACTCGCCGTTGTCCTCGCCCTCGATGCGCGGCTTGCCGAAACCGGCCTCGCGCACCGCGTCGCGAACACTCGCGGCCAGTGCCTTGGTCTGGCGGTTGGAGGTGCCCGAGGCAACGATCACGCGCTCGAACAGCGGCGAAAGATGCTCTGTGTCGAAAACCTGAATGTCCTGCGCCTTGACGTCTTCGAGTCCATCGATGATGGCTCGCTGGAGTTTTTGGGTGTCTTTCTTGGCGGCGGCTTCAGTGGTCATCAGGCAGGGCGGTAAAGGTGGTGTTGGTCAATATAGCGTGCAACGGCGGACGGAACCAGCGAGGAAATGTCCTCGCCAAGCGCCGCGCGCCGCCGGATTTCGGTAGCGCTGGTGTCCATGGCCGGTAATTCGAGCGCTTCGAAACGTGCGCCAGCCGGAAGGCCGGACAGCATTTTCGGATCAAAACGAGCAATGCCGCCCGTCGATAGTGCGCGATACGCTACAGAAACAATAGCAATGCCGAGTATAGCCTGCCAGCCGTGCCATGTCGGCAAGGCGGTGGCCTGGTCGGCGCCCATGATCAAGACCAGTTGCGCACGGGGTTGTTCATTCCGCAACTCATGCAGAGTATCGAGCGTGTAGGTGGGGCCATCGCGCAACAC